>NZ_JAUSQM010000001.1:1585026-1902032 GCF_030811215.1 Nocardioides massiliensis
TCGGCGTAGGCCTGCGCGATCTCCTGAGCCTGCGAGGGACGCGGATCGGTGACGCTGAGCTCGAGGATGACCGTGTCGGGGACGGCGCGTGCAGTGACCTGGCTCGCCAGTGAGTTCTCGTCGTCTGCGACACCTAGCCTGTCGGCCACCCGCTCGGTGAGTTCCCGACCGTTGACGAGGTCGGCATAGGACGTCACCCGCTGGCTGGCGAAGAGGCTTCCCTGGTAGGCCTCGTTGGTGTCGGACGGCATCGTCGAGACGAAGAGCCGCGCGGTCGAGGAGTACTGAGGGGTCGCCTGGAAGGTCAGCAGGGCCGCGGCTGCCACACACAGCACGAAGACGGCGACGATGGACTTCCATCGTCGCCGCATGATCCGCAGGTAGTCGCGGAGTTCCACAGGCTCTCCTTGGGTACGGCGCTGGTCAGCCCCCGAGCGAACGGCAGCGACCACACCCTAACGTGGGGCAGACTGTGGCCGGGAAATCGATAGATTTGGGAGCAAAGTTGTTCACCGTACCCCTCTCGTCGCCCGATACCGGGCCGCTCGAGGAGGAGTTCGTCCTCGCCGCGCTGCGCTCGGGGTGGGTCGCTCCCGCCGGACCGGACCTCACCGCCTTCGAGGAAGAAGTCGCCGGGCGCGTGGGCGTCGAGCACGCCGTCGGGCTTTCCTCCGGCACCGCTGCGCTCCACCTGGCACTCGTCTCGTGGGGGGTTGGCCCCGGCGACGTCGTGCCGGTGTCGACCTTCACCTTCGCGGCCACCGTGAACGCCATCCGATACGTGGGGGCCACGCCCTACTTCGTCGACTGCCTCGAAGAGACGGGGAACATGAACCCCGCGCTCCTCGAGCAGGCCCTAACGGGTCTGAAGTCCGAGGGCGCCAGCGTCCCGGCGATCGTCCCGGTGGACATGCTGGGCAAGTGCGTCGACTACGACGCGATCAGCGCGATCGCCGAGTCGGCGGGTGCGCGGCTTCTCTGCGACGCGGCCGAATCCTTCGGTGCAACCTATCGGGGACGTCTCGCGGGAGCGTTTGGGGACGCCTCCGTGATCTCCTTCAACGGCAACAAGATCATGACGACGTCCGGCGGCGGGATGCTGCTGACGAACGACGGTGACCTCGCCGCGCACGTCCGCAAGCTGTCCACCCAGGCGCGTGAGCCCGTGCCGCATTACGAGCACACCGAGATCGGCTACAACTACCGGCTCTCCAACATCCTGGCGGCGCTAGGTCGCGCCCAGCTCCGCCGGCTCGATGACATGGTCAAGCGGCGCCGGCAGTGGCGCGAGCGGTACCGCGAAGCCCTCGCCGGTCAACCCGGGGTCGAGATCCTGGGCGGAGCCGCCGACGCCGAAGACAACTGCTGGCTGACCGCGATCCTCGTCGATCCAGCCCTGTCGCCGTGGTCCGCGGGCGATCTCGGCGCGGCGCTAGGCGCAGCTGGGATCGAGACGCGACCGGTGTGGAAGCCGATGCATCTCCAGCCCACCTGTGCCGGTTTCGCCGGCAGTCTGGACGGGTCGTCCGAACGACTCTTCGCGCACGGTCTCACCCTGCCGAGCGGCTCAGCACTCGCGGACGAGGCCTTCGACCGTGTGATCGCTGAGATCAAGGAGGTGACCGACTGATGCGGCCGTATGACTTCGTCAAGCGGACGATAGACGCGACGGTGGGTTCGCTCGCCCTCCTGGCCTCCCTACCGATGCAGGCGGTCATCGGTCTCCTTATCAAGCGCCGGCTCGGCTCGCCGGTCCTCTTCCGCCAGGAACGGCCAGGGAAGGACGGTGAGATCTTCGAGTTGGTCAAGTTCCGGACCATGCTCGACGTCGATGAGGAGGCCGGGCGGGTCAGCGATGCGCAACGCATGACCCCACTCGGCTCGCTCCTGCGTGCGACGAGCTTGGATGAACTTCCGACCCTGTGGAACGTCATCAAAGGCGACATGAGCCTTGTCGGCCCCAGGCCCTTGTTGGTGCGCTATCTGGACCGGTACACCCCGGAGCAGGCCCGACGCCACGAAGTGCGCCCCGGCATTACCGGGCTGGCACAGGTAAGCGGACGCAACGCAATCTCTTGGGACGACAAGTTCGCGAAGGATGTCGAGTACGTCGACGACCGTTCGCTACTTCTCGACTTGAGGATCGTCCTCATGACGATCGCCAAGGTCGTGAAGCGGGACGGGATCGCAGCTGACGGCGACGTGACCATGCCTGAGTTCATGGGGAATTCGCATGCCTGATCCTCTGGTGATCCTCGGCGCCGGCGGGTTTGGCCGAGAGACTGCTGATGTCGTGGAGGCGGTCAACCGTGCTGCGAATGAGCCGCGCTGGAGCCTCCTCGGGGTCGTGGATGACTCCCCTTCGACCGAGAATCTCAAGCGGCTGGAGGGCCGGGGAATCCCATACCTGGGAACTACGGAGGGCGTCCTGAGTCGTGCCGATCGTCCGGGGTACGTCGTTGGCGTGGGCAATCCCCGCGTCCGCCGAATGCTCGCTGACCGCATGGACGAGGCGGGTTTTCGGGCGGCAACCCTCGTCCACCCGGATGCCACTATCGGCTCCGGGTGCAGTTTGGGGGAGGGCACCGTGATTCTGGCCGGAGCACGACTCACCACCAACATCCGTCTCGGGCGTCACGTCCACCTCAATCCCAACGTCACCGTTGGTCACGACAGCGTGCTGGCTAGTTTCGTCAGCATGAATCCTGCCGCGTCGGTCTCGGGCGACTGTCACGTCGGGGAAGGTGCCCTGATCGGCGTGGGCGCAGTGGTGCTTAATCGGTTGACTGTCGGAGCCGGTGCCCTGGTGGGCGGGAGCGCTTGCGTGGTGCGTGACGTCCCCCCCGGGGCTGTTGTCAAGGGCGTGCCGGCGCGATGACGAAACTCGCGTTCGTGTGCCAGTGGTTTCCGCCGGAGCCGATTGAGATTCCGCGCAACATCGCGCTCTCCCTCGGCTCATGCGGGCACGAGGTGTCGGTGTTGACGGGGGTGCCCAACTACCCGACCGGCCGGGTAGCAGAGGGACACCGCGCGCTCGAACTGCGCATGGAGGAGATCGACGGCCTGCCCGTGCGTCGGACTCCCCTGTACCCGAGCCATGACTCAGGCGCTCTCGGACGTATTGCCAATTACGTCTCTTGGGCAGTCAGTTCAGCCCTGTTCGGTCAGCGCATGTTGCGGGCTGCCGAGGCGACGCTGGTGTACTCCTCGCCAGCTACGGCAGCGCTCCCGGCCATGGTGGCGCGTCGATTATGGGGCACCCCGTATGTGCTACTGATTCAGGACGTATGGCCAGATTCAGTTCTGTCCTCCGGCTTCATCCCGGGTGCGATGGGTCGCGTCGTGCACCGGATCATCGATGCCTTCGTTCGGCGTGCGTACGCATGGTCCGATCACGTCGCGGTGATCTCCCCAGGCATGGTCGACCTGCTCACCGCACGAGGCGTCCCACGCGAGAAACTGTCGGTCGTGCACAACTGGGTGCCCGAGGAGGACCAAGCGGGGGCAGCGACGTGTGCCGGTGACACACACATTTCCCTGGCGGATCGTGTCGGCGCATCCGCGGATGACCGCCTCTTCCTGTACGCCGGCAACCATGGTCGCGCCCAGGCCCTGGACGGGGTTGTGCGGGCGTTTCTTGACGACCGAACCGCCCCCGCGCAACTGGTACTTGTCGGGGACGGCGTCACCAAGAAGCAGTTGGTCAAGCTGGCAGGCAACCACCCGCGCGTGCACTTCCTCGCGCCTGTCGACCGGGCCGAGGCTGGTCGGCTCCTAGAGGACGCTGATGTCTCGGTGGTAGCCCTGGCGGACGAGCCCCTCTTTGCAGTGACGATGCCGAGCAAGGTGCAGTCGGGCCTGGCCAGCGCCCGGCCAATGCTGGTGGTTGCCCGCGGTGACGCTGCGTCGGTCGTCATAGAAGCGGATGCCGGGGCGGCGGCGCCTCCTGGGGACATCGACGCCATCGTCGAGGCGGTGCGCACGCTCTTGGCGGCGACTCCGGACGAATTGACGGCGATGGGATCGCGGGGGCGTGACCTCTACCGGTCGTCGATGGCCCGTGCTGTCGGTGCCGCTCGGCTCTCAGACCTGCTCGATAGTGCCGCCCAGCGGCGAGGCAGTCGCGGTGGACATACGGCCCCGACTCATCCCGAAAGGAAGCGCTCGTGAGCGATCCCCATGGCCCCATCCTCGTCACCGGAGGCACTGGGTCGTTCGGCTCCACGATGGTGCGCCGTTTGCTCCAGAGCGATGTCGCAGAGATCCGCATCTTCAGCCGCGACGAAGCCAAACAGGACACCATGCGTCGCCAATTAGCGGACAGTCGCGTCCGCTTTTATGTGGGCGACGTCCGCGACTTCCGAGGTGTCGAGGATGCCGTGCACGGGGTGCAACATATCTTCCATGCCGCGGCCCTCAAGCAGGTCCCGAGTTGCGAGTTCTTTCCGCAGCAGGCCGTAATGACCAACGTCCACGGAAGCGACAACGTCATCCGCGCCGCCGAGCGTGCCGGTGTGAAGTCGGTGGTGTGCCTCAGCACCGACAAGGCCGTCTACCCGGTCAACGCGATGGGAATCTCCAAAGCGATGATGGAGAAGGTCGCTCAGTCCTACGCTCGGAACTGGTCAGACACAGGCACGACCGTCTCGGTCACCCGCTACGGCAACGTCATGTACAGCCGCGGGTCAGTGATCCCGGTCTTCGTTCAGCAGCTGCGTGAAGGCAAGCCGCTGACGCTGACAGACCCCGACATGACACGCTTCCTGATGTCGCTCGAGGATTCGGTCGACCTGGTCCAGTACGCCTTCGACAACGCACGGCCGGGTGACATCTTTGTCAGGAAAGCGCCGGCTTCAACAATCCGCGATCTGGCGCTAGCGGTGGCGTCGCTGTTCGGCAATGACAACCCCGACATTCGCGTCATCGGTACCCGCCACGGGGAGAAGCTGTACGAGTCGCTGCTGGGTCGTGAGGAGCGCCAGAAGGCGGAGGACCGAGGTGACTACTATGCGGTGCCGCTCGATGCGCGCGGCCTGGAGTACGAGCTCTTCTTCGACGAGGGAGACGCCGACCTCCCCGACGAGGACTACCACTCGCACAACACCGAGCGCCTCGATGTCGAAGGCGTTAAGCGCCTGCTTCTGACGCTTCCGGAGATCCGCCACGAGCTCAGGGTGGCCGGCATCGACCCGGAGAAGGCGCTGTGACCGCGGCGCGGCGCATCGCCATCACCGGCGGCTTCGGCTTCCTCGGTTGGCACACCGCGTGCCGGCTCCGGGCTATGCACCAGGTTGAGCCCGTGCGCCTGGGGCGCGACGACTTCGCCGAACCTGCCCGCCTCGCCGAGGCACTCCGCCGTGTGGACGCGGTGATCCACATCGCTGGCGTTAACCGTGCAGAGTCCGACGAGGCTGTTGAGCAGGGCAATGTCCACCTGGCGACTGCGCTGGCGGCTGCGATGCGCAAGGTTGGCAAGCCCTTCGATGTGGTCTTCGCCAACTCGATCCAAGCGAAACTGGACAACCCCTACGGTCGCGGCAAAGCCAACGCGGCGCAGGTTCTCAAGGAGGCCGCCGCCGAGATGGGCGGTCACTTTGCCGACCTGCTCCTGCCCAATCTGTTCGGCGAGCACGGACGCCCCGGCTACAACTCGTTCGTGGCCACCTTCGCCCACGAGGTCGCCGCCGGCCGGGTGCCCACCGTCGCCGGAGACCGGGAGATCCAACTTCTCCATGCTCAGGATGCGGCCGCCGCACTGATCGAGGCGCTTGGCAGGGACGTCTCCGAAGTTGTGCCGGCCGAGGCGACCGGCATCGGCGAGGTGCTGCGGTTCTTCCTCGAGACGCACGAGTTGTACGCGACCCGCGGCGAGGTGCCCGACATCGCGACGCCAATGCGTCGCAATCTCTTCAACACCTATCGTGCCGCTGCCTTCCCGGAGATGTGGCCGATCTTTCCGCAGGTGCACGGTGACAACCGCGGCGATCTCTACGAGACGGTTCGCGCGCACGGAGGCACAGGCATGGCGTTCATGTCGACGACACTGCCCGGCCAGAAGCGTGGGGAGCACTACCACCTGCACAAGGTGGAGAGGTTCTTCGTGGTCAAGGGGGAGGCCGAGATCGAGCTCCGCCGCTTGCTGCACGACGAAGTCGTGACCTTCCGCCTGAGTGGCGACGAGCCGTCGTTCGTCGACATGCCTGCCCTGTGGGTGCACAACATCCGTAACGTGGGGGACACGGAGTTGATGACGATGTTCTGGGCGGACCAACTGCTCGACCTGGACCACCCGGATCAGTTCCCCGAGACGATTGCTCAGGAGACAACCGCATGAAGGTCATGACCGTGGTCGGCACCCGCCCGGAGATCATCCGGCTCGCCGCTGTGATGAAGCGGCTCGACAGCACCCCGGGCATTGAGCACGTCCTCGTCCACACGGGTCAGAACTATGACTACTCGCTCAATCAAGTCTTCTTCGACGACCTGGGACTGCGCGCTCCGGACCACTACATGGGCGTCGACACCTCAAGCCTGGGCGCGGTGCTCGGCGGAGTTCTGGTCGGCGCGGAAAAGGTGATTTCGAAGGAGAACCCCGACGCGATGCTCGTCCTGGGCGACACCAACTCCTGCGTGGCGACCTTAATGGGCAAGCGGATGCGCGTCCCGACTTATCACATGGAGGCCGGCAACCGCTGCTTCGACGAGAACGTCCCTGAGGAGACTAACCGTCGCCTTGTCGACCACGTCGCCGACTTCAATTTGGCCTACACCGAGCACGCGCGCCGAAACCTACTCGCTGAGGGCATCCACCCGCGCCGCGTTCTGGTCACGGGATCGCCGATGCGGGAAGTGTTGGACGAGTTCCGGCAAGAAATCGAAAGATCCGACGCGCCCGATCGCCTCGGACTCTCTCGAGGAGGCTATTTTCTGGTCAGCGCCCACCGCGAGGAGAATGTGGATTTTCCCGAGCGCCTGGAGAGGCTACTCGAGTGCCTCGTGGCCGTGCGCGACGAATTTGGCAAACGTGTCGTGGTGTCAACTCATCCGCGCACTCGAAAGCGTCTCGCAGAGCTTGACACTGCGCTCGACCTGAGAGATATCCATTTTATGGAGCCGTTCGGCTTTCACGATTACAATAAGCTGCAGCTTGGTGCTGCCTGTGTCCTGTCGGATTCCGGCACCATCGCCGAAGAGTCGGCCATCCTGGGTTTCCGGGCTATCACGCTGCGCGACTCGATCGAGCGTCCAGAGGCTCTGGACGTTGGCGCCATTGTCATGACTGGCCTCGATGCACATGACGTTGTACGAGGTATCAAGATCGCGCTTGCCGACAATTTGGATGATAGGTCGCTTCCGGCTGATTATACGATCCGTGATACCTCGCGACGAGTAGTGAACTTCATTAACTCTACCGTAAATCGCCATCACGCTTGGGCTGGTATTAGGAGGTGACACGCCGAGGTGGTCCCGTGCAGGTAGAGCCCGGTGGGCATAGGCCTGCTAACGGCGCCCCGCCCAGCCACTTGCGGATCATCGCGTATCTGTACCTCGCTTCGGTCCCTTTCGAGATCGACATCGTCTTGGCCGGACGGTCCCTGACCTTTTGGATAGGGGCTCTCCTGGCCGGTGCTGTCGGTCTAAACCTCGCTTTTTCGCCAAGATGGGCTGCGGGAATCGATCGTCACGTAACTATTCCTGTTCTTTCCGTAGTCGTGCTTGCGTGGCTCTCGGTAGTGTGGTCGATAGACACGGGTCGAACCGTGCATGCCGCTACGGTCCTGACTTTCGTAGCGCTAAGTTCCCTTGCCGCTGCGCTTGCAATTTCTGGGACATTTCGGACGGCTGTCATGGCACTGCTGGCTGGAACCTCGATAATGTCGGTGAGGGTGCTAGCGGCAGATCGGGACATCGATGGACGAGCAGATACCGTCAGCAATGCCAACGACATAGCTGTACTGCTCGCGTTGGCCGTGGTGTTCCTTGTCTCCCAATTATTGCGCCCGTCGACCGACGGACGCATGCGTAGCGTCTGCCTGGTTGCCGCCCTTGTTCACTTGGGTGCGCTGGTTGCGACAGGTTCTAGGTCAGGTGTTCTTGCGCTGGGCATAAGCGTTATCGCGCTCGTGATCGTCCAGATGGTTCGGCTGCGGTTCGGACTTCTGATCCTGAGCGCCGGCTTGGTTTCATTTCTTGCGTCCCTGACCGTGACAATTGGCGTCGACGTGCCACAGCGAGTCCTCGATATTCCTGGAGCAATACAGGGAGGTTCGCTTAATGCGCGCGAGCACTTTTGGGACGCTGCCCTAGCGGGGATCCCGAGCGCCGTCGGAACAGGGTTCGGAACCACCCCCGCATTTATGTTGCAAGCGGTCGGGATTCCGGCGGTTATGCATTCTGTCTATCTAGGGCTCGCGCTTGAACTGGGACTGCTGGGAATTGCCGTTTGGAGTTGGATGTTCGGGCGCCTTTTAATCGCCGCACGGCGCTCGCCGTGGACTCAGGAGCTCTTCTTGATGGGTGTCGTCGTGGCGGTTATGGCGACGACTCTGACGCTAGAGGCCCGGCGGCCTCTCTGGGTATACATCGCGTTGTTGGCGTCCGTGGCAATACGGAAAGGATGGCTAATGCGGATTGAGAGTCCGGTAGTGAGGGGACCGGTGCCTTGATTGTCTTGGCGCCCCGAAGGGCGATGGGCGGGATTAATTCCTGGGCGACTCAACTAGAGCGGGCTTGGCCGGGCGATGACCTCACATTTATAGACACGTCACCGCCGCACCGCAAGCCGTCACAGTCCGCCTCGGGAGGTGGCGCATTTGTAGACCTAGCGGCGGGTATCCATCGTTGGACGAAGTCACTCGTATTGGCGCGCACGACGAAACGGTCGATCTGGGCGACTGTCTCGCCGACGATTGGGTACCGCGTCCGAGATGTGCCGTTCATCGTCCTTGCGCGGCTCTTGGGGGTCCGCGTGATCGTCCAGATTCATGGTTCGCACCTGGACGGCCTCCTCGGGCGGTCGCCGGTCTCCCAACGGTGGGCCAGGCTGGGTTTACGGGCCGCAGCGGTCGTGGTTGTCCTTGACAGCGCAACAGAAGAACGCTTGGAGGAACTGGCTGGGCGTAAAATTTCCCGGCTGCCAAATTTCATGCAGACTCGTAGCCGACTCGAGGCACCGCGAGTGCATGCTGAACGTCTCTTGTACGTCGGCCGCGTTGCTCATGACAAAGGGAGCGGTGTGCTGTTGGAGATTGGCAGACTCCTGCGTGGTGGCGAACGGCTGACCGTCGCCGGCCCACTTGATCCGGCCATCGAGGCATCCTTCGCGCGGGATGCTGCGCAGCTCGGGATCCACGTCACGGGCCAGTTGGCGCCGAAAGAGGTTGAAGATCTGCTTAGAACGGCGGATGTCCTGGTCCTTCCTTCATTCCATGAGGGGTTTCCCATGGTGGTTTTGGAAGCGATGAGCGTAGGTTTGCCCGTCGTGGCATCAGACGTAGGTGCTTGTCGAGAGATGCTCGTTGATGGTCCTGAGACGGCCGCTGGTGTAGTGCTTCCAAGTCCGTCGCGCACTAGTCCTCAGGAATTCGCGCGCGCTACGATAGAGATTCTGAGAACCGGCGGTCTTTCACGCCTCTACGGAGGGCAGGAGCGGGTCGACAGCCGATACTCTCCGTCAGCGGTGATTTCGCAGATGCGCCAGCTGGGGCGAGCGGGTGGCAGCAAATGAGAGTAGCGATTCTGGGGCCATATCCCGAGCGAGAGGACATGCCAGCTGGTGGGGTCGAGGCGGCCGTCGCCAGCCTCGCACGCTCGCTCTCGGAGATCGATGGGGTGAGCCCGATCGTGATAGATCCATTTTCTGGATACTCAACTCTAGCTCCTTCGGCGGTTGAGATCGTTCGCCTACCTCAACTTCGAGCCGTAGCCGGCGCATTCACGCGGGTTCCACGCGGACTCGACGAAGCCATCGGCTCGGCAGACGCCGACGTGCTCCATGTACATCTTGGTGCTCAGTATACGCTTGCGCACCCGAGGAGCGTCCTAACGGTTCACGGATTTCCTCATCTGGAATCCTCGTTACGTCATCCCGGTGCCCGGGGCCGGTTGTCCGCCGCTGTCTTAGAAGGTCCATTCCGCCGGGGGGTTAAAGGTGCCCGACAAGTGATTGCCATCTCTGACGAGGTTGCAGACCTCGCTGAAGGGTTGGGAGTGGAATATACCCGAATTGCGAATCCGCTCCGGAAGGCGTTGTTCTCGGTCGAGCGCGCGCCGGGGAGCGACTTTCTGACGGTGGGTGATCTGATGCGTCGGAAGAACCAGCGTTTTCTCATCGACGCGTTCTTGGAGTATGCGCGTCGAGGTGGACCCGGCCGCCTGCTGGTCGCCGGTAGTGATTCAGATCCTCGCTACGCCGCGGAATGCCGTGATGCGGCAGCAGCGCTGCCGGGACGAATAGAGTTTTTGGGGCGGGTCGATGAAGCTACTCTGCTGACAATGCTCGCGCGCGCAAGGGCCTGGGTGACGACCTCCCTCCGAGAAACGTCATCAATAGCCCTCGCAGAAGCACTTGCAAGCAACTGTCCGGTCCTGTCGTTTGATGTTGGTACCGCTCGAGCTCAAGTTGACGACCGCGCGGGGATCGTTCTGCCGGTGGGCTCGTCTGTCCAAGACGTCGCGACGGCACTGGCGAGGATTGGCGATGGCACCCGGTCAACGGCGCGTTCGGCCGTTGCTGCCCAGCACCCTGACTTGGTAGCGAAGGCGACGCTTGCGGTCTATCGCACCGTACTTCGGGGTCACTAGCCCAAACGATGGGGATCAAAATGCTGCTCACTCCGCTGGGGCGGGCCTGGAAGCGGGACCCGGTCAACCTTCAAGTCGGTTGCAGAGGAATCAAGGGCCGCGAGCGGGTTCCACTGTGACCTCGGGGTCGGCGCCTGTGGGATGGCGTTCTGTGCTTACGGGGCGCGGAGGTGTCAAGGGCCAGTAGGAACTCCCTGTGCGTCAGGCTGAGGTGAGACACCACTTCTGAGTTCCTTCCCTGCACGGGGCGAGAAGCGAGACACCTGATGACCATGACGTTGGCTGATGCTGCCCAGATCGATGATGGGGTGGTGACCCCTCGAGCTGACCGTCCGAAGAGACGCACGTTCACCGCCGAGTACAAGGCCGCGATCCTGGCCGAGTACGACGCCGCCGACCGCGGCGAGCGTGGTTCGATCCTGCGCCGGGAGGGCCTGTACTCCTCTCACATCGTGGAGTGGCGCAAGGCCGCCGAGGCCGGCGCGGCATCGGCGCTCGGGCCGAAGGCTCGTGAGCGCCGTGACCGGGAGGTCGAGCAGCTCCGCATCCGCGCGGAGAGGGCCGAGGCCGAGCTCGCCCGGACGAGGGCTGCGCTGGACATCGTGGGAAAAGCACACGCGCTCTTGGAGACGCTCTCCGAGAGCACGGGCACGGCGAAGCCGCCGAAGCGGTGATCAACCCCGCCGTCGACGACCTCGCTCAGCAGGTCAACGTGAAGCGGGCGTGCGAGCTGCTGGGCCGACCCCGCGGCAGCCACTACCGCGCCAAGCGGCCCCGGATGCACGGCCCGGCACCGAAGCGACCGACACCACCGAACGCGCTCGCCGCGGACGAGCAGACGCAGGTGCTCGGCGTGTTGACCAGCGAGCGGTTCTGCGACAAGTCGGTGGCGCAGACCTGGGCCACGTTGCTCGACGAAGGCACCTACCTGTGCTCGATGTCCACGATGCACCGGCTGCTGCGTGCCTGCGACGCCGCCGGTGAGCGGCGCCGCCAAGCCACCCATCCGGCGAAGAAGAAGCCCGAGCTGCTGGCCACCGGTCCCGGGCAGGTGTGGTCGTGGGACATCACCAAGCTCCGCGGCCCCTGCCGCGGGATCTGGTTCCAGCTCTACGTGGTGCTCGACATCTTCTCCCGCTACGTCGTCGCCTGGACCGTCCAGACGGTGGAGGACTCCGAGATCGCCAAGACGATGCTCGAAGAAGCGATGGGCGTGCACGGCATCCCCGAGGCCGTCCATGCCGACCGGGGCACCTCGATGACGTCCAAACCGGTCGCCCAGCTGCTGCTCGATCTGGGCGTGGACCGGTCTCATTCCCGGCCGCGGGTGAGCAACGACAACCCGTTCAGCGAGGCGGCGTTCAAGACGCTGAAGTACGCGCCCGTCTTCCCCGAGGCGTTCGGGTCGCTGACCGACGCCCGCGCGTTCTGCGAGGCGTTCTTCGGCTACTACAACCACGAGCACCGCCACTCCGGGATCGGCCTGCACACCCCCGCATCGGTGCACCACGGCACCGCGAGCGAGATCCGCGCCTACCGCCAGGCCACCCTCGACGCAGCGCACGCCGCCCACCCCGAACGGTTCGGCAACCGCCGACCCCAGGCACCGGCGCTGCCCAAGGCCGCCTGGATCAACCAGCCATCACCGGAGGCCCTCATACAGACCGCGTAACGAGACGTGTCTCAACCTGCTTGACACCTTCCGCTGCCCAGTGGCGGTCATGAGACCTGCCCGCTGACGGTCACGAGATCTGCCCGATGGTGGCGATGGGATCTGCCCAGGAGGGGCTGGTGGCCACCACCGACCAGGGTGGTCAGGCCAACGGGTTCACCCCCTGGCCGGCGAGGGCTTGGGTGAGGCGGACGGAGTCACCGCTGGTCTGGCCCGAGTTGCACAGATTTAGGGCTCATCCGAATCGAGGGTGTAGTTGTGGTCTGAAGCCTCCAGTCTCGAGCAGTGATCTGGCGATGTAGTTGGTCAGGTTGCGGAATCCGACCTGACTTGCACAGGTCGGGCCTGATTTCGGGGCCGGCCGCGCGTTTGTGCTGGTCAGGACGGTGGAGGTCGGCGCGGTGGCACACTAAACGGGCTCTTCTTACTTGAGGTGGGGGCTGGTGAGTCCGCCGCCGATGAGCAGCATGCGTAGTCGGTAGTTGTCGCGGTTGCGGAACCCGCGGGCGACGCGGCGGTGCAGCTCGATCAGTCCGTTGACCGCTTCGGTGCCGCCGTTGTTCGAGCGGCCAGTGTCGAAGTAGGCCAGGAACGCGGTGCGCCAGCGCTTCAGGGTGCGGCCCAGCCGGGCGATCTCCGGGACGGGGCAGGTCGGGAACGTCTCGATGATCTTGGTGGCGATCTTCTTGCCCTCGGCGGTGTCGCGGTGGCGGTAGGCCGAGCGCAACTGTTGGGCGCAGGACCAGGCGAGGTAGACCTGCAGGTGGGCCTCGTTGGCGGCGATCGCGTTCTCGAAGCGGGTCCACTGCTTGTCGGTGAGCTTCTCGGCCCCGGCGCGAAGAAGCTTCGAGATGCCGTAGAGCGGGTCGCCCTTGCGACCACGGTGGCCCAGGGTCTCTTGCTGGACCCGGCGCCGGCACTCATCGACCGCGTTGGTGCCGAGCTTGACGATGTGGAAGGCGTCGAGGACCGCGACGGCGTCTTGGAGCTTGTCGTCGATCGCCGTCTTGTAGCCCTGGAACGGGTCCAAGGCGGCGACCTTCACGCCCGCCCGGAAGCCCTCGCCACGTTCGTCGAGCCAGTCGGCGTAGGCCTTCCCCGACCGGCCCGGGACCAGGTCCAGCAGCCTGGCGCGGACGCGTCCTTGCTGGTCACGGGTCAGATCGACCATCCCGGTCAGCTCTTTCGGTCCCCGGCCGCCGTCGGTGATGGGCTTGGTGGAGACGTGGTGCCAGATGTGCTCATCGACCCCGAGGGTGGCGACGTCGGCGAAGCGATCCTCATCGGCGGCCATCTGTTCGAGCAGCGGCTTGATCGAGCGCCACACGGTGCGCCACGTCGTGCCGAGCTGGCGAGCCAGACCGGCCACGGACGCGTGCTCACGACGCAGCTGGGCGATGGCCCACCAACACGCCCGCGTGGTCAGCAGCGCACGCGGAGCGGCGAGCTGTGCGTGCTGCTCGGTGAACCCCCCGACCTCGCAGGTGGGCTCGGCGCAGCGCCAGGTGCGCTTGCGCCAGATCAGCTGGACCGGGCGGCCGAAGCAGGGCACGTCGACCAGGACCACGTCGCGGCGACCGCGGCTGTGGGTGATGACTCCGCAGACCCGGCAGCCCATCGGCGAGGGTGCGGACTCCACCACGACACGCAGCCGCTCACCGCGCTCGGCGACCTCGAGGACGTGGAAGCCCTCGAGCCCGACGAGCAGATCACAGCGCTGGCAGTAGGAGGGATCAGGACATGAACGCGCGCGGGAACACGCCGTAGGCTCGGACACCGTCGAGGCCTTCCGGTTGGGCAGCTTGGTCGCTCCCGATCTTGGAAGGCCTCGACCCCTTCTGCCCTCAGCTCACCGCCGCGAGTCGCTCACACCCACCGCAGGTACGAAGAGCCCGATATGCATCCATGGTGGAAGCCATACTCAGCCGCGATCCGTCGGTCACGGTGAAGTTGCTGGGATTCCAGGATCGTTTCGTGCGCGACGACTTGCTGTGCGAAGAACTGATGGTGCGGCTGGGAAAAGACGGAGCTCGTCGAGTTCAGAATTGTTCTTATCGAGGAGATATCGACGTATTGTTACGAGACTTCGCCAGTTGTTCGCGCGTCCTTGCGGTGCGCTTCCATTCTGGTATCCTGGCCCTAGGCCTCGGCCTGCCGATGGTGCAAATTGTCTACTCCAATAAGATCGAAGAGTTTCTCCAAGATGCTGGGTGGCAGGGGCTTCTGGTGCCGCTCCAGGGCCTCGCCACGATTGAAGATGCGCCATTAATCGACGCGCTGTTTGCAGCTCCGGGCGCAGAGTACTTGCCGCCTGAGGCACGCGCTCACGCAGCAGGCCTCCGACCATAGTCGCTGCTTATCCCAAGCGGAGGCGACACTGAAGGATGAAGCGCAAGTCCATGGCCACCCGGGCAGAGCGCCTCTAATATGCCAGCTGGCCGGGTCGGTGAGGTGCGGGGACCCGGCTGAGCCAGTCAGCTGCACCGGTCTAGAGAATCATCCCTGCAGCGACCGTGACGCCAGTCGCCTCGTCGATAAGAATGAAGGAACCCGTCGTCCGGTTCTTCGCGTACGGGTCGCACAGTAGTGGCACGGTGGTGCGGAGTTGAACTCGACCGATCTCGTTGAGCCCGAGTTCACCTGCGTCCTGGTCCCGGTGCAGGGTGTTGACGTCCATCCGGTACTGGACGTTCTTGACCAGCGCGCGTCCCGTGCGGGTCGTGTGCTTGATGGCGAGCTTCTGCCGCGGACGCATCGGCTCGTTGGTCATCCAGCAGACCATCGCATCGATGTCTTGACTGGGAGTCGGCGCGTTCTGCGGGCGACAGAGCATATCGCCGCGGGAGACGTCGATGTCGTCCTCGAGTCGGATGGTGACGCTCATCGGCGGGAACGCCTCGTCGATCTGGCGGTCATAGAGGTCGATGCCGGCGATCTTGGTGGTGAGGCCGCTGGGGAGCGCCATGACCTCATCGCCGGGCTTGAACACGCCGCCGGCGACCATCCCGGCGTAGCCGCGGTAGTCGTGGAACTTATCCGACTTCGGCCGGATGACGTACTGCACCGGGAAGCGGGCGTCGACCAGGTCGCGGTCGGAAGCGACGTGCACGTTCTCCAGGTGGTGCATCAGCGACTGGCCCTGATACCAGGGCATGTTCTCGCTGCGCGTGACCACGTTGTCGCCCTTGAGCGCGGAGATCGGAATGATCTCCAGGTCCGGGATCGATAGCTTGGTCGCGAACGAGGTGAACTCCTGGTGGATCCGGTCGAAAACCGCCTGGTCGTAGTCCACGAGGTCCATCTTGTTGACCGCGAGTACGAGGTGTGGCACGCGCAGCAGCGACAGCAGGACGGCGTGGCGACGGGACTGCTCGGTCAGACCCTGGCGGGCGTCGACGAGCACGAGACCCAGGTCGGCGGTCGAGGCGCCGGTGACCATGTTGCGCGTGTACTGCACGTGGCCGGGGGTGTCGGCGATGATGAATTTGCGCCGGGGCGTCGCGAAGTAGCGGTAGGCGACATCGATGGTGATGCCCTGCTCGCGCTCGGAGCGCAGGCCGTCCGTCAACAGCGAAAGATCGGTGTAGTCGAAGCCCTTCGACACGCTCGATGCCTCGACGGCCGCGAGCTGGTCCTCGAAGATCGCCTTGGAGTCGAGGAGCAGGCGCCCGATGAGCGTGGATTTCCCGTCGTCGACCGAGCCGGCGGTCGCGAAGCGGAGCATGTCCATCTGCTGGCCTTGCTGGGTGATTGCCTCGGTGGCCATCAGAAGTAGCCCTCCTTCTTCCGGTCCTCCATGGCTGCTTCGCTGAACCGGTCATCACCGCGGGTCGCGCCGCGCTCGGTGATCCGGGAGGCAGCGACCTCGTCGATGATCTCGCCGATCGTGGCTGCGCCGGACTCGACACAGCCGGTCAATGTCAGGTCGCCGACGGTGCGGAACCGCACCGTGCGCTCGCTGGCCTCCTCGCCCGGCTTGAGCGGGTTGAACTCCGACTCAGTCAGGAGCATGCCGTCGCGCTCGAAGACGCGGCGCTGGTGGGAGAAGTAGATGGAGGGGATCTCGATGCCCTCCTGGCCGATGTAGTGCCAGATGTCGAGCTCGGTCCAGTTCGACAGCGGGAAGATCCGCATGTGCTCGCCCTCATGAAGGCGACCGTTGTAGAGACTCCAGAGCTCCGGGCGCTGGTTCTTCGGGTCCCACTGACCGAAGTCGTCACGGTGGGAGTAGACGCGCTCCTTGGCGCGCGCCTTCTCCTCGTCGCGACGGCCGCCACCGAAGGCGGCGGTGAAGCCCTCCTCCTCAATGGCGTTCAGCAGGGTGCCGATCTGGAGGCGGTTGCGACTGGTCTTGCCGTCGTCGACGACCACGCCGTTCTTGATCGCCTCCTCGACAGAAGCGACGACAAGGCGCACGCCGAGGCGGTCGACCCAGTTGTCGCGGCAGGCCAGGACCTCGGGGAAGTCGTAGCCGGTGTCGACCTGAAGCACCGGGAACGGGATGCGCGCCGGGTAGAAGGCCTTCTCGGCCAGGCGCAGCATCACGATGGAGTCCTTGCCGCCGGAGAACATCAGGACCGGCTTCTCGAACTCCGCAGCGACCTCGCGGAAGATGTGGATCGACTCCGCCTCCAGCTGATCCAGCTGGCTCAGGCGGTAGTCCGCGTGCGTGGACGTCATCAGTGCTCAGGGCCTCTCTTCGGGAGCAGCCGTCATGCTAGCCGTGGCGGTCAGGAGTGCCGAACCGTGTCCAATCTAGAACAGGTTCTATTCTTTCGTGTCCTGATCGATGCGCCAGGCGGCGGAGTTGTTGTCGAAAGCAGGAAGGCCGCGGGTCTGCCGGACGAAGCCCCAGGCGAGCGGGCCGAGGAGCAGTGCACCGGCACCGAGGATGCCGACCCACTCGGCAGGGACGCCGAGGAGCTTGAGGCCGGTGAGGCTGAGGACGATGACGATGCCGCGGCGGATGACCGATTGCGAGACCCAGCCGGCGATGCGGGCGCCGAGGAACGTGCCGGGCGTCCCACCGACGATCAGCGGAATCAGGACGGCCCAGTCGATGCCACTGACGAGCACGTGGCTGACGGCTGCGGAGAAGACAAGAGGGACGGCCTGCACGAGGTCGGTGCCGACGAGGCGGACCGCAGAAAGGGTGGGGTAGAGCAACAGCAGGGCGACCATGATGAGCGACCCGGACCCGACCGAGGTGATGCCGACCAGCAGGCCGCCTACGGCACCGACCGCGATGGTGCGCAACGGCTTCACGTCCGGATCGTCCTCTGAGAGCGTGTTGCCGGCGGTGACGTGGCGCAGCTGGAGATACATCCGCAGGGCGTAGGTCGCCGCGGTGAAGAGCAGCGCGACGCCGATGGCGTTGGCGACGAACGCCTCCTGGTCCGAGGTGGCGCCGATGGCGTCGATGATGAACGCGCCGGCGAAGGCCGTGGGGACCGAGCCGAGGACGAGGAAACCGGCGAGCCGCAGGTTGGGGGAGCCCGAGCGCCAGTGGACGGCCGCCCCCACCGATTTGTTGACCGCTGCGGCGACCAGGTCGTTGGCGACCGCCGTCGTCGGCGGGATGCCGAGGAAGATCAGCGCTGGGGTCATGAGAGCGCCGCCACCCATGCCCGTCAGGCCGACGACGATGCCGACGCCGAAGCTGACGAGGAACAGGGCCAGGGCTGCGCCGGTGAGGAGGTCGTCCACCGGGGCAGCGTAGTGGTCTCGACCCTTCGACTCCGCTCAGGACATCGCTCCGCTCGACCGCCCATGCGACTGCTCGACCGACCAATGCGGTCTCGATACACCGCCTCGGGTAACCCCTCGGCGGCACTCGACCACCAATGAGCGGCACTCGACCAGCAAGTTTGTATCGACTGCCCGGCGGCGGTGGCGCTACCATGCCGGAACGGTGCCGCCCCCTCCAACGGTGCCGCAGGAGGACGACCATGTCGACAGTCCAGCCCCTGTCGAGGTTCATGATCGCGCTGGCGCTCGCTGCCGGCGCCTGGATCTTCGCTCTTTCCGCGCCCGCTGTCGCGGACGACGCCTACGAGGCGCAGGCCGAGACGTCGTGTGACGCCGGCTCGTTGCGCGGCTCCGCCGTACGTCAGGGCGAGTCGGTGCAGGTGAGCGTGAGCTCGGACGCCGGGTCACCGCGCGGCGAGGTCGAGGTGGCTCTTGGGTCGTTCGAGCGGCGGATGCAGCTGCGCGACGGTTCGGCGAGCTTCACCATCCCGCGGTCGCTCGAGCCGGGGCGTTATGACTTCAGCCTGCGGTTCTTTCCGGCCGCCGGCTCCGACTTCAAGCCGTGCAACGCCGGTGTCGACGGGGTGAACGTCCGAGCAGGTGGTGACGTGGATGAGAACGTCGAGCAGGTCGATGACACCGTGGTCGGGGGCGACAACGCCGCAGGCGGGCTCGGCAACACCGGTGGGTTCTCGTTGTGGATCCTGCTGGTTGCGCTCGCCGTAGTTGGCGTGGGGGTTGCGCTGGTCGTGCGGGGGCGTCGGCTGACCTGAGGGGGTGGTTTTCGGGCTCTTCTTACTTGAGGTGGGGGCTGGTGAGTCCGCCGCCGATGAGCAGCATGCGTAGTCGGTAGTTGTCGCGGTTGCGGAACCCGCGGGCGACGCGGCGGTGCAGCTCGATCAGTCCGTTGACCGCTTCGGTGCCGCCGTTGTTCGAGCGGCCAGTGTCGAAGTAGGCCAGGAACGCGGTGCGCCAGCGCTTCAGGGTGCGGCCCAGCCGGGCGATCTCCGGGACGGGGCAGGTCGGGAACGTCTCGATGATCTTGGTGGCGATCTTCTTGCCCTCGGCGGTGTCGCGGTGGCGGTAGGCCGAGCGCAACTGTTGGGCGCAGGACCAGGCGAGGTAGACCTGCAGGTGGGCCTCGTTGGCGGCGATCGCGTTCTCGAAGCGGGTCCACTGCTTGTCGGTGAGCTTCTCGGCCCCGGCGCGAAGAAGCTTCGAGATGCCGTAGAGCGGGTCGCCCTTGCGACCACGGTGGCCCAGGGTCTCTTGCTGGACCCGGCGCCGGCACTCATCGACCGCGTTGGTGCCGAGCTTGACGATGTGGAAGGCGTCGAGGACCGCGACGGCGTCTTGGAGCTTGTCGTCGATCGCCGTCTTGTAGCCCTGGAACGGGTCCAAGGCGGCGACCTTCACGCCCGCCCGGAAGCCCTCGCCACGTTCGTCGAGCCAGTCGGCGTAGGCCTTCCCCGACCGGCCCGGGACCAGGTCCAGCAGCCTGGCGCGGACGCGTCCTTGCTGGTCACGGGTCAGATCGACCATCCCGGTCAGCTCTTTCGGTCCCCGGCCGCCGTCGGTGATGGGCTTGGTGGAGACGTGGTGCCAGATGTGCTCATCGACCCCGAGGGTGGCGACGTCGGCGAAGCGATCCTCATCGGCGGCCATCTGTTCGAGCAGCGGCTTGATCGAGCGCCACACGGTGCGCCACGTCGTGCCGAGCTGGCGAGCCAGACCGGCCACGGACGCGTGCTCACGACGCAGCTGGGCGATGGCCCACCAACACGCCCGCGTGGTCAGCAGCGCACGCGGAGCGGCGAGCTGTGCGTGCTGCTCGGTGAACCCCCCGACCTCGCAGGTGGGCTCGGCGCAGCGCCAGGTGCGCTTGCGCCAGATCAGCTGGACCGGGCGGCCGAAGCAGGGCACGTCGACCAGGACCACGTCGCGGCGACCGCGGCTGTGGGTGATGACTCCGCAGACCCGGCAGCCCATCGGCGAGGGTGCGGACTCCACCACGACACGCAGCCGCTCACCGCGCTCGGCGACCTCGAGGACGTGGAAGCCCTCGAGCCCGACGAGCAGATCACAGCGCTGGCAGTAGGAGGGATCAGGACATGAACGCGCGCGGGAACACGCCGTAGGCTCGGACACCGTCGAGGCCTTCCGGTTGGGCAGCTTGGTCGCTCCCGATCTTGGAAGGCCTCGACCCCTTCTGCCCTCAGCTCACCGCCGCGAGTCGCTCACACCCACCGCAGGTACGAAGAGCCGGTTTTCGATACACCCGCTCGGGTAGCCACTCGCGGGCACTCAACCAGCCAAACGCGCTCGGGGATCTCGATACACCGGGCTCGGCTATCGCCTCGCCCGGCACTCGATCAGCGAGTGGTCTCGACTTCGCTCGACCGACTACGAGAGGTAGGGGTCGAGGAGGTCGAGGACTTCCTGGAGGCAGTCGTCGAGGGCGCGGCCGGTTGTATCGATCACCAGGTCGGCGTCGGTGGGCTCCTCGTAGGGCGAGGAGATGCCGGTGAACTCCGGGATCTCGCCGGCGCGGGCCTTGGCGTAGAGGCCCTTCTTGTCGCGGCGCTCGCACTCCTCCAGCGGGGTGGCGACGTGGATGAGGACGAAGTCGCCGCCGGCGTCCTCGACGAACTGGCGCACCTGCTGGCGGGTCTGGTCGAAGGGGGCGATGGGGGAGCAGATCGCCATGCCGCCGTGGCGGGCGATCTCGGCGGCTACCCAGCCGATGCGGCGGATGTTGGTCTCGCGGTCCTCCTTGGAGAAGGTGAGGCCGGCCGAGAGGTTGCGGCGGACGATGTCGCCGTCGAGGCTCGTCACGCTCCGGGCGCCGGACTCGAGCACGACGTCGGTGAGGGCGCGGGCGATCGTAGACTTGCCGCTCCCCGAGAGGCCGGTGAAGAAAACGACCACCCCTCGGCTCGCCTCGGGCTGCTCCGTGGACTCTGCGTCGTCCGCGGGAGTCGGGAGCGCCAGGATCTCGCCGGGGGCGTAGGCGGCGACGACCGTCGTGCCGAGGGCGTGATCTGCCTCCGCATCGCCGTGCGACGCGAGCGGAACCGCGACCACCGCGGCCGACAACTGTTCAGCGGCCGACAAGGTTGAGCGGATCAAGCCGATCGGGTCTGTGTCGACCGGCGTGCCGACGCCCGCGAGTGCGAGCAGGGCCACCGGTCGTCCGGCGGCGCGGTCGCGAATGGCCTCGATCTCGCCGCTGGTGAGCGGGGCGGTGACCGGGACCGTGACGGCGTCCGGGTGCTGCGCGGCAACCTCGACGGGGGTGAGGTAGAGCCGGCGGAACGGACCGACCTCGTTGCGGGCAAGGGTCTCGACCGAGCCAACGATGCCGGTGCCCGCAGGCGCGGGGTAGGTGGATTCGACCGTTACCCGAGCGATTGGCGTGCCCTCTGGCTCGACCAGCTCGAGGGTGCCGGCCTCGACCGCGGCGACGCCGACGGCGTCGGGGACGACCAGTGTGAGGACGCCGTCGGCCGACTCGAACCGGGCGGGCGCGAGCGCGCCGACCGCGAAGAGCTCCAGGTCGTCGAGCTCGCGGGCGGAGGGGCAGTGCTGCGGGAGGCTCACGCGCAGAGTGTGGCAGGGTCGAAGCCATGGAGTCCTCACAGGTGCTGGTCGAGGTCGTGCGCTCCGGATTCGTCGAGGGACGCCACCGCGGCTCGATCGTCGCGCTGGCTGCGGACGGGTCGGTCGACTGGTCGGTTGGGGACGTCGAAGGCCCGTTCCTGCCGCGCTCGTGCAACAAGCCGATCCAGGCGCTGGCGCTGCTGCGCGCCGGCTGGGACCCCATCGACGAACGGCACCTCGCGCTCGCCTGCGCGTCCCACTCCGGCGAGGACTTCCATCTCGCCGGTGTCCGGGAGGTCCTGGCAGGCGCCGGGTTGGATGAATCCGCGCTGCGGACCCCGCCGGACTGGCCACTCGATGAGGCCGTCCGCGACGACCTGATCCGCGCCGGCGGGGAGAAGGCGCCCGCACTCATGAACTGCTCCGGCAAGCACGCCGCGATGCTGGCGGTCTGTGTCCAGCGCGGCTGGGACACCGCGACCTACCGGGATCTCGAGCACCCGCTGCAGCAGCTGGTGACCGAGACGTTCGCCGAGCTCACCGGCGAGCCGATCGCGCACATGGCCGTCGACGGGTGCGGTCTGCCGCTGCTGGCGACCTCGCTCCGTGGACTCGCCCGCGCCTTCCGGGCCCTCGCGACGGCCACGAGCGGCCCGGAGCTCCGCGTCGCCGAGGCGATCCGCTCCCACCCGGCGTACGTCAGCGGGTCGACCCGCGACGAGCTGCGACTCCTCGAAGCCGTCCCCGGTGGGATCGGCAAGAGCGGGGCAGAGGCGAGTCAGGTGTTCGCGTTGCCCGACGGGCGCGCCTGGGCGCTGAAGATCGAGGACGGGGGCGGTCGGGCGCGGCCCGTCGTCATGGCCGGGGCGCTCGACCGATCGGGGGCCCTCTCCGAGCCCGGTGTCGACGCGGACGCGGTGCGGCAGATTGGACGGGCGCCGCTGCTCGGCGGCGGGCACGAGGTGGGTGAGCTGCGCCCGTTGTGGGATCGGTGAGGTTTGTCCGGTCCCGCTTCGGGGAGACATTCGAGCAGTGATGCGTTACCGTCTATCCGGACCCACAGATCTTTGCCCACCCTCTACGGGGAGTTTGTTTATGAAGAAGACCTTCGTCGCAGCTGCGACCTCGGCCGTCCTGATCGCCTCGCCGGTCGCGCTGACCATGTCGAGCGCCTCCGCGAACCCCTACGCAGGCTCCGTCCCGACCGCCGGTCAGGCGAAGGTTCCCGCGAAGCCGGTCGCCAAGCGCAAGCCCGTGCGCGTCAACTTCCGCATCGCCACCGGCGGCAACGGCAAGGCTGCCGCCAAGGTCTTCATGACCATCCGGCACCGCGGCACCGGCCGCATCTGGATCATCTCGCGCAACTACCGCGGCGGGGTGGCCAAGTGGCAGTTCGGGCGCAACCTGCCCCGTGGTCGCTACGTGATGAAGATGGAGTACTTCACGCCCAACGGCTCGGTGTTCCAGAACGGGCAGCGGATCGTGCGCTTCGCCAAGCGCTGATCACCCCCAGCATCGTCGGAAGGGCCGCACTCCTCGAGTGCGGCCCTTCTGCGTGTCCGTGATCCGCGTCGCCAGCTGTGACAGGAGACAATCGCGCCGTGCCCGCTGACCTGCAGCCCGAGTCTGGATCCCACGACGCCTCCGGACGCGCCGCGCGCAGGCGTCGTCGACGCATCGGGTGGAGCATCGGCGGCGGTCTGCTCGTCGTCCTGCTCGCCGTCGCGGCGTACGGCGCGTGGCAGGTGTGGACGGTGCGCGGGGACCTCGTCGCGGCGCAGGACCACGCGCGCGAGCTGCAACGAGCTCTGCCTGGGGACGACCCCAGCGCGCGCGAGCGTGCGCTGGAACGGATGATCGACCGGGCCTTTGCTGCCCGTGATCGCACCGAGGGTGGGTTCTGGCGTGCGGGTGAGCGGCTGCCGTTCCTCGGCGACGACCTGCGCACCGTGAGTGAGGTCGCCAACGTGATCGCGGATCTCGCCGAGCGCGGGGCTTCCCCGCTTCTGGGCTCCGCCGCCGGCCTCACGCCTGCATCCTTCGCGCCGTCGGGTGGGGTGATTCCACTCCAGCCGCTCCGGGATCTCGAGGCGCCGGTCGTCGACGCCGCTCCGGCCTTCGCCGAGGCCAGTGAGCGGGTGCGGGCGCTATCGACGGACGGACTGCTCGGACCGGTCGCCACCCAGGTGATCCGTCTGCAGGACGAGCTGCTGCCGGTCACCGACGGGGTGGTCACCGCTGCCCGGGCGTTGCCCCTGCTGCCCGGCATGCTCGGTGGCGAGGAGGAGCGCAACTACCTCGTGCTGTTCCAGAACAACGCGGAGGCGCGCGCCACGGGTGGCCTCGTGGGCGCGATGGCGCTCGTGAGCGCCGACGACGGACAGCTGGCGCTCGGGCGGCAGTCAGGTCCGGTCGAGTTCGGCGAGCAGCCAGACCCGGTGCTGCCGCTGACCGACGCTGAGCTCACGCTCTATGACGAGCAGCTCGGGACGTACTTCCAGGACGTCAACTTCACGCCGCACTTCCCCCGTAGTGCCGAGCTAGCCCGCGCCTTTTGGGCGGTGCGTTATGACGACGAGCTCGACGGGGTGTTGTCGATCGACCCGGTGGCGTTGTCGTACCTCCTGCGCGCCACCGGCCCGATCGATGTCGCAGGCCGGACGATCAGCGCCGACAACGCCGTCGACGTGCTGTTGAACCGGGTCTACGTGGAGATCGAGGACCCGGTGGCGCAGGACGCGTTCTTCTCCGCTGTCACCGGCGAGGTGTTCAGCGCCCTGACCGATGGTGTCGATGACCCGGGCGCCATGCTCTCCGCGCTCGCGCGTGGTGCGGGGGAGGGGCGGCTCCTCGTGCACTCCTTCCGTGACGCCGAGCAGGAGCAGCTGGCTGGCACGAAGGTCGCCGGCGAGCTGCGCACTGAGCCTGCCGACGTGCCGTTCGTCGACGTCTCGGTCAACGACGCGACGGCGTCGAAGATGCAGTACTACCTCGACTACGGCGCACGCGTCACGAGCGAGCGGTGCACTGCCGACGGGGTGCAGGAGCTGTCGGGCCGGGCGATCTTCCGCTCGATCACGCCGTACGACATGAGCGAGCTGACGCCGAGCGTCACCGGGGGCGGCAACTTCGGCACCGAGCGTGGTTCGCAGCTCTTGCTCGTGCGTCTGCACGGACCGGTGAATGGCGCCATCAGCGGCGTGCAGGTCGACGGGGTCGCGGCCGAGCCGATCGCGACCGCCGCAGAGCGTGGCCGGCCAGCTCAGGTGCTCACCGTCCTGCTCGAGCCGCAGCAGGAGGTCGAGGTGACGTGGTCGATGACCACCGGCCCGGGGCAGGCCGGGGACGCGGCCGTGCGGGTCACCCCTGGCGTGCAGCCGGTGGCCAAGTCGAGTGTGGCTGCGTCGAGCTGCTGAGGATCGAGCTGCTGAGGATCGTCGCCACGGTCGCTCCGAGCAGCTCCTGGGCGTGCTCGTCGCCGACGGTCTCCGCGCAGCGCCAGGCGATGTAACCATCGGGGCGGACCAGCAGAGCGCCGCCCTCGGGCATGTCCCGGCGACGGGCCCAGTCGTGGTAGAGGTCGCGCGTCCCGTCGGCTCCGATCACGACTGCATCGAGGAACGCGAGCGACAGCCGGTCCACGGCGGTGACCCACGCAGTCCCTGCGAGGCCCGTGAGGAGCGTGAAGCGACCTTTTCCGACGATGTCGAGGGTGGAGATCCTCCGACCCTGCGCGTCAACCAGCCACACGTGCGGCAGCTTCGCACCCGGTCGTGTGGTCGCCCGGTGATGGAGGACCGCGTCCTCCGCGTCAGGCTCGTCCCCGGCGTCTCCCTCGGGGACGACGGCTCCGGAGCGGTAGTGCTGACCGAGCTCGACGCCCAGAGCGTTGAACTCGAAGTTCTTGCGCGCGATGGCTGCCGCCAGGGCGTCGCGGGCTGCGACGCCCTCCGGCCCGGCTTCGCGCAGGTGGACGATGCTCGGCTGTCCGAGCTTCGCGGCGTCGGGGTCCAGCAGGTCGTTGAGCTCCTGGTAGTCGAGCCGGGACTGGTTCGCCCGCGCGACCACCTGGCGCCCGACGGGTGCTCGCTCCTCCGAATAGCTGTCGAGCAAGGTCTCGTCCGCCCACCCGCGGACGACGTACGCGAGCTTCCAGGCGAGGTTGAAGGCGTCCTGGATGCTGGTGTTGGATCCCAGGCCGCTGCTGGGAGGGTGCCGGTGGACCGCGTCGCCGGCGCAGTGCACGCGCCCGCGGGAGTACTCGGTGGCCCAAGCTTGGTTGACCTGCCACGCCGAGACGTTCTCGACCTGCACCGCCACGTCATGGTTGCCGATCATCTCGCGGATCTTCCGCTCGGCGGGGGCGTGGTCCAGGTCGGGTGCGTCGTCGAGGTCGTATCCCCACCCGGCGATCCACGTGGTCCAGGGGCGGACGACGCGGAGGGTTCGCATGCCGATCTCGCCGAAGGCCGGCGCCAGGATCCGGTGCAGGATGCTCGGCCGGTGGGCGACGAGTGCGGTCAGGTCGGCGTGGAAGCGGGCATAGACCGTGCCGGCGCGGCCCATGCGTCCCTCGAAGGGCAACCCGATCTGCTCGGCGATGCGCGAGCGAGCGCCGTCGGCGCCGACGAGGAACCGGCTCCGCACGGTGCTCTGCTGACCGTTCAGCCGGTCGCGGACGGTTGAGGTGACGCCATGCTCGTCCTGGTGGTGGTCGAGGTACTCGACGTTGAACGAGACCTGCGCACCGCGGACGGCGGCGCCATCCACGAGGATCGGCTCCATCAGCGGCTGGGGGAGATCCAGCAGCGGGCACGGGCTCGCGGTGAGGTAGTCGCTACGGCGGTCGTCCCCCGTGCCCCAGGTCCGCAGACGGGCCACCTCGTCGCCGGTCAGGCTGGTGGCGAAGACCATGTCGCCCATCAGCTCCCACGGCGTGCCGACCCGTCGGACGGCGTCCTCGACGCCGAGATCACGCAGGACCTCCAGCGCACGCTGGTTCGTGATGTGCGCCCGGGGACTGTTGGCGAGCCAGCTCCGTTGGTTGATCACTCGCGTGCGGATCCCGTAGGTGGCGAGGGCGAGGGCGGTCGTCGCCCCGGCAGGGCCGGTCCCCACGACGAGCACGTCGGTGTCATACGCGGCGGACCCGTCGGATCCGGACTCGCTCGTGCTCATTGATCCCACTCCTCGACGTCGCGCCGCGCGTTCGGAGTGGTCGATCGTCGCATCGACCAGCACACCCGGCCCCGGGGTGTTCCGTCGCCCGGGACAACACCCCGTCGCGGCGGCGAATGCGGCTAAGCCTTGAGGATGGACATCGACGTCGTCATTCCGCCGCGGGGGTTCCTGCGGGCTCGCCTCGTCCCGGCGGGCGCATGCCTGCGCATCACCGATCTGGGGGGTCGACAGGCGGTCGACGTGATGCTGAGGTCCGCCGCGGACACCCGGGACTGGTTGTCGTGCATCTTCACGACCCTGCTCAACGGGACCGACCGCATCACGACCGGCCACGTCCTCTACAGCAAGGCGGCCACGCCGCTCGCGACCGTGACGCAGGACGACGTGGGCCGGCACTGGTTCGGCGGAGGGTTCTGCTCGGAGGAGACGAATCGATTCCGCTACGGGGTGGAGGGCACCATCAACTGCCGCGACAACCTCGCGGCGAGTCTCGCCGACTGGGTCGGCCATCCGATGGACCTGGAGCTGGACGCCTGCGCGTCGCTGTTCATGGCGATCGCGTACGGCGCCGGCCGGGTCTCGATCGAGGAGTCCCCGAGCAGGCCCGGCAGCGTGTTCGAGCTCCGCGCCGAGACCGACCTCCTCGTCGGCCTCTCCAACTGCCCGGCCGACCGCAACCCCGGCAACGGATTCCAGCCCTCCGAGGTGCGGGTGCAGGTCGGCTCCTGACGCTCGTCCCGTCGGGCGGGACGGACCGGCCCCGAAGTGCGTTCGATTCCTGTACCGTACTAAGTACGCGAGGGAGGTGAGAGATGTCGGAGACGGTCATGCCCGCCAGGAGGGCGAGGCGACGCGAGCCCGGTGAGGGCAGCGGTCGTGCGGTCGCGGGTGTGGTGGTGACGATGATCAGCGTCTCGGCGCCTCCGTTCCTCGTCGGCACCGTGGCCATCCAAGTCGCGGCGACCATGGCGTTCTCCGCTGCTCAGCTCGGGACGGCCGTCGCCGGTTATTACCTGGTCTCCGCCGTCGTCTCCCCGATGGGTGGCCGGCTCGCGGGCCGCCTCGGCCCGACGCTCGCCATGCGCGTGGCCTGCTTCGGCGCCACCCTGGGCTTGATCGGCATCGCGCTCGCGCCCAGCGCGGGTGCCATCGTCGTCGCGTTGAGCCTGCTGGGCCTGCCGAACGCGCTGGTCCAGCCGGCGGCCAACCAGGTCCTGTCCGACACCGTCCCGGTCCACCGGCAGGGGGTCGCGTTCGGTTTGGTGCAGTCGGCCATCCCGTCGGCCACACTCCTCAGCGGGTCGCTGCTCGCGATCTTCGGTGCGGAGAACCAGTGGCGGGCAGCGGTCTGGTCCGTCGTGGTCTTGACCCTGGTCGCACAGCTCGCCATCCGGCGCCCCCGCACCGGACCACAGGAAGCGGCTGCCGGTCGCCAGGTGAGCGCTCGACCCCTCCCGGCTCCGCTCGGGGGAGCGCCCCTCATGACCGCGCTCGTGCTGGGGGCGGTCCTTGCCTCGATGGCGGCGACCACCCTGCCGTCCTTCGTCGCCTCCACCGGGGCGGCCCGCGGGATGGGGCCTGGCGAGGTGGCCACCGTGCAGGTGCTGGGAAGCCTCACCTGCATCGGCCTGCGGGTGCTCGCCGCGTGGCGCGGGTCGCTGTTCGGCGAGTGGCGCGTCCTCGGCGTGGTCGCGGCGATGCTCCTGGTCGGCGCGGCGGGATTCGGTCTGCTCGCCGTCCCCTCCGCCACGGTCTTCTGCGTCGGGGTCATCGTCGCCTACGCCTTCGGCTGGGGATGGAACGGTCTGTTCAACCTCAGCGTCTCGCGCGCCCGGGTCGGCCGAGTCTCCGCAGCCACCGGTCTGACCCAGGGCGGAGTCTTCCTGGGTGGGGTGCTGGGGCCGTTGGTCTTCGCCTGGGCGCTCGATGCCCGCGGTGTCGGAACCGCCTGGCTCATCGTCGCCGTCGCCGCGTTCGCGGCATCCGTGTCAATCGTGCTCGCCGCCAGCCGCTGGGCCGGCGCCGACGAAGTGAAGGAGTGAGGTCCATGTCCGAGGAAGAGGGAGTCCTCGACCTGATGGTCGAGTCACTCACGAGGATCGCCGACGGCGTGCTCCAGGTGACCCTGGTGGATCCGGACGGGTACTGGCTGCCCGAGTGGACGCCCGGGGCGCACATCGACATCGAGACGCCGGCAGGTCCGCGGCAGTACTCCCTGTGCGGAGACCCCGAGGACCGCACGCGATACACCATCGGCGTCCTCCGCGAGTCGGCCTCGCGCGGCGGGTCGACCCACGTCCACGACGTGCTGCGCCCCGGCGACCTGGTCGAGGTCGGCGGTCCCCGCAACCACTTCGAGCTCCTGCCCGCCAAGCGCTACCTCTTCATCGCCGGCGGCATCGGCATCACCCCGCTGCTCCCGATGATCCGCGACGTGGAGGCACGAGGCGAGGACTGGAAGCTGGTCTACGGTGGCCGGTCCCGGGCATCCATGGGCTTCCTCGAGAAGCTCGCCGCCTACGGCGACAAGGTTGAGCTGTGGCCCGAGGACGAGCACGGGCTGCTCCCCCTCGACCGGCTCCTGACGGACGCCCCCGACGACCTCGGCATCTACTGCTGCGGCCCGTCCGGGCTGCTCGACGTCATCGAGGGCAGGTGCGAGACCCTCGCCGGAGTGAGCGTGCACCTGGAGCGGTTCACTGCGAAGGACCTCTCCGGTCTCGTCGACACCCCGTTCACCGTGATCTGCGCCAAGAGCGAGGTCGAGCGCGAGGTCCCGGCCGGCACCAGCGTCCTCGACGTCCTCGAGCAGGAGGGCATCTCGGTGTCCAACGCCTGCCGCGAGGGCGTCTGCGGCTCCTGCGAGGTGGCGATCCTCGACGGCACGCCCGAGCACCGTGACTCGATCCGTGTCGGCGCCGAGCTCGACGACACCTCGAGCCTCGCCGTCTGCGTCTCGCGCGCGACGACCCCCCGACTCGTACTCGACATCTGATCCAGGAGGAACCATGACCATCACTTCAGGCGAGCAGCGCGTCGCCAAGCGCCGCGCCCGTACGGAGAAGCCGACCGAGCCGAAGCCCGAGTCCCCGGGCAACGACTGGTCCTTCTGGCCGACCTACGACTCCGCGTCGCTGGGGTTCCGCAACTACTGGTACCCGCTGATGTGGGCCGAGCAGATCGGCGACAAGCCGGTCCCGGTGACGCTGCTGGGCGAGAAGATCATGCTCATCCGCGACGGCGACGACATCCGGGCGCTGCATGACCGGTGCCCGCACCGTGGTGTGCCGCTGTCGCTGGGCCGTCGTCAGTACGAGGGCACGATCAGCTGCCCGTACCACGGCTGGACCTACAAGCTGGACAGCGGGAAGATGTGCGCCGCGCTCACGGACGGGCCGAGCTCCCCGATCAACAACAAGATCTCGGTGCGCACCTACCCCGTCGAGCAGCGCCTCGGTCTGGTCTGGGTGTACGTCGGCGACGGCGAGGCACCGCCGGTGGAGCGGGACATCCCCGCCGAGCTGATCGAGAACGACTTCGCGGTCGGTGGCCGCTGGGACATCCGCCAGGGCAACTGGCGCTTCGCCGCTGAGAACGGCTTCGACGAGGGCCACGCGAAGTACCTGCACAACACCGCGCTCTGGCGGCTGTTCAAGGTGATGCCGGCGTGGAACGAGACCAGGATCGTCGAGGAGGACAGCTGGCTGATCCGCGTCCAGGACGCCGTGCACTGGGAGGCCGACTTCCCGGGCCTGGGCAAGTGGACCAACAAGCGCTGGTACAAGCGCATGCCGCTGCCCGACGCCCCGGGCAAGGCGGAGGACATCAACCCCGTCATCAAGAGCCTGGACATCCCCGGCTTCGTCTCGATCCGGCTCCCCGGACTGCTGCGCGTGGCCTACCCGCACTTCATCCACTACGAGTGGTACGTGCCGGTCGACGAGGACAACGTCCGCTACGTCCAGCTGATGGTCCGCTTCGAGAAGGGCCTGAAGGCCGCCGCGTTCAAGGCGAAGTACCTCGGCGCGATCCGCTGGCTGTTCCACGGCCAGTTCACCGCCCAGGACGCGTGGATGGTCGACGTCATGGACGCCCCGCCGGAGAAGCTGTACCGCCCGGACCTGTCCCTGACGGCGTGGCGGCGCCACATCGAGAAGGTCGCGCCCGTCGCCCAGCAGGACCCGACGGTCCGTGTCATCAAGTGAGGCACCGGCCCCGCCGGTGAGGCTCGCCCATCGCCTCACCGGCGGCCGGGACGGCGTACCCGTGCTCTTCCTCCACGGAGGAGGGCCCGGGTGCGCCAGCTATACCGACTTCCGCACCGCCGCGGCGGCGATCGCGCCGGAGCGGCCGCACCTGTTCGTCGACCTCGCCCAGTACGGCGCCTCCGAGGCGCCGCGCCACAGCGAGCCGGCGTTCGACTACCACGTGCGTCAGCTGACGGCGACGCTGGACCTCCTGGAGATCCCGCACGTCGACGTCGTGGCCCAGTCGCTGGGCGGATCGGTCGCGATGCTGATGGCCGCCACGTCACCGGAACGGGTCGGACGCCTCGTGGCGACCGGCAGCCAGCCGGTCCCCGACGACCGATCGGACACCTCGTTGGCCGTCCAAGCGCGCTCGCGCTACTACGGCGGCGAGGGGCCGACCTGGCTGAAGATGCGCGAGCTGATGGCGCAGCTCGAGTGGTGCGACGGCAGCCGGATCCCGGAGGTCACCGTGCGTGAGCGGTACGGCTCCAGCATCACCCCCTGGGCGATGGCGGTGGCCGACGGCACCGGCCGCGGCACCCCGCAGAGCCTCGACGCGCAGATCCCCGCGGTGGGTGCGCCCACGCTCCTGGTCTGGGGCGCGCAGGATCCGTTCGCGTCGCCGGCGTACGCCGCCACCATCACCGGGAGGATGCCACGGGGGGAGCTGGTGGTCCTCGACGAGACCGCCCACCACCCCCAGGCCGAACGTCCCGACGACTATGCCCGTGTAGTGAACGAGTTCCTCGACCGGAAGGACCACCGATGATGAATGCTCCTCTGCGCACCGTCGTTGTCGCGCTCGCCCTCGTGGGCGGCGTGGCAGCAGTCAAGAAGGCGCTCGCGCGCTACAACGGCACCGTCGTCCGCGACGTTCGGCAGGGCCGGTGACGTCTCTCGACCAGGCGGTCGCGCAGGTGATGGGCCACGTCAGCCCTGACCTGCTGCGCGAGATCGTCGTCGGCCTGGTGGACATCCCGAGCCCGACGGGGGAGGAGGCGCCGCTGGCCGCGTGGGCCGCGCAGCACCTCGCCGACGCCGGGGTCGAGGCCCGCCCGCAACCGATCGACGACCGCCAGGCGAACGCCGTCGGTCGCGTGCGGGGTGCCGGCGACGGGCGCTCGTTGCTGCTCTACGCGCCGATCGACACCCTGACCACGGGCAACGCGGACGAGGACGAGCCCTGGGCCGCGGATCGTCTGCGCCCCGACATGCAACCGGTCGCCCAGGTCGACGGCGATCACGTCATCGGCCTCGGGGCGAGCAACCCCAAGGGCCACGCCGCGTGCGTGATGGCGGCGACCGAGGCCATCAGGGCCAGCGGGATCGAGCTCGCGGGCGACCTCTGGGTCGGCCTCGGTGCCGGGGGCATGCCGACGAACCGGCGGGCGCGCCCCGACCTCCCGCGCGAGAACGCCGGTCAGGGGGTCGGTTGCTCGTTCATGCTCGAGCAGGGGATCTTCCCCGACCACGCCGTGATCGCCAAGCCCGGTGGGGCCGTCGCGTGGGAGGAGGTCGGTCTGTGCTGGTTCGACGTCACGGTGCGCGGCACCTTCAGCTACGTCGGTAGCCGGCACCGGATGCCGTACGTGAACCCGATCGTGGAGGCCGGCAAGGTCGTCGCCGCGCTGGAGGAGTGGTTCCCGGAGTACTCCGCTCGCCACACGGCGGGCCTGGTCGCACCCCAGGGCAACATCGGATCGATCCGCGCCGGCTACCACCACATGCCGGCGGTGTCCCCCGCGTCCTGCGTGCTGCGCGTCGACCTGCGCACCAGCCCGGATGCGCCGCCCAACCAGGTGGCGCGCGAGTTCGGCGAGCTGATCGACCGGGTCCGTGCCCGGCACCCGGAGCTGCAGGTGGACTGGGACATGGTGCTGGCGATCCCCGGCACCCGTACGCCACAGGACGACCCGGTGGTCGTCGCCGCGGTCGACGCCTACGTCGCCGAGCGCGGCCGGCCGCACGAGCCGATCGTCGCGAACAGCGGCGCGACCGATGCCAACATCCTGCGGGGGCGAGGCGTTCCGACAGCCCGGATCGGCATGGACCGGATCGGGCCGGACGCACCGTTGGCGTTGGACTTCCCCGCCGGGATGAACGTGGTGGACGTGCGCGAGATGGAGCGGTTGACCCGGTGGCTGGTCCGCACCGCGCTCACCATCTGCCGCTGAGGTGATGGCCCGCCTGCGACGAGCTGATCGTGGGGTCAGCTGGGCGAGGAGATGTCGAGCGTCGCCTCGACGATGTCGCACAGGCATGACACGCCGAACCGGAACTGCTCCTCGCCCGGCAGCTCGATCAGCTCGTCGCGCAGCTCCACGAGCCGGGGGAACTCGGCCCGGGGGAGGGCGGCGTAGTAGTGGCGCTGCTGTCGGCGCAGCTCCGACTCGTCGACCTCGTCGGCCGGAGCGCCGTCGCTTCCCCATGGGCGCACGGCTTGGTAGCCGGCGAACCCGAGGGCATAGATCATCAGGAAGCCGTAGCTCTTGACCGCCAGCGGTCCGGGGATGCCACTGCGCATGAGCCGGTCGATGACGACCTCCATCGCTCCGCGGCGCGCCCGCTGGCTGGTGGTGACCCGCGACGAGAGGATCTGGGCGATCGAGGGATGGTCGCGCATCAGGCCGCGGAAGGCCGATGCGACGCTCTCGATGGCCTGGCGCGGCGACTCGTCGGGCGGTCCCTCCGGAAGTTGGAGGGAGCCGAGGGCCTCGTCGGCCATCGCGTCCAGGATCTCTTCCTTGGAGCGGAAGTAGCCGTAGAACGTCATGGTGCCGATGCCGAGTGCGTTGGCGAGACTGCGGACGGTCAGCTTCTCCAGTCCGCCTTCGTCGGCGAGGGTCAACGCCTGTCGGGCGATCATCTCGGCGTTCAGGGCTCGGTCACGCGAGCCGTTGCCGCGGGGCTGTGAGGTGATCTGGTCCATGGCGTCGCTCACTCTAGTCATCCGTTCGTCGGCGTGAGGCGTGCTTGCAGCTCGAGCGAGCTCAGGTCTTGACACGTGTCGATTACGAGGAGATCACCCAGGACCTCGTCCGCGACCGCCCGGGGGACTCCGGCGTCGGTCAGGGTGCGTCGGCTCTTCGCGATGATCGCGTCGTCCCGCACGCTCGGCGGTTGCCGTTCGAGGACATCCGTCTCGCCGGTGTCCGTGCGGAGGTGGACCCGGCACCCCCAGGAGCCGGCGGGCGCGTCGGGGAGGGGCCGGAGCTCGAGGGTCGGGAGGCGCGCCGGGTCGGGCAGCGCGGCGGCGCGATAGAACCGCGCGTCGGCAACCCGGCCGTCGAGGGCTGCCGCGAACACATGGGCCAGGCTGGCGGCCGCGGCGGTGGCGTCGGGCACCTCGATGGCGCTCGACACGAACCGCAGCAGCGGCTCCGGAAGCTCGACCACCACCGCGGTGACGCGCTCGAGCGGCAGGTGGGTGTCCTGGAGGGCAGCGGCGACCCCCTGCAGCGGGCGCGCACAGGGGAACGGCTTGACGAGCGTCGCGGTGACCCCGGCGCCCGGCGCCGGTGCGACCGCGGCTCGCCACGACGGCATCGCGCGGGCGATCGGACCGGCGAAGTAGGTGGCGGAGGCACCTAAGCCCCGCTCCGCCAGGAGGGCCGCGCGCATGCCTGCGACGCTGGCGTCGGCCGCCGCAAGGTAGTGACCCGCCCCGAGCTCGTCATCGGAGAGCAGGCCACCGGTGCGCGCAGCGGCGATGCCCGAAGCCGCCGCCTGCTGCTGCTCGTCGAGGGCGAGCACGACCCCGACCGCGGCGGCGGCGCCCAGCGCCCCGACCGTGGAGCTCGGCCACCAACCGTGGCGGTAGGCCTCGGGCCCGCCGAGCGCCCTTCCGCACGTGGTAACGACGTCGTACCCGGCCAGGATGGCGTTCACGAGCACGTCGCCGGAGACCCCGCGCCAGACCGCGACGTGCAGGGCGGCGGGGATGATCAGTGCTGCGGGTACGACGGCGGAGGCCGGCTCGATGCTGTCGAGCTCGTCCACGTGACACGCGAGGGCGTCCAGGCGGACGGCTTGCTCGAGTCCGAGGTCGCGCGCCGCGAACGACGCATGGGGGCCGGCCTGCAGCCACGCTTCGGCAGCCGCGACCTCGGTGACGAGCGGATGGGAGGCGCCCAGCCGCATGCACGCGACCGCGTCGACGAGCTCCAGCACCGCGCGCTGCCGAGCCGCGTCCGGCGCCGAGCCCGACCGGTGCGTGATCGAGGCGATCTCCGCACCGGTCAGGCTCCCGTCAGCGGTCATCGACACCGAGGAGCGGCAGCACCTTCGCAGCGATGTCGTCGCGCAGGGAGTACGGGAGGTCGTAGGAGCCGACGTGCTGCAAGAAGATCGTCGTGGCGCCGAGCGACTCCGCGTCCCGCATGCGGGCGACGATCTCCTCCGGCGTACCGAACAGCGCGAAAGCACGCGCGAAGGTCACCGCGTCCTCGTCGCTCACCCAGCGTGAGCAGTGCTCGACGGCCAGGTCCCAGTCCTCCGCGTGCACCAGGTCCGGGTAGATCTCGGGGACGTGCGACGGCACCTCGATCTCCAGACCGGCGCTCGCCAGCGCGCTGCGGCCACCGTGCTGGGCGATGCCCGCACAGATCGGCTTCAGGATCCGGGCGTCGCGCTCGATGTCGTCGGTGACCCGGGCGTGGGCCGAGACGATGATCTCGACGGACTCCGGGTCCCGACCGGCCGCCTCGGCACCTTCGCGCACCAGACCCACGGCACGGGTGAGCAGTGGCGTCGAGACGCCACTGAGCAGGACCGCACCGTCGGCGACCTCGCCTGCAAGGCGCAGGTTGCGCGGGCCGCTGGCTGCCACCAGCACCGGTACGCCTGGATAAGGGTCACGCAGCCGGACCGAAGCCTCGCCGAAGCTGGCTTCCTCGCCCGCGAGCAGGCGCCGGATAGCGACGATGCCGTTGCGGAGCTCCGCACCCGTGCTCGGCGAGAGGCCGATGGGCTCGACGGAGCTGTTGCCGACACCCAGGCCGAGCCGGAACCGGCCGTCCGCGGCCTCGGCGACCGTCCGCGCCAGCGACGCGACGACGCTGGGGTGGCGCGTGGCCACGTTGGTCACCGCCGTCCCCAGTCCGATCCGTTGCGTGGCCTGCGCGGCGGCGAAGAGTGTCATCCACGCGTCGCGCCACAGCACCTGCGAGTCCGGCACGTAGATGTCGTCGAAGCCGGCGCGCTCGACCTCGGCGGCGAACTCGCCCAGCTCCGCCACCGGCTTGCACGGCGGGACGCGCAGGCCGATCCGCAACGAGGACGTCATCGCTGAGCTGCCAGGAACTCGAGCGTCTCCTTGTTGAAGCGGTCGGCGTGCTCGTGCTGCGGCCAGTGCCCGCACTCGGGATAGATCGCAAGCTCGGAGCCCGGGATCGCGGCGCTCATCGCTCGCGCCTCGGGGACGTCGCCGAACGGGTTCTCCGCACCCCAGACCACGCGGGTCGGGGCCGTGATGCGACCCATCTGCTCGGGGGTGAGCAGGTCCTGGGTCCGGTTCTCCATCTCCTGCAGGCAGAGCAGGTGGTCGATGTTCTCGACGAAGCTCGGCCGGTGGTAGATCGTGTGGCGGACGTCGACCAGCTCCTCGGTGACGTTGACCGGGTCGTGCATCAGGAGCTCCAGGCGGGCCCGGGTCAGGTCACGATCGTCGGTCATCACTGCGCGTCGGGTGCTGGCCTTGATCCGCTCCATCACCTCAGGGTTGGCAACGGTGCCGCCGGCGGCGACGAGCGCGAGGGTGCGCACCCGCTCGGGGTGGTCGGCCGCAAGGCGACCTGCGACCCAGCCGCCCAGGGACTCACCGATGAAGTGGGCGGACTCGATGCCTTGGGCGTCGAGGTAGTCCAGGACGTGCTGGACATAGCCCGGGATCCGGTAGGGCACCTGCGGGCTGTCGGTGTAGCCGTGGCCCATCATGTCGACCGCGTGGCAGTCGTAGTGCTCCGACAGCACCGCGACGTTGCGGACGAAGGCCTCCAGGTGTCCGCTGGTGCCGTGCAGCATGATGATCGGCTCGCCGCTGCCGGCGCGCAGGGCGCGGGTACGCAGGCCGCCCGCGTCGACGTACTCGACGGCGAAGGGGACATCAGAGAGTTCGGTCCAGATGGTCAAGGGTTCTCCTAGGTGCTGGTGTGTAGGGCGGATCAGGCGGGTTCGACGACGGCCACACCCATGCCGGTGAGCCACTCGTCGACGGCGGAGTAGGCGAGAGTGCGGCCGCGGCCGCCGACAGCGGCTGCCATGGCGATCCAGGATCGGATCTCCTGAGCGCCGTTGCCTGCGACGTCCTCCACCTCGGCGTTGGTGAGCTCGAGCGTGCGGGAGAGATCGCCGGCTTCGAGCTGGGCCAGGAAGTCCTGGTCGAACGCCGGGTTGATGTCGGCCTTCGCCGCGCGAATGATCTGCCGGCGCCGTACCTCGAACTCCTTCCACTGCTCGCGGCCGTTGAGCCAGGCCTCGACCAGGAACTGGTCGTCCTCCGAGAGCGCGTCCGCCCAGTCGGGCCACGGCAGGCGATGGGACAACCCGCCGGACGCGATGACGGCGACCCGCTTGTCCGCACCGTCGGCCTCGATCACCCTGCGCAGTGACTTCCCGATCGCCTGCGCCCGCGGGAGCGGGATCAGCGGGGGAGCGAACATGTTGAGGACGACCGGGACGATCGGCACGTCCAGCTCGGGCACCAGGTGCTGGAGACTGTGGGTGATCCCGTGGTCCACAGTGAGGCGCAGCGAGAACGCCGGGTCGAAACCGTCGTCGACCAGTCCGTCCACCAGGCTCTTGGCGAGCTGGGTGTCGACGGGCAGCGGCCCTGCCGGCGTACCGGCCTCGCCCGCGCCGTTGACCTCCGCGACGCCCACCGTGATCGAGGGCATCAGGTCCAGGAAGAGACCCCGGAAGTGGTTGGAGCCGATCACGACGATGGTGTCGGGTCGGCGCTCTGCCAGGAAGTCGCGTGCCGCGTGCAGACCATCGCGGAAGCGGTGCGCCTCCGGCAGGTGGTCGACTTCCTCCCAATGGGTGTTCATCAGGGTGCTGTGGGATGCGGCGACGCCGCCAACCACCGTGCTCATGTGCTCAACTCCTGATCGGATTGCCTGATCGTTCGTGACGTTGTGGGGGATGCGGATCGTGGCCCGTCGGCGCGCATCCTCGTGGCTCAGGTCATACGCATGGTGACGACCCGTTCACCCCTGGGGGAGTCCGCTTCCCGTGAGACGGAACGAGTCCCGTTCTCCAACACCTCCTGGGCATTGCGCAGGTAGCGCGACAGGCCGAGCGCGGATGTCTTCACCGCCGCCGCGAGGTGCGGCATGCGGTAGGCCGAGACCGGGACGGAGATCGACATCGCCGCAACCACCTCGCCCTGCACGAGGACGGGGGCGGCGACGCACTCGCGTCCGATCGTCGCCTCCTCGCGTTCGAAGGCGAGGCCCGTCGCGCGCACCTCCGACAGCTCACGACTGAGCCGGGCCGGGTCGGTGACGGACTTGTCGGTGATGCGGCGCAATGGTCGTGCCAGGTAGTCCGCCCGCACCTCGTCGCTGCTGAAGGCGAGCAGTGCCTTGCCGATGCCGGTGCAGTTGAGCGGAAGGCGTCCGCCGACCCGGGAGGGCAGACCGAGGTCGGAGTGCCCGTGGATCTTCTCGACGTAGACCACGTCGACTCCCTCGCGCACACCGAGGTGGACCGTTTCGTGCGTGGCCATGAACAGGTCCTGAAGGAACGGCAGTGCCGCCAACCGGAGCTGTTGCTCGACCGGGACGAGGCTGCTCAGCTCGAACAGCGCGATCCCCAGCTGGTAGCCCTGCTCGTCGTGGGAGAGCAGCCGGTGCTCGATCAGCACGTGGGCCAGGCGGTGCACCGTCGACTTCGGCATCCCCGTCCGCTGGGCGAGGTCGGCCAGCCTCAAGTGCATGTCCCCACTCCGATAGGCCTGGAGGATGCGGAGGCACTTCTCGAGCATGTTCGCCTGGTCGCGCGAGGGTGTGTTCCGCGTCACGGGACGACCTCCTTCGCTGCGAATGAGCGCCCTTAGCCTGCGAACGCCGGGCCCGGAGCACTGCGATGCCGGGCGATTCGAAGAACATCCCGGCGGAACGTCGCCGTAACAACCGCGAAACCCGTAGAGGGAATGCTGTGCGCTCGACCAACAACGTACCGTACATAGTACGGGACGATGTGCTTCGCGGGAAAGGGAGAGGGTCCGATGAACACCTGCGCCACGCGGATCGGCCGTGATGAAGCCCGGCGATCTCGCGGCACCGGGCTGCCCCTAGCGCCGTCACGTGCTCGCGGTGCGCAGTTCCGTCGCACGGGACGCCTGGCTGCGCGGCGTCGGGGCGGACTTAGCCTGATCCGACGTTCGGATACCGGCAGCCCGCTCGCGGGCCCTGGCGATCCGGTGAGCTGCACCCGGCGGGAAGGCCCCGAAAACCACATGAAAACCTTCGAGAAAAGACTTCCAATCTCGGCCCAGCGATGTACCGTACATTGTACGACGGGCCCGCTGGATGGGTTCGGACCGCGGAATCAGCCCGCCGCCGGCAGCGCATGCGGCCGCCTGGTGCGTCCTGCGTCGTGGGACCGGTCTCGTCGTTTCAATCAGCGCCACGGCGATGGCGCCAGGGAGGGAGCAGCCCGATGAGTGCACCAACCATTACTCCGCCGACCGGGGGCAACCATGTCGCCTCGGCTCGTCGCATCCTCGAGGTGGAGGACCTGCGCAAGCGGTACACCGAGTCGGGCCCCCTCGTCTGTGACGGCTTGACCTTCAACGTCGAGGAGGGGGAGTTCGTCGCGATCATCGGCCCCTCCGGCTGCGGCAAGTCCACCCTGCTCCGGATGATGGCGGGGCTGTTGCCGCCGACCTCGGGGACGGTCCAGCTGAACGGGCGCAAGATCTCGGGGCCGCCGCCGGAGATGGCCCTGGTCTTCCAGGACTACACGCGCTCGCTCTACCCCTGGCTCACGGTTGAGAAGAACGTTCGCTTCCCGTTGGCCGGCAACAAGAAGATGGACAAGCAGGAGAAGGCGAACCGGGTCCGCGACGCGCTCTCGAGTGTCGGCCTCAGCGGCTTCGAGAGCTACCACCCCGGGCAGCTCTCCGGAGGGATGCAGCAGCGCGTGGCGATCGCTCGCGCGCTGGCGTTCCAGCCCCAGATCCTCCTGCTCGACGAGCCCTTCGCCTCCGTCGACGCCCTCACCAAGGAGGGGCTCGAGGACACCCTGCTCGACGTGCGCGACCGCCTGCGGGAGTCCGGCAACACGATGCTGATGGTGACCCACGACATCGACGAGGCGATCTACCTCGCCGACCGGATCGTGATCCTCAGCAAGCCGCCGTGTCTCGTCGCCGAGGAGCTGCGCGTCGAGCTGCCGCAACCGCGCAGCCAGGTGGCCACGCGCAGTCACCCCGAGTTCCTGCGCATCCGCGCCTACATCCACGACGTCATGGGCCTCACGCAGCAGCGCCAGGCCGTTCCCGGGCACTGACGGACCACAACCCGCCCACTCCCACCAGAAGTAAGGAACGCCATGCGCAGAAACCTCAAGCGATCAGCGCCGTTGGTCGCCGCTTTCGCAGCACTCGCCCTCCTGTCGGCCTGCGGTAGCGACGACGGCGGCTCGGGTGTGTCCGCCAACGAGGACGGCTCGACCAGCATCACCATCGCCACGGTCGGCTCGGACTCCGGGTCCCAAGCCTTCTACGCAGAGAAGCAGGGCTTCTTCGAGGACAACGGCCTGGACGTCACGGTCAAGATCGTCGCGAACGTGCCCGAGCTCGCTGCAGCGGTGGAGTCGGGTGACGCTCAGTTCGCGCTCACCTCGCCGACGTCGGTGGCCTCCGCGAATGCGGCCGGCATCGGGTTCCAGATCGTCGCCGGCGGCGCCGTCTACAAGGAGGACAACCCCGGCGTGTGGGTCATGGTGCCCAAGGGCAGTGACATCACCGACGTCAAGGGTCTTGCCGGCAAGTCGATCGCGGTCAACGCCCTCAACACGATGCCGCACCTCTCGACGCTGGCGACCCTCGACGATGCCGGTGTCGACATCGACAAGATCAACTTCGTCACGCTCGACTTCACGCAGGTCGGTCAGGCCTTCGAGAGCGGACAGGTGGACGCGGCGACCGTGACCGCGCCCTTCAACGCACAGATCGAGGCCGACGGTCTCGGATCGGTGCTGACGGTCCCCTACGACGCTGTCAACGATCGCCAGGACTTCTACAACACCATCTGGTTCGGACAGCGCAGCCTCGTGGAGGAGAACCCGGAGCTGATCGAGAAGTTCCAGGCGGCGATCGCCGACACCAACGCCTGGGCCAACGACGAGGCGAACGAGGACGAGCGCAAGCAGATCCTCCAGGAGTACACCAACCTCACGGACGAGAGCGTCGCGACCCTGCAGCTGCTCCAGTTCGGTGACGAGGCGACCGAGGAGATGCTCCAGCCGGTCATCGACGTCATGAGCCGCTTCAACGTGCTCCCCAAGCCGGTCGAGGCCACCGACATCATCGCCCAGATCGACTGACGCGCCGTCGGCGCGGACGACCACGAGTCGTCCGCGCCGGCTCCGCCTCTCGACATCTGCCCGGAAGGATCCCCATGAGTACGACGAGTACGGTGCTCGACGAAAAGGTCGGGTCTGCTGCTCCCGACCCGTCGGCGCCGCGCCCGGCACGGCCGCGCCGACGGAGGGGCCGCCCCAACTTCCGGGGTGCGGTCTTCGCGGTCGGTCTGGTGCTGTTCCTCGAGGTGCTGACGGCGACCGTCATCACGTCGCTCTACGTCCCTCGCCCCAGTGAGGTCGCAGTCGCCCTCTGGTCCGAGATCCAGCGCGGCGACATCCTGTCCGGTGTCGGTGCGACGATGGGCGCGTATGCGCGCGGGCTCGGGATCGCGATCGTGGCCGGTGTCCTGCTGGGAGCGGCGCTCGGCGCTTCACGCACCGCATGGGAGTTCTTCCGTGTCGTCATCGAGTTCCTGCGGCCCCTGCCGTCGGTGGCGCTCATCCCGTTCTCGATCCTGCTGCTCGGCGTCGGGACGACCACCACGGTGGCGATGGTCGTCTACGCGTCTCTGTGGCCGATCCTCTTCAACACCTATTACGGCGTGAAGGGGGTCAACCAGGTCTCGATCGACGCGGCGCGGACCTTCGGCCTCAACCGTTGGCAGATCTTCCGCCGCGTTCAGATCCCCTCGGCGGCGACAAGCATCGTCACGGGGATCCGGATCAGCTCGGCGATCGCCCTCATCCTGGTGATCACGGTCGAGATCCTGACCCGCAACGGTGGACTGGGCTACTACATCGTGCGGATGCAGGTGGCGATCCGCACCGAGGACATGTACGCCGGCATCCTCGTCGTCGGTGTCCTGGGCTACACGATCGCGCTCATCGTGGCCGCCCTCGAGCGCCGGATGGTGTTCTGGAGCGCGGCCCGGACGGAGGGGAACTGATGACGCACCGCATCGCGAACCGCGCAGGCCGGTTGCTCCTACCGTGGATCCTGCCGATCACCCTGCTCGCACTGTGGGAGTTCGCCGGCCGCAACACGACCAGCATCTACCTGCCGCCGCTCAGCGACGTCCTCATCACGCTGCGCGACGACTGGATGTGGGACCGCACCCGCTCGGACCTGCTCCCCAGCCTCGAGCGCTTCGCCATGGGCTACGTCATCGGGGCACTGGTCGGGATCCTGGCGGGCCTCGCCATCGGCTCGTCGCGCCGGATCGCCGACTACACGACCCCCACGATGGAGTTCCTGCGGTCGCTGCCGGCCGTCGCCGTGCTGCCCATCGCCGTCCTCCTCTTCGGCCTGGGCGACGGGATGCGCGTGTCGATCATCGCCTTCGGCGTCGCCTTCCCCGTCCTGGTCAACACCATCGCCGGTGCGCGGAGCTGCCGCAGCGAGCGGATCGACGTGGCGCGGATGTACGGACTCAACCGGTTCCAGGTGATCCGCCGGGTCGTCCTGCCGTCGGCGATCCCGATGATCTCCGCGGGTCTGCGGGTCGGGCTGCCGATCGCGCTGATCATGATGGTCGTCTCCGAGCTCGTCGGTGGTCAGAACGGGATCGGCTTCTACCTGACCCAGGCGCAGTCGATGTTCGACATCGCGGGCATGTTCACTGCGCTGCTGATCCTGGGCGTCCTGGGCAACGTGATCAACAACCTGTATGCCTGGATCGAGACGCGGCGGTTGCATTGGGCAAGCCACCTGTGACCCTCGGGGCAGGCAGCGAGGACGACCCGACGACGCTCGTCGTCAACGGCACCGAGGTCCTCGCCCCTGCATCGCAGTCACTCGCGAGTGTCCTGCGTGATCAGCTCGGACTCACAGCGACCAAGGTCGCCTGTGGGCGCGGCGAGTGTGGTGCCTGCACGGTGCTGGTCGACGGACGACCCACGATGGCGTGCGTGACGATGGCCGGTCTGGTGCGCGGTCCGGTCGAGACGCTCGAGGGTCTGGCCGACGAGATCAGCGACCTGCGTGAGGAGTTCGCCGACCGCGGGGCGTTCCAGTGCGGGTTCTGCACGCCCGGACAGCTCGTCCACGGCGCCGCACTGGTGCGTCAGGCCGGGCGGCTCGCCGAGGAGGGCGACCTGCCGTGCGCCGTACGCAAGCGCCTGTCGGGCAACATCTGTCGCTGCACCGGCTACCAGGCCATCACCGCCGCACTGTGCTCCGTGGTCGAGCAACGGGTCGAGGCGCGGGTCGAGAAGGAGGAGATCCGGTGAGCTACGTCGGTGCTCGCGTGCGGCCCCTCGACTGGGACGACCGGACGCGCGGGCGGGTGCTCTTCACCGCGGACCTGAGCACCCCCGAGCACCTGCACGCCGCGGTTCTGCGTTCGCCCCACCCGTACGCGGAGATCGTCACGCTGGACGTCTCGGCCGCCGAGCGTATGCCCGGCGTGCACGCTGTGATCACCAAGGACGACTTCCGGCCGGGGATCACCTACCTGCACCGGGGGGCGCCCCTCTCGGATCGTCCGCCACTGGCCGACTCGGTGGTGCGGCACGTGGGTCAGGAGGTCGCGGCGGTGGCGGCGGAGACGCCCGCGATCGCGCGCGCGGCACTCGCCGCAATCAAGGTGAAGTACCGGGTCCGGCGTGCTCCCCTGACCCCCCGGGCGGCTCTCGAGCCGGCCGCACGCCGCCTGCACGAGCGCGTCACTGATGAGGCGAACGTCGCCGTGCTGCTGCGGACCGACTGGGGCGACGTCGCCTCGGGCCAGGCAGCAGGCATCCACACGGTGGAGGGTGAGTACGTCTACCCGAGCGTGTCCCACGCCTGCATGGAGCCCAACACCACGCTGGCAGCGTGGGACGAGGAGGGCCAACGCGTCGAGCTGTGGACCTCGACCCAAGCGCCATGGTTCATCGCCAAGGAAGTCGCGCACCTGCTCGAGATCCCGCACAGCCACGTCATCTGCCGCGAGGTGGCGGTGGGCGGGGGCTTCGGGTCCAAGTCGAAGGCCAGCGAGCACGAGGTCCTGGCGGCCGCGCTCTCCCGCAAGGCCCGGCGTCCGGTGCTGCTGGAGCTGACCCGCGAGGAGGAGTTCGGCGCCAACAAGCCCCGCCACCGGTTCGAGACCCGACTGCGGACCTCCGCCGACGCCCGCGGGACCATTCGGCTCTTCGACGCCGACATCCTGGTCGACAACGGAAGCTACAACCACATGGGTTCGTCGGTGATGCGCGTCGGTGTCATCACCCTTGGCTCGATGTACCGCCCTGACGGCGCTCGCTTCGCAGCGCGACTCGTGGACACGGCCACGCAGCCGGGCGGCCAGTTCCGCGGTTATGGGACCCCCCAGGTGTCGCTGGCGGTCGAGTCCCAGGTGGACGACCTCGCCCGCGAGCTGGGCCTCGACCCGCTCCAGATGCGCCTGGACAACCTCGGGCCCGAGTACGCCACCACGCTGTGCGGCTACGCCGTCACCACCTCCCGCCTCGAGGACTGCCTGCGCGCCGTACGCGACGGACTGGACTGGGACCAGCGCAAGGAGGAGCACCGCAGCGACCGGGCAGACCGGGGTCTGGGCGTCGCAGCCGGAATGCACGGCAGCGGTGCCTACGCCTACGAGATGGCCAACCGCAGCGACGCCGCAGTCGACGTCTTCGCCGACGGCCGGGTCCGGGTGCGCCACGGCAGCGCCGACGCCGGAACGGGACAGAACACGATCCTCGCGCAGATCGCCGCGACCGAGCTCGGCGTCGATCTCGACGACGTCGACGTGCTCTCGATGGACAGTGAGCTGACGCCCTTCGAGCTCGGCGCGTGGTCGTCCCGGGGCACCCACATGACCGGATCGTCGGTCGGCCTCGCGGCGCGCGAGCTCCGGGACAAGATCCGCGCCCTGGCCGCGGTCAAGCTCGGCAGCGACGACGTCGAGCTCCGCGACGGCAAGGCCGTCGCCCCCACCGGCGAGGTGGATCTCGGCGACCTGGTGTTGCTCAGCGACGAGGCGCGCGACGGTTGCCTGAGCCACGAAGTGAGCTACGTCCTCGACGGCACCGAGATGATCTCGCCGGACAAGGACCGGTTCAACCTGTCGCCGACCTACGCGTACGCCGCCCACGGTGCCCTCGTGGAGGTGGACCGTCGTACGGGGAAGGTGCAGGTCCTCGACTACGTCGCTGCTCACGATGTCGGCACGGCGCTCAACCCCACCGCAGTGGAGGGGCAGATCGCTGGCGGTGCCGCGATGGGTCTCGGCGCCGCGCTGGGCGAGGAGCTAATCCGCGAGGGGGGCCGGGTGGTCAACTCCACCTACCTCCACTACGCCATGCCGCGCTCGGCCGACTTGCCGTCCATCCGTCCGGTGATCGTCAACGCCGACGACCCCGCTGGCCCCTATGGCGCCAAGAGCGTCGGGGAGATGTCGATCATCCCTCCGGGTGCCGCTATCGCCAACGCGGTCGCGGACGCGGTCGGTGTGCGCATCACCGAGCTGCCGATCACGCCCGACAAGGTCCTCACCGCGCTGGCGCGCCAGGAGGGCCGGGTACGCCGCCACGGCTTGTGGCGTCGTCCGGATCGCTGGTGGATCGCCCTGCTGCGGTGGCTCTATCCACGCGGGTTGCACAGCGCACTCCACCGCTGGGGCACCAAGCTGGGGCCGAAGGCGAGGAGCTCCGCGCCGCCTGCCCCGCCGAGGGTCCTGCGACCCGACACCGTCGATGAGCTGACGGCGGCGACGGTGGACGGCGCACAACCGATCGGCGGGGGGACCGACGCCGTCGTCGAGCGCGAGCGACAGAGCCGACCGGCGCCGGTGCTCATCTCGACGATCGGCGTGCCGTCGATGCGCCTCATCCGCCAGGACGGCGATGCGTTGCGGATCGGCGCCGCGGTGACCCTGGCTGAGCTCGAGGAGTCACTGCCGGAGTCGCTCGGCTACGTGGTGGCCGCCGTCGCGAGCATCGCCTCGCCCCAGATCCGCAACTCGGCCACGGTGGGCGGCAACCTCGCTCAGGAGAAGCGGTGCTGGTTCTTCCGCAACGGCTTTTCGTGCTACAAGCGCAACGGGGTCACCAGCCCGTGCTACGCGGTGGATGGCGACCATCGGTTCCAGCACGCCGTCATCGACGGCCATCGGTGCCAGGCCGTGACCCCTTCGGACCTGGGAACGGTGCTGCAGGTCGCCGACGCCCGGGTCGTCATCGCACGCGGCGAGGCTCGGCGCCAGCTGTCCCTGGCTGACCTCTATGACGGGCCGGGTGAGCTGGCGCTCCACGAGGGTGAGGTCATCACCGAGCTGGTCGTCCCGCTGCCGTCGCCGACCAGCCGGTCGTCGTTCAAGAAGCTCGCGCTCTACCAGGGTGACTTCGCCACGGCGTCCGCCACCGTCAGCGCGGACATCGTGAACGGCGTCTGGTCCAACGTCCGGATCGTCCTCGGCGCCATCGGGCCGGTCCCGTGGCGGGCGACGGAGACCGAGCGTGCTCTCGACGGCACGACCCCTTCGGCGGCGGGAGTACGTTCACTGTTGGACCGCGAGCTCAACGCACACGCGCACCCGTTGGCCAACAACGCGTGGAAGCTCGACGCCGTCGCCGGACTCGTCGAGCACGCCGTGGAGGACCTGCTCGCGAGCTGAGCGGCGCCGACTCAGGCGTGGCAGTCGTCCAGCAGCGTCTGCAAGACCGCCGTCGACGCGGACTCTCCGCTGAGGGCCACCGACAGCACCAGCCTGGCCTGGAGCGCGGTCAGCTCACCCGCACTCAACAGCGGGGCGGTCTCGGCCGCCCCGGTCGTACGACCGCGGGCGGTGCGGCGTGCCAGGCAGATCGCGACCCCGGCCTCGTGCGCCGCCCGGAGGGCGTCGAGCTCGGCGGCGGGTGGGAACCCTGCACCCAGGCCGACCGCAACGATGCCGCGCGCGCCGGCCTGCACCGCAGCCTGCACCAGCGTGCCGTCGGAGCCCAGGTGGGAAGCGAGCTGGAAGACCGGGGCCAGGTCGGCGGGCAGCTCGGAGCCGACCAGGGGGGAGGCAGAGCCGCTGCGGTGGATCTTCGGGCGTCGGCCCGGCTCCACGGTCCCGAGGCGGACGCCGCTCGCGCTGAACGCATCGACGTCGGCAGTATGACTCTTCGTCAGTCCCACCGGGTGGAGGACCGCGTCGTCGGAGACGACCACGGTCCCGGCGCGGAGACCCTCGGCACTCCCTGCGAGCGTCAGGGACGCGAAGAGATTCGCGTGCGCATCGGTCCCGAGGGCCGTCGGCGGCCGCATGGCGGCAGTCACGACCACCGGGACGGGTGCCGGTCCGAACAACCACAGCAGGAAGGCGACCTCCTCCAGGGCGTTGGATCCCAACGAGACGACCGCGCCCGAGACCGTGCGCGGGTCGAGGTCGCGCAAGCGTCGCGCCAGATCGAGCACGAGCGCAGGGGAGAGGTTGTGGCTGGCGCCGGCAGCGATCTGCTCGACGACGACAGCCGGGCCCGCGGCCGGCCACTGCGCCAACAGGGCGGTGGCGTCCACGGTCTGGCCGGTGCGGAAGTAGCGGTGGCGGTCCAGGGCGTCATGACCCTGTGCCTGGATGGTGCCTCCGAGGGCGAACCAGTGCACCGATCGGTCGGTCATCGTGCTCCTTGGGCTTCGAGCTCGGCGATCAGGGCCGCGGCGAACAAGTCAGGACGGTGGTCAGCGGAGGGCACGCCGGTGTCGTCCAGCACGTCGGTGCGAACGGCGGGCGTCGCCGTCAGCGCAGCCACCAGCGCGGGCACGTCGGGCAGCGAGTACGCGTCTTCCGCGCCGCAGAGCACGAGCGTGGGGACGGTCACGAGACCGGCGCGGTCCTCCATCCGGTAGCGGTTGACCGCTTGGTGTCCCTCCTCGACCCGGTCGAGGACTGCGAGGGCGTCGCGGGTCAGGCGGTCGAGCAGGTCCGGACGGTCCGCGGGGTAGAAGTCACGCCGGCGCGCCCAGAGCTGGCCGACGTGTGCGCCGTCGGGGGACGGGTCGACGTGATCGATCGGCGGCGCCGACGCGACCCGCTCCCGGCGTGGCTGGTCGACCCAGGGAACGCCGGAGAGGGCCAACCCGGTCACGCGTCGGTCGCCGCGGGCGGCGACCTCCATGGCGACCACGCCCCCGGTGTGGTGCCCGACGAGGAGGACGTCCTCGAGGTCGAGCGCGGTCAACAGATCTGCGACACCATCGGCGAAGAGCTCGATGCTGAACGGCTCGTCGACGCGCGCCGAGGCGCCGAATCCCACCGTGTCCATGGCGATCGCTCGGCAGTGCCCGGCGAGCAGCGGGATGACGTCGCGGAACTCGTCCCAGCTGCGGGGTGTCTGGTGCAGGAGGAGCACCGGGCGGCCCGAACCGACCTCGACGTAGTGCAGCTGACCGAAGCGCGACGGCGCGTACCCCTTCATCATCGAACAACCTCTGTGGCGGGCAGGGCGGCGGCACGAGCAGCCAGGAGACGGCCGTAGTCGGGCGAGACAGGTTCGAGCCCCAAGTGGAGAAGTACGAGACGAAGCAATGCTTGGTTGCTGGTGACCACCGGAAGGCCGCAGAGATCCTCTAGCTCGCCGATGATCTCCGCAGTCTGGACACCGGCACAGCTGATCAGCACGGCGTCGATGGCGGCCGGGTCGAGCCCACCGACCTCGCGACGCCACGTGTCATGGGGGATCGCACCCTGCTCCGTCGGCGTGGCGCAGGCCGGGCCGGCGGTCGCCACCACCGTGAAGCCGTGGTCGGCGAGGTAGGAGATCTCGTGCTCCTCGACCTCGGGCGGGTAGGGGTTGACCAAGGCGATGCGGCGCGCATCCAGAGCCAGGAGCGCCTGCTCGACCGCGTCGATGGTGGTCACTGCCGAGATGCCGGTCGCTGCAGTGATCCGGGCAGTGACGACCTCGGGCCCGGCGAGCAGGCTGGCGGCGGTGCAGTTGAAGGCGATCAGGTCGACCTCCGCGTCCGCCAGCAGCAACGCGTTGCGCTCGAGGTCTCGGATCATCGCGAGGTCGTCGGCTGCGCTCGTAGCGGCGAAGGGCATGCGGGTGGTGACGACCTGGACGCCCGCAGGAGCCATCATCTGCAGCTCGTAGTCGCACAGCCCGCCGGACGGATAGAGCTGGCCGACACGTGCTCGGTGGCCGAAGCCGAGTGCCACGGGGCCTCCTAGAGTCGTCACACCATCGCACTGAAGTTAGGCGCCGCTCGGGGGCGCTGGGTCGGTATGTCCCGTGGGATGGACCCTGGCAGTACGGATCCACCGGCGCTGCCCCCGGGTGACTCGGCTCACCTGCGTAGTGCTTGCAAGTGCTAGCAAAAGTTAGCACCATGGAGTCATGGCACGAAGCAAGGTGGGCGCGCAGGCGGCCAAGGTCACCGGAGCGGTCAACGAGACCGTCGGGACCCTGGGCGAATACCTGCGCGACCAGCGGCAGAGCGCGCAGCTGTCACTGCGCCAGCTCGCTGAGCAGACCGGGGTGTCCAACCCCTATCTGAGCCAGATCGAGCGCGGACTGCGCAAGCCGTCGGCCGAGGTGTTGCAGCAGCTCGCGAAGGCGCTACGGATCTCCGCGGAGCAGCTCTACGTCCACGCCGGCATCCTCCGACCCGAGGACGGTGAGGTGCGCTCCGTCGAGCTGGCGATCCTCGCCGACTCCGGGCTCACCGAGCGCCAGAAGCAGACCCTGCTCGATGTCTACGCCTCGTTCCGCGCCGCCAATGGTGCGGAGGCGGCATCCACCCAGACCCCCCAGGCCGGTACCTCGCCGGCCACAGAGAAGGAGTGAATCCACTCATGGCCATCAAGCTCACCACCCCGCAGGTGCCCACCGAGGTCACGCGTCCGCTGTATGCCGTCGTCGGTGCCACCGACCTCGTTGTCGAGAAGGCCCGCGCCTACGCCGGCGTCGCCCAGACCATCGTCATCGACCGCTTCGGCAAGGTCGAGCGCGACCCCAAGGCGCTGCGCGACCAGACCCTCACCCTCGTCGCGACCCGCGTCGACGGGCTCACCAAGGACGCCAAGGCCGCCCAGGACCGCGCTGCCGCCCGCGTGCTCGAGCTGCAGGCCGACGCCCAGGCCGTGCCGGCCAAGGTCGAGGCGTACGTCGCGGAGACCCTCGCCGAGGTCACCGGCACCTACGGTGACCTCGCCGCCCGCGGCGAGAAGCTGATCGGCCGGGTCCGTACGCAGGAGTCGACGCAGGAGACCAAGCAGGCCGCCTCGACGACCACGGCCAAGGCGAAGACCACCCGCACCCAGGGCACGGCTGCGGCCAAGAAGACCGCCAAGAAGACGACCTCGACCGCCAAGAAGTCGGCGAAGAAGTCGTCCGGTCCGGCCAAGAGCAGCGCCAAGGCTACCGGCACCGCCGCGAAGAAGTCGGCGAAGTCGGCCGCCAAGGCCACCGCTGACGCTGGGGCGAAGGTCGGCGACTGAGGTCTCGACTTCGCTCGACCGACAAGAAGACCTCCACTCCGCCCCTAGACTGGCGGGGTGGAGGTCTTTGCGGTCCAGAACGGCATCACCCTCGTCGCCACCCTTGTGTTGTTCGGGGTGAAGGCGTGGGCGTTCATCGACGCCGTCAGCCACCGGGCCGAGGCGTTCCCAGCGGCGGACAAGCTGACCAAACAGGCGTGGCTGCTGATCACCGGAATCTTCCTCGCCGCCCACATGATCATGTGGAGCCCGCTCGGGCTGATCAACATCGTCGGCACCGTCGCAGCGTTCGTCTACCTGCTCGACGTGCGGCCGGCGCTGCGGCAGGTCACCGGCCGCCGCTGAAGGGCAATGCTGGTCGAACGCAACTGCAGGATTGCGTGAATTGCGGACGGGTAGGACTCGTTTGGCGAGACCAGTCCGCCGTGAGCCCTTACCTTGGGATCGTGGCACGTCCCCAACCCTCCCCCGCGCATCTCGGAGCACTGCCAGTGACCTTCGCCAATCGTCTTCGCCAGATCCGGCGACCCTTGATGCTGCTCCACGACTCCGCCGCGCTGGTCGCGGCGTACTTCGTCTTCGCGTCCCTGCGCTACGGCGACTCCGCCTCGGCGCCGGTGTGGCAGGACGTGGCGATGGTGGCTGCGATCGCCGTGGCCCTCCAGGCGGTCATCGGAATCCTCACTCACGTCTATCGCCACCGCCACCTGGTCGCCAGCCTCGAGGAGATCGTCGACCTGGCAGCCACCACGATGTTCGCCGGTCTCGCGACTGGGTTGATCAACGCCTTCGTCGTGCCCGACATGATTGCCCGCGCGGTGCCCGTGGCGGCGACCCCGGCCGCGCTACTGGTGATGGTCGGGAGCCGGGTGGCGTGGCGGCACTTCTGGGACCGCACCGAGCTGCGCGGCCCTTCCCGTGACGCCCGGCCCACGATTATCTACGGCGCCGGCTCCGGCGGCCGGCAACTGTTGCGCTCCATGCTGGGTGACCCCACGTCGCCGTACACGCCGGTCGGGTTCCTCGACGACGACAAGGGCAAAGGCAACCTCGAGATCCACGGCGTGCGCGTGCTCGGCACCGGTGCGGACCTGGAGAAGGCCGTCCGCAACACCGGGGCGACCAAGCTGATCGTGGCCATCCCGAGCGCCGACGGTGACCTGATCCGCCGGGCCTCGGAGGCGGCGCGCGAGCTCGGCATCGGCATCAAGGTGCTGCCCGGTGTCAACGAGATGTTCAACCGGCCGATCAGCATCCGCGACGTGCGTGACATCAACGTCGCCGACCTGCTCGGCCGCACCCGCATCGACACCGACGTCTCCGCCGTGGCGGGCTACCTCACCAACCGCCGGGTGCTGGTCACCGGCGCCGGCGGCTCGATCGGGTCTGAGCTGGCTCGCCAGATCCACAAGTGGGGACCGTCGGAGCTGATGCTGCTCGACCGCGACGAGTCGGCGCTGCACGGCGTCCAGCTCTCGCTGCACGGGCGGGCGATGCTCGACACCGACGAGGTGATCCTCGCCGACATCCGCGACACCGAGGCGCTGCAGCGGATCTTCAGCGAGCGCCAACCCGAGGTGGTCTTCCACGCCGCCGCGCTCAAGCACCTACCGATGCTGGAGCAGTACCCCTCCGAGGCGCTCAAGACCAACGTCCACGGCACCCTCAACGTGCTCGAGGCCGCTGCCGCCGTCGGCGTGACGCACTTCGTCAACATCTCCACCGACAAGGCCGCCGATCCCTCCAGTGTGCTCGGGCTGTCGAAGCGGGTCGCCGAGCGGCTGACCGCCGACGTCGCTCGGCGTACTCCCGAAGGCACTTATCTCAGCGTCCGCTTCGGCAACGTGCTCGGTAGCCGGGGGTCGGTCCTGACAGCGTTCGCGGCGCAGATCGCCGCAGGGGGGCCGGTCACCGTCACCCACCCCGACGTCACGCGCTACTTCATGACTGTCGAGGAGGCCGTGGAGCTGGTCATCCAGGCGGCGGCGATCGGCTCCGACGGCGAGGCCCTCATCCTCGACATGGGACAGCCCGTGCGGATCGTCGAGGTTGCCGAGCAGCTCATTGCGCAGTCGGGGGAGGACATCGAGATCGTGTTCACCGGTCTGCGCGAGGGGGAGAAGATGCACGAGGTGCTGCTCGGGGGTGGCGAGGACGACGAGCGCCCCAAGCACCCGCTGGTCTCTCACGTCGACGTCGAGCCGCTCGAGGTCGTCCAGATCCGCAATACGGGATCGGCTGGTCCGCCCGCTGCGCGTCGGTTGATGCAGGGATGGGCGGGCGTCGGAGGGACCGCGTCGCGCACGACGGTGGAAGCCTGAGCGGCACTTTTGAGGGACGGGGTCATCCGTCCGTCGTCGAGCGGTTAGTCACTTCGGGCTATGCAGTCCGAGCCGAGTCGGTCGAATAGCGGCCTCCCGCGCGGCTGGTGGAACGTCGGCGCTGCGCAGCGGGTAGACATCTCCCACCGGGGAGGAGAACCGCATGGACTGGCAACCGTTGCCGCCCGAGGTGGCGGAGTGGATGGGCATGGATCACGCCGGGGTCCCCGACGTCGCTGTCTGGTCCGAGGACGCCTCCCCACAGGACGAAGCTGCTGCGCCTGCCGTCCGACGCCGGGGCGTGCTGGGACTCGTCCGTCGGCCGCGCCGTCGCTCTGGCAGCGCAGCCTGAGCGCGCCGTACGCTCGAAGTCATGAGTGGACACGTCGTCACCGTCGTCGAGGGTGACATCACCACCCAGCAGGTCGATGCGATCGTCAATGCCGCCAACCGCGGGATGCGCGGGGGCGGTGGGGTGGACGGCGCGATCCACCGGGCCGGAGGGCCGGCTGTGCTCGAGGACTGCATCCGGCGCTTCCCCAACGGTCTGGCCACCGGTGCTGCCGGTTGGACGACGGCCGGGGACATGCCGGCGAGTTGGGTCGTGCATGTCGTGGGGCCGAACTACGCGGCTGGTGAGCGGGATCGCTCGCTGCTGACGTCCTGCTACCGCGAGGCGGTGCGGATCGGGCGCGAGCTGGGGGCGCGGACGATGGCGTTCCCGCTCGTCTCGGCCGGGGTCTACGGCTGGCCGAAGGACGACGCCGTCGCTGCCGCGCTCGAGGTGCTGACCGTCGCGGAGGGGTTCGACGAGCTGCGGATCGTGGCGTTCGGCAGCGAGATGGCGGGGCGGATCCGGGCGCAGCTGGGCTGAGGCCGCGCCTCACCCGTCGTACGCCACCTCGACCTCCCACGACGCGACGTCCTGACGCGCGGCTGCCCGGAGCGCCTCGGCGACCCGGTCGGGGCTGAACGGTCCCTCGGCGCTGAGCGCGCCGCGGACCGTCACGGTCGTGGCGCGGATGCCGTGGGGCTCGAGGGTCGTGTCGAGGCTGCGGACGAGGTTGCGCAACCCGGCCTTCTGTACGCCGAGCGAGGCGGCGCGGTTCCACGGCTTGTCGGCCGCCATGCTGCCGGTCGCGGTCACGCGGGCGCCCTCGGGCATGAACGGCCGCGCTGCCTGCACGGCGGTGAGCAGGCCGCCGACGCCGAGCGCGACGTCCTCGAGCAGCTCGGCGACGCTCAGCTCCAGCGGATCCTTCTCGCGGAAGGCACTGGGGTTGAAGTGCAGGACGTCGATGCGGCCGAACGCCGAGGCGAGCAGGCCGATCGCGTTCCGCGCGGCCTCGGTGTCGGTGATGTCGACCGTGGCTGCCTCGACGCGTACGCCGGACTCGCCCAGCTGAGCGGTCAGCTCGGCCAGCACCTCGGTGTCGACACCGACCAGGCCCACGTCGTACCCCTCCTCGGCATACAACCGGGCCAGCGAACCGCTGACGCCGGGACCGGCACCGATCACGAGGAGCACGGGGGTGGTCATGATCGGACCCTAGTCCGGTCGTGCGCCGGCCTCACTCCGGACCGATGTGGAGGCGCGCACCTTGGGGGCTGAACAGCGCCAGGATCTCCACCGGCTGGTCGTCGTCACTGCGTACGCCGTGGGGGACATGGCAGTCGAACTCCGCGGCCTCACCCGGCCCCAGCACGGTGACGCTCTCGCCGACCTGCAGCCGCGCGGAGCCCTCGAGGACGTAGAGCCACTCGGTGCCCTCGTGGGTGCGCAGGCGCTGCTCGCCGGCGACGCCGTGAGCTGGGAGCAGCAGCTTGTAGGCCTGCACGTCACTGCCGCGGCGCGACAGCGGGATGTAGACCATGTCGGCGCGCTGCACCGGGCGCGGGTGGATGCGCGGGTCGCCGGAGGCGGGCGCATCGACGAGGTGGTCGAGCGGGACGCGGTAGGCCTGCGCGAGCGGCAGCAGCAGCTCCAGCGTCGGCTTGCGCGTACCGGACTCCAGGCGCGACAGGGTGCTGACGCTGATCTGCGTCTGCTCGGCGACCTGGGCCAGCGTGAGCCCGCGGCGTTGTCGCAGGTGGCGCAGGCGCGGGGCGACCTGGTCGAGTGCCTGCTGCCAGTCGTGCTGCACGCCGTACGCCTCCCTTTTGCCGGTCCAGCAACTTCCGTTGCAGCGTAGCTGCGGCCTCGCCGAGACTGCGGCGACGTCGACGAAGGGGTGGCTCATGAGCGCATACGACCTGGTGGTCCGGGGCGGCACGGTGGTGGACGGCACCGGGGAGGCGCGGCGTACGGCTGACGTCGCGATCAAGGACGGCATCGTGGTCGAGGTCGGCCAGGTGTCGGGCAGGGGCCGGCGCGAGATCGACGCCGACGGGGCGCTGGTGACGCCGGGGTTCGTCGACGTCCACACCCACTACGACGGCCAGGCGACCTGGGACTCCTACCTCCAGCCGTCGTCGTGGCACGGCGCCACGACCGTCGTGATGGGCAACTGCGGGGTCGGGTTCGCGCCCGTCGTGCCGGCCGACCGCGAGCGGCTGGTCGAGCTGATGGAGGGTGTCGAGGACATCCCCGGCGTCGCGCTCACCGAAGGCTTGCCGTGGACGTGGCAGTCGTTCCCGGAGTACCTCGACGCGCTCGAGACCCGTCCCCACGACCTCGACTTCGCCGCCCAGGTGCCGCACGCCGCGCTGCGCGTGCGGGCGATGGGGGAGCGGGCGGCCGCGCACACGCTGGCCGACGACGAGGAGATTGCGATGATGGCCAAGCTGGCCGCCGAGGCGGTCGAGGCCGGCGCGGTCGGGTTCAGCACCTCGCGCACGCTCAATCACAAGTCCATCTCCGGCGAGCTCACTCCGTCGTACGCCGCCGGGCGCGACGAGCTCGTCGAGATCTCCCGCGCCATCGGGGCGACCGGCAAGGGCGTGCTGCAGCTGGTGACCGACTTCGACGACGAGAGCTACGGCACCGACTACGACCTGATCCGCGCGATGGTGGAGGCGTCGGGGCGGCCGATGTCGTTCTCGCTGTCGCAGTCGCGTCGGCGACCTGACCGGTTCCGCGAGACGTTGCGGTTCCTCGAAGAGGTCAACGCCGAGGGCCACCGCGTGCGCGCGCAGGTCTCCGCACGCGGCATCGGACTGCTCATGGGCCTGGACTGCACGCTGAACCCGCTGAGCGCGAACCCGGCGTACGAGCGCATCGCCCACCTCCCCGTCGCCGAGCAGGTGCGTGCGCTGCAGGACCCGGAGATGCGCCGCGAGGTGCTCGCGCTCGGGGTCAAGGCCGATCCCAACCGGATCGGCGGCAGCGTCCTCGACCGGTTTGACCAGATGTTCGAGCTCACCGACCCGCCGAACTACGAGCCCGACCCGGCCGACACCCTCGAGGCGCGGGCGCAGCGCGCCGGGGTCCCGGTGGAGGAGCTCGTCTACGACCTGCTCATCGCCGACGAGGGACGCGGCATGTTCTACCTGCCGTTCACCAACTACGTCGACGGCTCGCTCGACGGCGGGCGGGACATGCTCGCGCACGACTTCACGATCCCGGGGCTGTCCGACGGCGGTGCGCACGTCGGCACCATCTGCGACGCGAGCTTCTCGACGACCCTGTTGCAGCACTGGGTGCGTGACCGGGAGCGGGGCCGGCTGCCGCTGGAGTTCGTCGTGCAGCGCCAGGCCCGCGCCACGGCCGAGGCGGTCGGGTTCCTCGACCGCGGCCTGCTCGCGCCGGGCTACAAGGCCGACCTCAACGTCATCGACCTCGACGCCCTGCACCTGCACAAGCCCGAGGTGCACCACGACCTGCCCGCCGGTGGGCGGCGGCTGTTGCAACGCGCCGACGGCTACCGCCACACCGTCGTCAGCGGCGTCGAGACCTATGTCGACGGCCAGGCGACCGGTGAGCTGCCGGGCCGGCTGGTCCGCGGCCCGCAGGCGGCACCGCCCGCCTGAACCTCCCCGACACTCCCCTACCTCAGCGTGCTCGATCGGGGTGCCGGGCGACGCTCACGTAGGGGAGTGACGGGACGGGGGGGGTGAGGGGAGTGAAGTTATATCCTTCACTAAACACAAGTGAAGGATATAACTGAAGATCGGGAGAGTTCAGCTATCATCTTCCTATGTACGCCGTGATCGGGGACCTCGTGGCCTCCCGCTCGACCCCGCAGCGCGCGGCCGTCCACCGGCACGTGCGGGAGGTGCTCGAGGCGACCAATGAAGCGCTCGCGCCCGTGCAGCCACTCGAGCAGACCGTCGGCGACGAGCTCCAGGGTGGGTTCGCCTCGATCGGCGAGGCGACCCAGGCCACGCTCCTCGTCCGTCTGGGCTGCTTGCCCGTCATCGACGTCCGTTGCGGGGTCGGGGTGGGCGAGACGACCGTCTTCGACGACACGCGCCGGCCGTTGCTCCAGGACGGGCCGGCCTGGTGGGCAGCGCGTGCGGCACTCGACGTGCTGGCGCAGCCGCGGCGCTCGGGGCAGCGGACCTGGTACGTCGACCCGGACGAGCCGGGCGACGCGGGGCGCATCAACGCCTACCTGCTGTGTCGCGACCAGCTCGTCGACCGCCTGGGTGAGCGCGCGCAGCGCATGCTGCTCGCCGCCCTGCAGGGGCGGACCCAGCGCGAGATCGCCGAGGCCGAGGGGATCTCGCCCTCGGCGGTGTCGCAGCAGTTCGCCCGCGGGGTCTCCGCCGTACGCGAGGCCCAAGAGTTGCTGACCGAAGGCTGAGATCGGTCCGCGAATCAGCTGTGAGGTCCATCACGCGTCGCGGCCCGAATCGCGGAGGGGACGCCGATCTGGATCCGTGACTGAGACGTGGAACACCTGCACAGGCCAGCGAATCGCTGGTAGGCGTAGGCACCACGGTCCAGCTCTGGTGGACCTCGTCGCGGCGTTCGACCCCTCCGAGGGTGGCCCGCCCTGCCCTGGAACCGGACCGAGAAGGAACACACCCATGCTGATCGGAATCGTGACGGAGCGCCTGCCCGGTGAGACCCGGGTCGCGGCGACGCCGACCACCGTCGGGCAGTTGATCAAGCTCGGTCACGCGGTGGTGCTCGAGCGGGGCGCGGGTGTGGCGGCGTCGTTCGGTGACGGTGACTACGAGGCGGCGGGGGCGTCGGTCGGCGGGCTGGAGGAGGTTGCCCAGGCTGATGCCGTGGTCGCGATCAACCCCCTCGGCGCTGACGTCCTGGGCCTGTTGCGGCCGGGCACGACCGTGGTCTCGCTGATGTCGCCGCACACCCGCACCGACGAGATCGCCGACCTGGTCGAGCGCAAGCTCACCGGGCTCGCGATGGATGCCGTGCCGCGGATCAGCCGGGCGCAGTCGATGGACGTGCTGTCGTCGATGGCCAACGTCGCGGGCTACCGCGCGGTCGTCGAGGCGGCGCACGCGTTCGGTCGTTTCCTCGCCGGGCAGGTCACGGCGGCGGGCAAGGTGCCCCCGGCGAAGGTGCTCGTGGTCGGCGCCGGGGTGGCCGGTCTCGCGGCGATCGGCGCGGCGGGGTCGCTGGGGGCCGTCGTACGCGCCACCGATCCCCGGCCGGAGGTCGCCGACCAGGTCGCCTCACTCGGCGGGGAGTACCTCCCGGTGCGTCCCGAGGCCGAGACCTCGGCCACGGGCTACGCACGCGAGATGGACGAGGACTACAAGCAGCTCGAGGCCCAGCTGTACGCCGACCAGTGCCGTGACGTCGACATCGTCATCACCACCGCGCTGATCCCGGGCCGTCCGGCGCCGCGGATCATCACCGCCGAGATGGTCGCGAGCATGCGGCCCGGTTCGGTGGTCGTCGACATGGCCGCCGCGAGCGGTGGCAACGTCGAGGGCACGGTGCCGGGGGAGGCGGTGGTGACCGAGAACGGCGTGACGCTGATCGGCTACACCGACCTGCCGGCGCGACTGCCGGCGCAGTCGAGCCAGCTCTATGGCACCAACGTCGTCAACCTCTTCAAGCTCCTGACCCCGGCCAAGGACGGCGAGGTCGTCTTCGACCTCGATGACGTCGTGGTGCGGTCGATCACCGTGGCTCACGGTGGCGAACTGCTCTGGCCGCCTCCGCCGGTGGCGGTCTCGGCTCAGCCGACCCCGGCGGCTGCCGCCCCGGCTAAGAAGGTCGAGGAGCCGAAGCCGGCCTCGCCGCGGCGCCGGTTGGCGGCGCTGGGTGCGGCGGTCGCGGTCTTCGCGATCATCACGGCGCTGGCGCCCCCGGTGATGCAGGGCAACCTGACGGTGTTCTTCCTCGCGATCGTGGTGGGCTACTACGTCATCGGCAACGTGCACCACGCGCTGCACACGCCCCTGATGAGCGTCACCAACGCGATCTCCGGCATCGTCGTGGTGGGGGCGTTCTTGCAGGTCGGTGTGCTCGATGGGGGCACCGGCATCGCTGCGACTGTCCTGGCAACGACTGCGATCGTGCTGGCCAGCATCAACATCTTCGGCGGCTTCGGCATCACCCACCGGATGCTGTCGATGTTCATCCGCAGCTGAGCCCCGCCCTTCTTCACCGAACTCGCCCAGGAAGTGACCCCATGGATCTCGTGAGCGTTGCCCAAGCGGCCTACATCGTGGCCGGCGTGCTGTTCATCGGCGCCATCACCGGCCTGTCCAAGCACGAGTCGGCGCGGACAGGCAACGTGCTGGGCATGGCCGGCATGGGCGTGGCGCTCGTGGCCACGCTGGCGCTGGTCGTCGACCAGGGCGCCGGCGTGCGCTGGCTGGCGCTGATCGTCGGCGCCACCGCGCTCGGCGCGCTGATCGGCTTGTGGCGGGCCCGGACCATCGAGATGACCGGTATGCCGGGCCTCATCGCCCTGCTCAACTCGTTCGTCGGGCTCGGCTCGGTGCTGATCGCGTGGAACGGCTACCTCGGCGTCGAGGCCGACCCCGATGGTCCTCAGGCGCGGCTGCTGGAGGCCCAGGGGATGCTCACGATCCACGGCATCGAGGTGATGGCCGGGGTGTTCATCGGCGGCGTGACCTTCACCGGGTCGATCGTGGCGTACTTGAAGCTCTCGGGGCACATGAAGTCCTCGCCGCTGATGCTGCCGGGTCGGCACGCGTTCAACCTGCTCGCCCTGGCGGCAACGGTGGCGGCCGTGGTGTGGTTCGCCATCGATGCCCACATCGGGCTGCTGATCTTCGTCACCGTGCTCGCGCTGGTCCTCGGCTGGCACGCGGTCGCCTCGATCGGTGGCGGCGACATGCCGGTCGCGGTGGCGGTGCTCAACAGCTACTCCGGTCTGGCCGCGGCGGCGTCGGGGTTCCTGCTGCAGAACGACCTGCTGATCATCACCGGCGCGCTCGTGGGCTCCTCGGGTGCCTACCTGTCGTACCTGATGTGCAAGGCGATGAACCGCTCCTTGCTCGCCGTCATCGCCGGCGGCTTCGGGATCGAGACCGAGACCAGTGCTGAGGACGTCACCGGTGAGCACCGCGAGATCACCGTCGACGGTGCGCTGGAGCTGTTGGAGAACGCACGCAGCGTGATCATCACCCCCGGCTACGGCATGGCGGTTGCCCAGGCGCAGCACGGCGTGGCCAACCTGGTGGCGGCGCTTCGCGCCCGGGGCGTCGAGGTGCGCTTCGGCATCCACCCGGTGGCCGGTCGGCTCCCGGGGCACATGAACGTGCTGCTGGCCGAGGCCCGGATTCCCTACGACATCGTGTTCGAGATGGATGAGATCAACGACGACTTCGCCGACACCGACGTCGTGCTGGTCATCGGTGCCAACGACACCGTCAACCCGGCCGCGGCCGAGGACCCCGGCAGCCCCCTGGCCGGCATGCCCGTCCTCGAGGTCTGGCACGCGACCGACGTCATCGTCTTCAAGCGGTCGATGGCTTCCGGCTATGCCGGCGTGCAGAACCCGCTGTTCTTCCGCGACAACACCGCGATGCTCTTCGGCGACGCCCGCGACCGCATCGAGGAGCTCGCGGCGTCGATCGGCGTACCTGCCTGACGCACGGTCCCGCGAGGGAAGCGCAGGCGATCCGCGTCAGGAGTCAGCGGCCTGGCGCGCCGCGTGGCCGTGGTAGCGAGGGTTGTGCGGACACGCGCCCCGGTACTTCATCCGACACCGGATCCGCCTCCGCAAGTACTTGAACCCTTCCATGAGTGCAGCATCGCGCTGGCGGGTCGGCTACCAGGCCCCATTGTCACAATCTTGCAGGGGCATGTGGTGTAGAACTCACCCATGGCGCTCGGGACCTGGTTGCTCGTCATCGGCCTGTGCGACCTGCTCCGCGCGGCGCGCGACACCACCACCGGCGTACGCCGTGGGTTGATCGCCGCGCTGGCCGTGGTGCTGCTGGTCCTGGCAGGTGTCCTCGTCGGCATCGATGGCAGTGAGTGGATCGGGCTGGGCGCGGCGTGGATCGTTGGCGCGCTCCTGTGGCTGCTCGGGTCGTCCGCCGCCCTCACCGATCGGCAGGACGCACAGGTCGCGGTCGTGGCACGTGTGGTGGCGTTCCTTGGGCTCGCGGTCGGGATCGTCGTGTCGGTCCTGGGCGGTGGGGTCATCGAGTCGTACGGCGCCCCGGCCTCGATCCTCGAGGGCACCCTGCTCGGCCAGATCGGCCTCGACCACCTCGTCCTCGTCCTCGGCGTCGTCGCCATCCAGCTCTCGACCGCCAACATCGCGATCCGGCTCGTACTCGACTCGGTCGGCGTCCCGGCCTCGGCGGGGGAGAAGCAGCTCAAGGGCGGTCGGATGCTCGGACCGATGGAGCGGCTCCTCATCCTCGGACTCGGTATCGCGGGTTCGTTGACTGCGGCCACCATCGTCGTTGCCGCCAAGGGCCTGCTCCGGTTCCCCGAGCTGCAGCGAGGGTCGGCCGAGGGGGGTGCGAGCGACGTGACGGAGTACTTCCTCATCGGATCGTTCGCCAGCTGGCTGATCGCGCTCGGTGGGGTGGGGTTGGTCGGGTTAAGCACCGCCAGCGGGGGCGGATGGGCGATGTACTTCGACTGACACCTGGCCATGAGCGGCAGCGTCGGAATCGTCGACATCGCTCAGGGCGACGAGCCGCGTGACATTCGATTGCAGCATCTCGGCCAGATAGATGTTGCCCTCTCCGTCGAGGCAGAGGCCATGGGAGCTGGTCGACGGGATGCGGCACCGGCCGACGAGCGAACCGTCAGGGGCCCACTTGCTGAGCCGCGGCACCTGCTCGGTCACGTAGAGGAACCCAGCAGCGTCCTCAGCGAGATCCATCGGTCGCAGGAAGTCGTCCCACACCGCCAGCAGAGTGCCGGTCTCGGTGAAGACCTGCACCCGGTCGTTGTCCCGGTCAGCGACCGCAACGTGTCCGCTGTGTGTGACGCAGAGGCTGTGCGGGGTCCTGAACTGACCTCGTCCACGGCCCGGTTCGCCCCACGAGTGGGCCAGGCGACCGTTTAAGTCGAAGACGGACACCCGAGATTCCGCGTAGCCATCGGCGACGAGGACATGACTGCCGACCTTGACGGCGAGGGTCGGATGGCTCAGCGGACCATGGGGATATGGGGTGCGTGAGGAGCCGAGCTGGAAGAACAACTCGCCCTCCGCCGTGTAGCCGTAGACAGCATGGGCGTCTCGATCAGCGATCCAGATCGAGCCATCGTCATCGATCGCGATGCCGTGTCCGTCGATGACGTCGACGGTGGGGAAGCAACGAGCAAGCGTCCCGTCCGTGTGGAGTGCCAACAGAGACGGAGTGCCGCACTGGAGCACGTAGATGATGCCGTCGCGCTCGGCCAGGCCGGCGACCCTGCCCATGAGGGCATCGACACCTCGGTCAAGCCAGTCGTCGACCACCTCGAACAACTGGTTGCCTAATGACACGTACGAGCGTCTCCTCATGCAGACTGCGCTCCTCGCGAGCCCGAATTTCGGCTGAAGCCGACGATCGCCACGATCGCCAGGACCCAGACTGCTGCGTTGACCAGCGACGCCACCACGAACCCGTGCTCGTCGGGGACCGGACCGCTCGCGAGGGTCAGCACGGTGACGCCGACAGCGCTGCCGACGGAGAACCCGAAGTAGCGCAACACCTGGTTGAACGCCAGGGCGCTGCTCGTCTCGGCGACCGGGACCACCCGCACGAGGAGCACCGGCAGGGTCGCGAAGGTGCCTCCGCTGCCGATGCCCGCCAGGACCATCGCCACCACGGCATGCCAGACCTGGTCGTGCCAGATGGCGATGAATACCGAGGAGAGCAGATAGATCGCGCACCCGAACGGCAGGACTGTCGCCGGGTCGACGAATCGTCCGACCAGCAGCGACACCCGGCTCCCGAGGACGCTCATCACCGAGTAGGGCACCAACAGCAGCCCGGCCACGAGCACGGATTCACCGAGTCCCCAGCCCGCGTCGCTGCGGGTCTGCACGAGCACCATGAGCAGCGTCAGGCCCATGTACATCCCGACTCCGGCCAGCAGCCCGGCCAGGTTGGGCCCGATCGCGGGGGTGCCGAACGCCAGGCGCAGGTCGACGAGCGGGTTGTCACCGGCGAGGGAGACGCGCACCCACAGGGCCACCCCGAGGGCACCGACGACAAGCAACGTGATCGTCCGGGCGTCGCCCCACCCCCAGGCCGTCGTCTGGCTCACGCCGAGCAGGAGGCACAGCGTGCTGGTGCCAAGCACGAGGGCCTCGCCGGTGCGGACCCGCGGGGTGACGGCGTACGGCGCACTCGGCAGCTGCCACCACGACAGCACGAACGTCAGACCGGTCAGCGCCGTGCCGAACCAGAACGCGGCGGCCAGACCACCGGTCTGGGCGACCAGGGCCGTCAGCGGGTAGCCCAGTCCGGCGCCTGCCACCATGCCGACCGAGAGCACGGCCATCACCGAGCCCACCCGAGCCGCAGGCAGTACGTCGCGCGCGACCGCCATGGCCAGCGGCGCGAGGGCCATGCCAACACCCTGCGCCGCACGACCGGCGATGAGGGTGGGCAGGCCGAGCGCAGACACCTCGACCGCGACGGCCGACAGCACGGTGCCGAAAGCGACGACGCCGAGCCCGACGAGGATGACGCGTCGGCGTCGGTGGGCCACGGCGAATCGACCGATCACCGGAGTGCTGACCGCGGCCGTGATCATCGTGGCGGTCAGCGTCCACTGCGCCGAGGTGAGTGAGACGTCGAGGTCCTGGGCGATCTTCGGGACGAGAGAGGCGCCGAGACTGCTGACGATCCCGCCGACCGTGGTCAGCAGGAGCAGGGTGGGGAGGAGCAGTCTCCGGGGCGGGGGCAACTCAGTGGCCGGCGTATCCCAGCCGGGTCGAGAGGGCTCGCGTCCGCTCGAGCAAGGTCGTCGCGAGCTCGTCCACCCGCGGCTGGATGCGATCTCCTGGCCCGCAGACGCTGATCACGGCGACCGGCTTGCCCTCGAAGTCCAGGAGCGGCGCCGCGACCGCACCGGCACCCTGCTGCCGCTCGCCGAACGAGAACGCATAACCGCGTTCGCGGATCTGCGCCAGCTCCTCGGTCAGCTCGGTGCGGTCGACCTTCGTCTGCTCGGTCAGCTGGACGAGGTCGACGCTGTCGAGGTAGTCCTCCTGCTCCTCGCGTGGGAGGTAGGCGAGGAAGGCCTTGCTGGAGCTACCGGCATGCAGCGGGAACCGGTCACCGACCTGCACCGACATGATGACCAGCCGGTTCGGCGTGACCTGGTCGAGGTAGACGCGGTGGTAGCCGTGACGGATCGACAACGTCGAGGTCTCGTCGGTCACCGCACTCAGCTCGCGCAGGGTGTCGCGCGTGAGGTCGCGGACGTCGAGGCGGTGGCTGTAGGTGCTGCCCATGACCAGCCAGGAGGGGCCCAGCTTGTAGCGCCGCGACACCGGATCGAGCTCGAGGAAGTCCCGACCGCACAACGTCGTGACGATGCGGTGGACGACTGCCTTGGGCAGGTCCAGCGCCCGGGAGATCTCCGAGATGCCGAGGCTCTCGGTCCCGGGCCGGGCGAACAGCATGAGGACGTCGAGGGCACGTTCCAGCCCTTCGAGAGTGCGGCTGCCGCGCGTGGTCGTGGCGGACGGGGACTTCTCGGAGGTGGGCGGCACGGGGTCTCCTGCTCGGCGTCGGTCGGACCTGGGCAACTGTGCCGTGATCGGCGTCCGGACGGTGACGTTCTGGCGGTCTCGGCGCGGTGGAACGGGCTTTGACAGCCGGGTCCCCGGATCCTAGTGTTGCGGAGAGCGAAATGTCGATCCGCTGGCCGAAACACATGGTCGCGGCGCCGACGTCTACTCGCTGATCATCGCACCGCCGGCCCTGGGAGGCGCCCGCGTGACCGTCATCGGCTCGTCCGCTCTCGCTCCGATCGACCTGCGCACCGCGCAGATGCGCAACCGCGTGGTCTTCCCTGGCCACACCACGAACTTCGGTGTCGACGCGTTGCCGACACAGCGGCACCGCGACTACCTCGCCCGGCGCGCGCGAGGCGGCGCCGCGATGGTGATCACCGAGGCCGTCCGCGTGCATCCCACGAGTGCCGGTCGCGACAGCACGCTGGGCTCCTACCACCCGGACACGGTGCCGGCGTACGCCGCACTGGGTGAGGCCGTGCACGGCGAGGGTGCGCTGCTGCTCGCCCAGTTGATGCATGCGGGACGCCAGGCGGCCGGTGACAGTGCGCGGACGGCGGCCTGGTCGGCCTCGGCGCTCCCGTGGACCCACGGCGGGCCGGTGCCGCACGTGATGACCGCCGACGACATCGCGACGGTGGTGGAGTCGTTCGGTACGGCCGCCCGGCGCATGGCGCAGGCCGGTCTCGACGGGGTCGAGATCCATCTGGGCCACGGGCACCTGCTCCAACAGTTCCTGTCCCCGGCGACCAACCGGCGCGACGACGCCTACGGCGGCACGCTCGAGAACCGGATGCGGTTCAGCCGTGAGGTGTTGGCGGCCGTCAGCGCCGAGCTGCCGGACTCGATGCTCCTCGGGGTGCGACTGAGCGCCCACGAGTTCCTGCCTGGCGGGCTCGAGCCCGACGATGTCGTCGAGATCGTCGACGTCCTGCGGGCCGACTTCCGGCTGGACCTGCTGCACGTCAGCCATTCGGCGTACGTCGCCCAAGCCTCGCTGAGCACCCAGATCGCCGACATGAGCCACGGGCCTGCGCCGTACCGCGCTTTCCCGCGCCGTTTCAAGCAGGCGTTCCCCGACATCCCGGTGATCGGGGTGTGCCGCATCGACGACCTGGCCGTCGCCGACGAGCTGCTCGACGCCGGCGACGCGGACCTGGTGGCACTAGCGCGGGCGCAGATCGCGGATCCCGACCTCGTTCGCAAGACAGCGAGCGGCCGAGCCGACGAGGTACGACGCTGCCTGGCCTGCAACCAGGCGTGTATCGGCCGGATCGAGCACAGCCTCTCGCTCTCGTGCGTCGCGAACCCGGCCGCGGGGGAGGAGCGCCTCGACGACCAGCTGCGAAAGCGTGCGGATGGGGCCGGACGCTCCGTGTTGGTCGTCGGCGCCGGCCCGGCGGGTCTGCAGGCCGCCGTCACCGCAGCGACGGCCGGAGCCGAGGTGGTGCTCATCGATGGGGCACCCGTCGTCGGCGGTCAGCTGCGCAGCGCCCGCTCGCTGAAGGGACGCGAACGTCTCGGCGTTCTGGTCGACGACCTGCACGCCGCCGGGCTGCGTCTGGGCGTCGACGTCCGGCTCGGTGTCGAGCTCCCTGTCGATGCGCCGGACCGCGACGCCCGGGGTGAGGATGTGCCCGACCCGGCGACCTTCGACCACGTCGTGCTGGCAACCGGGGCCGCATCCGTCGCGCGGTCGCTGGACGGCGCCGTCCCCGTCGGCGTCGAGGTCCTGGGCGCCGAGTCGGCAGCGGCCGCGCTCGAGCACGAAGTGTGGAGTGGGAGGCGCCGCCGGGTCGCAGTGATCGACGACGAAGGCAGTTGGATCGCTGCCGGACTGGTCGAGGCGCTGGGGCTGGCCGGCCATCGGGTCCATCTCGTCGCGCCGGCCCCGCAGCTCTTCGCCAAGGTCACGCTCTATAGCCGCGCCGGTCTGCTCGGCCGTCTGCAGGAGCTGCCGGTCTCGACCCATCTGGCACGCCGGCCTGTGGCGATCACGTCCGACGGGCTGGTCCTCGCCGATGCCCTCACCGGCGCAGGCGGGGGCGAGACGATCCCCGACGTCGACTTGGTGGTCGACCTCCCGGCCCGGGTCGCTCGCGACGGACTGCACGCCGTGCTGACGGCGCGCGGTCTCGGACCCCGGCTGCTGCTGGTCGGAGACGCGCTCGCGCCGCGGTCCCTCGTCGAGGCGACCTACGAGGCGCAGCGGGCCGTGCTGCACGCCCTGGCCATCCCCGTGCCGGCGACGTCCGAACGACGCATCGACCGATCCCCCGACCGCGAGGAGCACCGATGACCACTACGCCCGCCTCCGATCCCATCCGCCTCGACGGACTCGTCGCCCTCGTGACCGGCGCTGGAGGCGGCATCGGCGAGGGCGCTGCCCGGCTCCTCGCGGATCGCGGTGCCGTCGTGGCGGTGGCCGACCGCGCTCCGGACGCGCTGAGCCCTCTGGCTGACGACCTCGGTGCGGCCACCTCGACGCACCGTCTCGACCTGTTGGACGCGACCGACCCGCAGCGGGTCGTGGCCGAGGTTCGCGAAGCTCACGGGCGACTCGACCTGCTCGTCAACAGCGCCGGCATCAACGCGCGGTCCGCGCCGTCGCAGACCACGCCGGAGGAGTGGGCGCGGGTGCTGGAGGTGAACCTGTCCGGCACCTTCCGCATGATCCAGGCGGCGTACGACGCGCTGCGGGAGTCGCCTGCAGCAGCGATCGTGAGCCTGACCTCCACGGCCGCCGCGGTCGCCGTGCCCCAGAACGCGGCGTACTCGACGTCCAAGGCCGGCCTGGTGCACCTCGCCCGGGTCCTGGCCTCGGAGTGGGCCGCTGACGGGATCCGGCTCAACACTGTCGCTCCGACCATCGTGGCTACCGCGATGACGGAGGCAGTGCGCCAGGACCCCGTCTACATGGCCGACAAACTCGCCTCCATCCCGCTCGGCCGGATGGCCAGCGTCGAGGACGTCGCCCACGCGATCGCCTTCCTCGTCTCTCCGGCGGCCGGAATGGTCACCGGCCAGACCCTCTTCGTCGACGGCGGAGTCACGACGCGCTGACCTCAGGCCGTGGTTTGTAACGGCTGCAAGAAATCGGTCTCCCAACCCTTGACGCGGGCACGGCGGGCGAGGTTCAGTGTGATTCCGCAAGAGGAACGCTGTTTCGTGTGGCGGAACAGGCTCTCGGGCTAGGAAGCAGAAGGAGAAGACATTGGCACGTGGACTGAGGGGTCGCGCCGGTCGGGTGGCGGCAGCGTTGTCGCTGACGCTCGTCGTCGCCGCATGCTCCGCATCGAACCCGAGTGACGAGGAGTCCGGAGGTGGTGGCGACGAGCTGATCGTCGCCGCCGTCAACGTGCCCGGTGGTTTTGACGGCGACGTCCTCACCCCTGGCACGCAGCACACTGTGACCCAGCTTTACGAACCCCTCGTCGGCTACGGCGTCAAGGAGGCCGAAGGCGGCGCCAGCGAGGTGGACGCGACGGTCATCGAGCCGCGCCTGGCCGAGTCCTGGGAGTTCGCCGAGGACGAGCTCAGCGTGGTCTTCAAGCTGCGCGAGGGTGTCCAGAGCAACTGGGGCAACGAGCTCACCGCCGAGGACGTCCAGTGGAGCTGGGACAAGTCCAAGGACCAGGGCCGCACCGGCGCCTTCATCGGTGAGGTCTCCAACGTCGAGAGCGTCGAGGTCGTCAGTGACTACGAGGTGAAGTTCAACCTCACCGACCCCAGCCCGATCCTGCTGCGCGCCCTCACGCTCTACACGCCCTCGATCTATGACTCGACCGAGATGAAGAAGCACGCCACGGAGGACGACCCGTGGGCGCTGGAGTGGATCAAGACCAACAGCGCCGGCTTCGGCCCGTACTACGTCGACGAGGTCAAGGCCGGTAGCGAGGCCATCTTCAAGGCGAACCCGAACTACTACGGCGACGAGCCGCACTTCACCACGGTCGTCTACCGCTCCGTCCCCGACGCCTCGACCCGCGTGCAGCTGCTGCAGGCCGGCTCGGTCGACTGGATCGAGGAGCTCACCTTCCAGCAGCTCAACGAGCTCGAGAAGAGCGATGGCGTCAAGGTGCAGTCGGTGGCCGGCAACTTCCAGGCTCGGGCCCTCATGAACCCGAACTACGAGCCCTTCAAGGACAAGCGCGTGCGCCAGGCGATCAACTTCGCCACCCCGCACGAGCAGATCCTGACCAACGTCTTCGCCGGTCGGGCTCAGCAGAGCCGCGGACCGTTGGTGTCGACCATCCCCTGCTACAACGACCAGCTCTGGAGCTACGAGACCGATGTCGACCAGGCCAAGGCGCTGCTCGCCGACGCCGGGTTCCCCAACGGCATCGACATCACCCTCGAGTACTCCGGTCTGAACTGGTGGGAGGAGCCCCTGGGCATCCAGCTCAAGGACGGGCTCGCCAAGGCGGGTATCCGGGTCAACCTGAAGCGGATCCCGGACGCCGACATGACGGCTCGCGCGGCGATCACCGAGCGCAACCTGCCGTTCTTCACCTTCTACGAGCAGTCCATCGTCCTCGACCCGGGTTACAGCATGCTGCTGACCTCGACCCCGGACGGCTCGGCGGACCGCAACGCCTACGACAACCCCGAGCTGACCAAGCTGATCCAGCAGGCGAACGTCATCACCGACGAGACCCAGCGTTGTGAGCTGATCAACCAGGCGCAGCAGATCCACCTCGAGGACGCCTCGTGGATCTACTCGGCGGAGATCGGTGGCCACGAGGCCATGGGCGAGGACATCGAGGGCTGGGTCTGGCACCCGGACAACCACGAGCGCTGGGCCGACCTCAGCCGCTGATCCCCGCTCGACCCCGCTGGTGCACGGGTTGCGGAGCCGGCACCGACGCCGGCTCCGCAACCCGGCACCGACGAACGAACGACATCCATCCCTGAAAGGTGGCAGAGGACGTGGGCAAGGGACTTGGCCGCTACCTGGCCTATCGCATCCTGTTGCTGGTTCCCCTCCTGTTCGGCGTCTCGGTCCTGACCTTCCTGCTGGTCCGGTTGGGCGACTCGAGCCCGGCGGTCATGGTGGCCGGTCCGACCGCGACCCTGGCGCAGATCGAGGCCATCGAAGCCGAGATGGGCCTCGACCGCTCGCTGCCGGTCCAGTACTGGACCTGGCTCGTCCATGCGGTCCAGGGCGATCTCGGCACCTCGTGGATGTCGAACCGCCCGGTGACCGAGGAGCTGTGGGAGAAGCTTCCCATTACGTTCGAGCTCATCGGGCTGGGCATCGTCGGCGCCGCCATCTTCGGCGTCCTCGTGGGCATCGCGTCGGCCGTGCGCCAGCGCGGCCTCGTCGACCAGGTCCTGCGCATTGTGACGCTGGCCGGGGTGTCGATCCCCATCTTCTGGGGCGCGCTGCTCATGATCGCGTTCTTCTTCACCGTGCTCGGCTGGGCGCCGCCCCCGCTGGGACGCGTCGAGCGCGGGATGGACCTGCCGCCCCACATCACGGGCATGCTCATCTTCGACTCGGTGGTGACCGGCTACTTCGCCACCGCCCTGTCGGCACTCGCGCACATCGCCCTGCCGGTCCTGACGATCACGCTCATCACCGGGGCGACGATCGCGAAGCAGGCACGCGCCGCGATGGTCGAGACCCTGGCCAGCCCGGCCGTCCGCTACGCCCGTGCCTGCGGGATGGCAGAGCGCGGCGTGGTCTGGTTGGCGTTCCGCAACGCGCTGCCCGACCTGATCGGGTACTTCGGGATCACCTTCAGCCTTGCGCTCGGCGGGGCAGCGATCACCGAACTGATCTTCTCCTGGGGCGGGCTGGGCCAGCTCGGCCTCGAGGCAATCACCAACGCCGACTTCGCCGTCGTGCAGGGCTTCATCCTCGTGATGGGTGTCCTGACCGCGGTGATCTACCTGGTCGCCGACCTCCTCGTCGCTGCGATCGACCCGAGGGTGAAGCTGCAATGAGCATTCCGATGCAGGACGACGCGGCCGCGGCCTCCAGCCGCCCGGTGCCCGAGGCGGGCGGTCCGCCCGCGCACGTCGACCACGACGACGTCGGTCGCTTCCGCAGCCTTGCGCGTGGCCTGTGGCGGTTCATGACGTCCAGCATGGCGGCCTTCACCGGTACGACGATCGTGGTCGCGTTCGTCGTCGTCGGTGCCCTCGCCGACGTGCTGGTCCAGACCGATCCGCTGCGGGTGTTCGGCAGCGATCTGTTGCAGCCACCCAGTAGCGACCACTGGTTCGGGACCGACGGCAACGGGATGGACGTCTTCGCGCGGACCATCCACGCGATCCAGATCGACCTCGTGATCTCGGTGACGGCGGTCGGCATCTCGATCGTCGTCGGTGTCGCGCTCGGCCTCGTCGCCGGCTACCGCGGTGGCTGGTTCGAGATGATCCTGCTGCGGGTGATGGACGTGTTGCAGGCGTTCCCGGCGCTCATCCTCGCGCTGGCCGTCGTCGCCGCGTCGCAGGAGTCGATCGCGGCCGTCATCTTCGTGATCGCGCTGCTCGACACCCCGGTCTTCATCCGCATGACCCGCGGTCAGGTGCTGAGCCTGCGCGAGGCGATGTATGTCGAGGCTGCTCGCGCCACGGGCAACAAGCCCTGGCGCATCATGTGGCGCCACATCATGCCCAACACGCTGCCGCCACTGATCATCCAGACTGCCGTGCGGCTCGCGTGGTCGGTGATGATCGTGTCCTCGTTGGCCTTCGTCGGCGTCGGCATCCAGGTGCCCACTCCCGAGTGGGGCGCGATGATCCGCCACGGGTCCGCCTACATCACCTCCGGGCAGTGGTGGCCCTCGGTCTTCCCAGGCCTCGCGCTGATGCTCCTCGTGCTCGGCTTCAACCTCCTGGCAGACGCCATCCAGGACTACCTCGACCCCCGGAAGGACTGAGTCGTGGCCCTGCTCTCGATCAAGGACCTGCGGGTCCACATCGACACCCCCAACGGCACCGCCCACGCCCTCAACGGCGTCAACATCGAGGTGGCCGAGCACGAGATCGTCGGGCTTATCGGTGAGACCGGTGCCGGCAAGTCGCTGACCGCGTGGTCGGTGCTCGGTCTGCTCGGCACCCGTGCGCGGGTGGTCGACGGGACGGCGGAGTTCGAAGGCGCCGACCTCGTGACGATGCCCGAGCGCAAGCGGCGACGGCTGCGCGGCAAGGACCTGGCCGTCATCGTCCAGAACCCGCGCGGGGCTCTCGACCCGCTGCGGTCCGTCGGCCGCCAGATCGCGATGACCAACCGTCGTCACCGAGGCACGAGCCGCTCACAGGCCAAGGACAACGCGATCCGCGCGCTGCGCGACGTTGGCATCTCCGACCCGGCGCGCCGCGCGAAGGCCTTCGCCCACCAGCTCAGCGGCGGCATGGCGCAGCGCGTCCTGATCGCGTTGGCGATGATCAACGAGCCGAAGCTCATCATCGCCGACGAGCCGACCACCGGGCTCGACCTGACGGTGCAGGCGCAGATCCTCGACCTGCTGCGCGCGCGTGTTGATGCGAGCGGCTCGGCGGTCCTGCTGATCACCCACGACCTCGGCGTCGTCGCGAACTACTGCGACCGGGTGGCGGTGATGTTCGCGGGCCGGATCGTGGAGGAGGGGACGGTCACCGACATCTTCGGCAACCCACGTCACCCCTACACGCGAGCGCTGGTCGCCGCGAGCCGCGAGACGCTCGACGAGGAAGCCGTCGAGGCGACGGACCGGTCCGAGCCCCCGAACCTGCTCGACCTCCCCTCCGGCTGTCACTACCGCTTGCGCTGCCGGTTCGCCGCGGAGCAGTGCGCCGAGCCGGTGCCCCTCGTGGACGTCGGCGGAGGGCACCGCGCGCTGTGCCACTTCCCGGAGCAGCTGCGGCGAGAAGAGGACATCGACCTGGCTCGCGCCGAGACCGTCGGAAAGGTGGGGTCATGACCGCGCACATCGAGGCCCGCGGCGTCGTGAAGAACTTCTCCGTGCGGGGGTCCCGCGCGCTGGTCCGCGCCGTCAACGGCGTCGACATCGTCATCCCGCGCGGCAAGACGCTCGGGCTGGTCGGGGAGAGCGGCTCGGGCAAGAGCACCGTCGGACGGTGCCTGCTGCGACTCCTCGAGCCGACCGAGGGCACGATCCGTCACGGCGAGCACGACGTCCTCGCAATGAAGCCCGAGACCCTGCGACGCCACCGCGCCCGCGCGGCGATGGTCTTCCAGGACCCGTACGAGTCGCTGAACCCCCGGATGCGGATCCGGTCGGTCGTGGAGGAGCCCCTCATGCTCCACACGGACCTCGACGGCGCTGCCCGCCGGCGGCGGGCAGCGGAGCTCATGCGCATGGTCCGGCTCGAGGAGTTCCACCTCGACCGGTTCCCCCACGAGCTCAGCGGTGGTCAGCTGCAGCGCATCGGCATTGCCCGGGCGCTGGCCACTGACCCCGAGTTCCTCGTCCTCGACGAGCCGACGTCGTCGTTGGACCTCAGCGTGCGCGCGGGTGTGCTGCGGTTGCTCAAGCGACTCCAGCGCGAGCTCGACATCACCTTCTTGTTCATCTCCCACGACCTGGCGACGGTCGCGGCGATGTCGGACGAGGTCGCGGTGATGTATCTCGGCACCGTGATCGAGCGCGGGCCTGCTGCCGAGGTGCTCGGCAACCCCCAGCAGCCGTACTCGCAGGCACTGCTGTCGGCGGCGCTGCCGATCGACCCCGGCCAGCGGCGTACGCGGCACGTGCTGCAGGGCGAGACGCCCAGCCCGGTGGACCTCCCCGACGGTTGCCCGCTCGCCCCACGTTGTCCTCTGGTGCGCGAGGACTGCCTCGGCGCCGTCCCCCCGCTCTACGAGGTGTCTCCCGGGCACGGCGCAGCCTGCGTCCGCGTCCCCGAAGGCACCAACATCCTGCCGGCCGCTGCGCCGCTGCCCACCGTTACCGCGAGTTGAGGAGCACCACCTGATGGCTCACCCGTACGCCCATCTGTTCGAACCGATCAAGATCGGGCCGAAGCTCGCCAAGAACCGCATCTGGATGACCGCCCACAGCACCCAGCTGGTGAAGGACCATAACTTCACCGACCGCCACGTCGAGTACTACGCGGAGCGTGCCAAGGGAGGCGTCGGCGTCATCACGATGGAGGCGATGGCGACCCACCCGACGACGCAGCCGTACGCCGGGAAGATCCACGCCTTCGACCCCGCTGTCATCCCGAACTACAAGAAGCTCAGTGCGGCGGTGCACGAGCACGGGGCGCTGTTGCTCGCACAGCCGTGGCACCGCGGACGTGAGACCAACGGCGTCGTCAACCGGTTGCCCGTCTGGGCCCCGTCGGCGATCCCGGACACCGTCTACCGCGAGATGCCGCACGCGATGGACCAGGAGAACATCAACGAGATCCTCGAGGGCTACACGCTGGCCGCGCGGTACGCCGCCGAGGGCGGTCTCGACGGGGTCGAGGTCCACGGTCTCGCCCACGGCTACCTCCTGGGGCAGTTCCTTTCGCCCGCCACGAACCACCGCACCGACCAGTACGGCGGCTCCGACGAGAATCGGCTGCGGATCGTGCTCGACATCATCGAGCGCACCCGCCGCGAGGTCGGACCTGATCTGATCGTGGGCGTCCGGATCAACGGCGACGACGGCGAGGTCGAGGACGGCCTCCGCACCGAGCACTGGGCGAAGATCGCCCGTGCCATCGCCGACACCGGCATGATCGACTACATCTCGGTGTCGCAAGGGACCTACCAGAACCGCATGCTGATCTACCCGACGACGCCTCGGGAGCAGGGTTACCAGATCGAGGCCACCCGGCAGATCAAGCAGATGGTGCCCGAGCTGCCCGTCGTGGTCGCCGGTCGCATGACCTCGCCCGAGAAGGCCGAGTTCGCGATCGCCAGCGGCGCCGGCGACATGGTCGGCATGGCGCGCACGCTGATCGCGGACCCGGAGTGGCCCAACAAGGCGCGCGAGCAGCGGGAGACCGACATCCGTCCGTGCGTCGGGGCCAACCACTGCATGGCATCCATCGTCAGCGCACCTCTGGCGTGCATCCATAATCCCGCGGTGGGGCGTGAGGCCGAGCTCGGCACTGACACGCTGCAGATCACGGACCGGCCGAAGTCGGTCGCCGTCGTCGGCGGTGGCCCCGGCGGCATGCGCGCGGCGCTGACCCTGGCCCAGCGCGGTCACGAGGTGACGCTCTTCGAGAAGGGTTCCGAGCTCGGCGGCCAGGTCAACTGGATCGCGCGCTCCGAGGCCTACAGCGAGTGGGGCAGCATCGCCGGTTGGCTCATCAGCCAGCTCGGCGGCACTAACGTCAAGATCGAACTGGGCGTCGAGGCCACCGTCGAGTCGCTCCAGGCCGGTGGCTACGACTCGGTCGTGGTGGCGACGGGCTCCACCCCGCTGCGCACCGGGTGGAGCGTCAACCACCCCGTCCGTTGGGCGAACCCGGACGGCGTGCCCGGGGTGGACCAGTTCAACGTGGTCACCGCACAGGAGGCGCTGCTCAACCACAGCGAGCTCGGCCCCAACGTCATGGTCTTCGACGACATCGGCGGCCGGCAGGCGGTTGTCGTCGCCGAGCACCTGCAGGCGAACCGGCACCAGGTCGAGCTGGTCACCACGCTCAGCTCGGTGGCCCCGGAGCTCTCCGCCACCCGCGACGTCGGTTGGGTGCACAAGCGACTGCGTACGGCCGGGGTTGTCTTCACGACCAACCGTGAGGTCGCCGCGATCGACGAGGACCGCGTGAGCCTGCGCGACGTCCACACCGACGAGATCGAGGAGCGGGAGCCCGTCGACTCCGTCGTCCTTGTCACCGGGAGCAAGGCCGAGGACGCCCTGTACTACGGCCTCAAGCAGGCCGGCGTCGAGGTGCGCGCAGTCGGTGACTGTGTGTCGCCGCGCCGCGTGTTCAACGCCATCTGGGAAGCCGAGCTGGCTGCCCGCGAGATCTGACTGAGGAGAGACGCATGTCGAAGGTGACCTACGAGTGGCAGTACGACGAGGCCGGGGAAGAGGCGCTGGCGGAGGTGCGGGCGCGCCGCGGGTTCACCCTGCCCGTGCACGAAGTGATGGCGTCGGTCGACCCCGACATCCTGCGCGCCTACAACGCCCTGGCCGGCAACCTGATCTTCGGGCCCGAGCCGCGGCACCTGGACCTCAAGACCCGCTTCCTCGTACTAGTCGGCATCACCACCGCGGTCAAGGGCGACCGTGAGGGCGTCGAGTGGGCGACGCGCAACGCGATGAAGTACGGCGCCAGCGAGAAGGAGGTCCTCGAGGCCATCCTCCTCGCCGGGCTCCCCGGCGGCATGCCGACGGTGGAGGCGGCGACGATCGCCTTCGCCGAGATGCTGCAGGGCAAGGGCTGGGTCGAGCAGGGTGCTCCCGAGGACACCGACGGGGCTGACGCCTGATGCCGTTCACGCTCCAAGCAGAGGTCCTCTCGACGGACGGGACACGAACGCCGCGGGAGCTGGCGGTCGAGCGGATGTACAACATGGGGTCCGCGACCCGCGACGCCGACGTCGCGGTGCACCACCAGAAGGAGGTTGCGGACGCCGGGGTGAAGATCGCCTTCGACATCCCGGCCCCGCGGATCTACCCGATCACCCCGCAGGCCCTCACCACCGCGACCTCGGTCGAGGTGCACGGCAGCCGGACGTCGGGTGAGGTCGAGATCGTCCTGATCGTCAGCGACGGTGAGGTGCTCGTGGGCGTGGGATCCGATCACACCGACCGGGACCTCGAGCGGGTCAGCATCGTCTACAGCAAGCAGACCTGTCCGAACATCCTCGCGCCGACTCTGTGGCGGCTCTCGGAGATCGCTGACCACTGGGATGAGTGCGTCCTGGAGTCCTGGGTCGACGGGAAGCTCTATCAGCAGACCCCGACGGGGACGTTCCTGTCGCCCGAGGACCTGCTGCGCATCCTCGACGAGCGAGCGAACCCGCCGAAGTCCGACTACGTGTTGTTCGCAGGCACGATCGTCGCGCTCGACGGCAAGCTGGACTACGGCCAGGAATGGTCGTTCCGGTTGCACGATCCCGTGCTCGACCGGGAGATCCGGCACACCTACCGCCTCGAGTTCCTGATGGACGAGATGGCGGACGGCTTCCGGGTGCCGCTGACGGTCGAGGCCGGGTGAGCTGAGGTGTACGGGAGTCGGGCACGCATCGGACTGATCGTCCCGTCCACCAACTCGGTGGTCGAACCGGAGCTCCAGGGCCATGCCCCGGAAGGGGTCGCGTTCTACGCGACCCGGGTCCCGGTCGCGGAGGTCGCGACCGAGGCCGAGAAGGTCGACAGTCTGCTGGCGATGCATGGCCGGCTCCCAGCTGCCGCGGCGGAGCTGGGTTCGCTCGGCCCTGCCGCGGTGGCCTACGCCTGTACGTCGGGGAGTTTCCTCGGCGGGCGCGACGTCGACGCCGAGACCTGTGCGTCGTTGAGCGAGGCGAGCGGCGTCCCGTCCTACACCACGTCGACGGCGGTCACGGCGGCCCTGCGCGCCCTCGGGGCGCGCCGGCTCGCGGTGGTGACGCCGTACGTCGCTCCGGTGGCAGCGGGCGCGGTGACCTATCTGGAACAGACCGGGTTCGAGGTGGTCGCTCGCGCCGACCTCGAGTTGCTGAGCAACCTGGAGAAGGGGCGTCTGCCCGTCTCCGCCGCGGAGGAGTTGGCCCGCTCGGTCGACGTGGCGGGAGCCGACGCGATCATGATCAGCTGCACGAACTGGCGAACGCTCGACCGGTTGGCCGACCTCGAGCACCACACCGGTCTCCCCGTCGTCTCCAGCAACCTCGCCACGCTGTGGGCGGGGCTGCGGCTGGCCGGTGTCGACGCTGGCGGGCCGGCCGTGCGCCTGATGCAACTCCCCGGCGACGCGCTCCGCGCTCGCCTCGGTGCGGCATGACCGCCGCCGGTCCGCCCTTGGTCGAGCGCCACGTCGTGCGGGTCGGGGGCGGCGGCTCGGTGCACCTGCGCGCGGTCGCGATGGACGGTGACGCGGGCGGGGACGCATCTGCGGTGCCGCCGTTGGTCCTCGTGCACCAGTCACCGTTGTCGTCGCGTCGTTTCACCCCCCTGCTCGCTGAGCTCGGGTCGTGGACCAGGGCCTTGGCGCCCGACACCCCGGGCTATGGGGACTCGCCGCCGCTGGCGACCGAGACCACCGTCGACGATCTCGCCGCGACCCTGTGGGCCGCCATCGACGCGATGGCGGCCGGCCCGGTCCGGATCCTCGGCCGGGCGACGGGTGCGGTCCTGGCCGCCGCGATGACCGCGGATCGACCGGACCGCGTGCGCCACTTGGTGCTGCACGGGGTGCCGCTCTACACCGCGGAGGAAGCCCAGTCACGGTTGCGGGATTTCGCGCCGCCGTACGTCCCCGACGAGGAGGGGACGCACCTGCAGTGGATCTGGCAACGCGTGCGAGGGGAGTACCCCTGGGCGCCCCCGGAACTGGTCACCTCCTTCGTCGCCGACTACCTGGCGGCCGGACCCGACTTCGCCACCGCCTACCGCGCGATGTGGCGCTACAACCTGGACGACGCGTTGCGCACGATCGGTGATGCGAACGTCCGGACGACCCTGCTCGCGGGCGGGCGCGACCGGATCGGCTTCATGCACGAGCGCGCCCGGCGACGGATCACCTGGGCCGACGAGCGTGTCCTGCCCGAGGCGACGGACTTCGTCGCCGAGCAGGATCCGGTGGGCTTCAGCCGATTGCTGCGCGAGGTGTTCGCCGAAGAGCACCTCAGCGGACACGAGCGTTGACGCCGCCGAAGCCACCCACGTACGCTTCCCGGTAGCGGAACGTCGTATCTGTCAGCGGAACACTTGACGTCGAGGAGAACTCATGCAGGACGGCCCCCTGACCGGGATGCGCGTCATCGACGCGTCGACGATCCTGGCCGGCCCGTTGTGCTGCCAGATCCTGGGCGACTTCGGCGCCGACGTGATCAAGATCGAGCACCCCACGGCCGGCGACAGCATGCGCGGACACGGTGAGTCCAAGGACGGCGTGCCGCTGTGGTGGAAGGAGATCTCGCGCAACAAGCGGACCATCGGGCTCAGCCTGTCGGACCCCGACGGGGCCGCCGCCTTCCGTGCGCTGGCGAAGACGGCCGACGTGATCGTCGAGAACTTCCGTCCCGGCACCCTCGAGCGGTGGGGTCTGTCTCCGGAGACGCTCCGGGCCGACAATCCAAGTCTGGTGATCCTGCGGATCACGGGCTTCGGACAGACCGGCCCGTACGCGTCGCGTGCCGGGTTCGGCACGCTCGCCGAGGCCATGAGCGGTTTCGCTCACCTCACCGGCCAGCCCGACGGGCCGCCGACCCTGCCTGCGTTCGGCCTCGCCGACAGCATCTGCGGCATCGCCGGCTCCTCGGCGGTCTCGATGGCACTGCTCGCCCGTGAGCGCAACGGCGGCGTCGGCCAGGACATCGACGCCAGCCTGCTGCTGCCGATCATGACGGCCGTCGGCCCGGGTGCGACGTACTACCAGCAGAACGGCACGATCGGGCAGCGTCACGGCAACCGCTCCACCAACAACGCTCCGCGCAACACCTACCAGACCGCCGATGGGTCCTGGGTCGCCATCTCCACGAGTGCCCAGCGGATCGCCGAGAAGGTGATGGAGCTCGTCGGACACCCCGAGGTGATCGCTGAGCCATGGTTCGCCTCCGGGCACACCCGGGCGCAGCACGCCGACCTCCTCGACGGGTACGTCGGCGACTGGATCGGTCAGCGGACCCGCGACGAGGTCGTCGCGGAGTTCACCGCCGCCGGCGCCGCGGTGGCGCCCGTCTATGACGCGCGTGACCTGGCCGAGGACGAGCACGTCCGCGAGACCGGGATGCTGCACACCGTCCCCGACGAGGACCTCGGCGACGTCCTCATGCACGACGTGATGTGGCGGATGTCCGAGACCCCTGGCCGGATCCGCTTCACCGGACGCTCGCTGGGCGCCGACACCGACGAGGTCCTAGCCGAGGCCGGTCTGGACGCCGACCAGTTGGCCGACCTTCGCCATCGCAACGTCATCGCCTGACGCCGCCCCCGACCACTTCCGCCGCGCCGTGCAGCACCATCCCCGAGTAGACGAAGGACGACACCACGTGACGACCGTGAGCCCATCCCGCGCACCCGCGCCGCTGTTGGCGGCCCTGAGCGACGGCGTCGAGGTCTTCGACCTCGGACGGCAGTACGCGGTCGGCATGCCGCAGTCGCCTAACCACCCGGCGTACTGGCACGCGCTGCCGCGCCGCCACGGGGACATGGTGCGCAGCGACGGCGGCTCGGCCGCCAACGACATCATCAGCATGGGCACCCACGTCGGAACGCACATCGACGCCCTCTCGCACGTCTCCCACGACGGCAAGCTCCACGGAGGTCTGGACGCCGAGGACGCCCTGACCGGCGGCCGCTACGAGCAGCTCGGCGCGCACACCATCGCGCCGATGGTCTGCCGGGGTGTGCTCCTCGACGTGCCTGCCGCATTGGGTACGCCGAACGGGTGCGAGGCGGGCTACGAGATCACCCGCGCCGACCTCGAGGCGACGGTCGAGAAGCAGGGGACCCGCCCCGAAGAGGGTGACGTCGTGCTCGTCCGCAGCGGATGGGGCCGGCTCTTCGCCGAGGGCGCACCGTACGTGGGTGGTGCCTCCGGCGTCCCGGGCGTCGGCGAGGACGGCGCGCGCTGGATCGCCGAGCACAAGGTACGCGCTGCCGGTGCGGACACCATCGCGTTCGAGCGGCTGGCGCCCGGCGCCGGCCACGCCGTGCTGCCAGCCCACCGCGTGCTGCTGGTGGAGAGCGGCATCTACATCATCGAGGCGATGGACCTCGAGGAGCTGGCCGAGGCCGGGCACCACGAGTTCCTCTTCATGCTGTCGCCGCTCGCGCTCTACGGCGCGACCGGGTCGCCCGCGCGCCCTCTGGCGGTGGTCTCCCGTGGCTGACCAGAGTTCCGTGACCTCCCCCGAGCAGACGCTCGCCCAGCAGCTCGGCGAGTTCGCCGCCACCGTCGCGCGTGACGGCGTGCCCGAGGACGTCGCCCGCAGCGTCGTGCAACGGGTCGTCGACGTCCTCGGCCTGTGCGTCGCCGCCCACGTCCTGCCGACCAGCAAGGCCGCGATCGGGTATGCCGTGGACGCGGGGGGTGCCGAGCGCGCGACCGCCGTCGGCGTCGGACGCCGGTTGCCTGCCCCCGCCGCCGCGTTCGTCAACGGTGTCCTCGCCCACTCGCTCGACTACGACGACACCCACCTGCCGTCGGTGCTGCACCCGAGCGCCAACGTCGTGCCCGCCGCGCTCGCCGCGGCCGAGGACGCCGGCGCCTCCGGTGAGGACGTCGTGCGAGCGATCGCCGTCGGCCTCGAGGTCGCGGTCCGGTTGGGCATGGCCGGCTACGACGAGAAGCTCGGCAACTCGGTGTTCTTCGAGCACGGTCAGCACGCCACCTCGATCTGCGGCGCGATGGGTGCCGCGGTCGCGGCCGCGATGGTCCAGGGTCTCGACGCCGATGGCGTCGTGCACTCCCTCGGCCTCGCCGCCTCGCGTGCATCGGGAATCCTCGAGGCCAACCGCACGGGCGGGACGGTCAAGCGTCTGCACTGCGGCTGGGCCGCGGAGGCCGGCGTCGCCGCTGCGCAGCTCGTGAAGCGCGGCTTCACCGGACCGCCGTCCGTGCTCGAGGGTCGGTTCGGGTTCTTCGAGGCCTGGCTGCACGGCTCGCGCATCGACTACGACGCGGTCAGCGTCGGTCTCGGCACCGAGTGGGCCGTCCCCGGCATCTTCTTCAAGCCCTACCCGGCCAACCACTTCACGCACGCGGCGGTCGATGCCGGGATCGAGCTGCGCGAGCGCGGCGTACGCCCCGACGACATCGTGCGCCTGGAGCTCGGCGTACCGGCCGCTGCCCAGCGGACCATCGGCCAGCCGATCGAGGTCAAGCGGGCGCCGTACACCGGCTACCAGGCGCAGTTCAGCGGTCCGTATGCCCTCGTCGCCGGCCTCCTCGGAGGCGGCGGACTGGGGGTCGCGCTCAGCGACTACACCGACGCGCTGGCCCAGGACCCGCAGCGGCGCGCCCTCATGGCGAAGGTAGACGTGGTCGCCGACCCGGAGTGCGACGAGATCTTCCCGCACCAGTTCCCGGCGAAGGTCGTCGCCGAGCTCACCGACGGCCGCACCGAGCACGTCGCGATCCTCGCCAACCGCGGCGGACCGCAGCGTCCGCTCAGCGACGAGGAGCTGGCGGTGAAGTTCCGCGAGAACGCCTCCGGCGAGCTCGCCGGGCCGGTCGTCAATGACATCGAGGTGCGACTGCGCGACCTGCGCTCGATGACGTCGCTCGATGAGCTCATGAGCCTGTTCGTCCCCACCTCGGCACCCCGCGCCTGACCGCGGCCGCGCCGACCAACCAAGACAGGAAGGCGATCTTCAGATGGATCTGCTGATCAAGAACGTCCGTGCCGTCACCCCTGAGAACGCCGAGCCGGTCGTCGCCGACATCGCCGTCGCCGACGGCCAGATCGTCGAGATCGGACCGGACCTCACCCCGGCCGAGGGCGCACGGGTCGTCGACGGCGGCGGCCGTCTGGCCTTCCCCGGCGTGGTCGACGCCCACCAGCACTGGGGGATCTACAACCCGCTCGGGGAGGACGCGTCGATCGAGAGCCGGGCCAACGCGCAGGGCGGTGTCACCACCGGGATCACCTACATGCGCACCGGGCAGTACTACCTCAACAAGGGCGGGGAGTACGCGGACTTCTTTCCCGAGGTCCTCGCGACCACCGAGGGCAAGTCCTACGTCGACTACGCGTTCCACCTCGCGCCGATGATGAGCAAGCACATCGAGGAGATCCCGTCGCTGGTGAGCGACCACGGCGTGACGTCCTTCAAGGTCTTCATGTTCTACGGCAGCCACGGCCTGCACGGCCGCTCGGCTGACCAGAACTCCTTCCTGATGATCCCCGAGGGCGAGCGCTACGACTACGCGCACTTCGAGTTCGTGATGCGCGGGGTCCAGAAGGCGCGCGAGCAGTTCCCCGACCTCGCCGACGAGATCTCGCTGTCGCTGCACTGCGAGACGGCCGAGATCATGGCGGCTTACACGAAGCTGGTCGAGGACGCCGGCGAGCTGAAGGGCCTCGAGGCCTACCACGCCAGCCGGCCCCCCCACTCCGAAGGTTTGGCGATCTCGATCGCTTCCTACCTCGCTCACGAGACCGGCCTGCCGACGATCAACCTGCTGCACCTGACCTCGCGCAAGGCAGTCGACGCCGCGCTGCGGATGGCGCAGGCCTTCCCGCACATCAACTTCCGGCGCGAGGTCACCGTCGGGCACCTGCTGGCCGACATCCACACCGCCAGCGGCATCGGCGCGAAGGTCAACCCGCCGATCCGTCCGCGGGAGGACGTCGAGGCGCTGTGGGAGTACCTCCTCGACGGCAAGATCGACTGGGTCGTCTCCGACCACGCGTGCTGCAAGGACGAGGCGAAGTTCGGCGAGGACCGCGACGACGTCTTCGTCGCGAAGTCCGGCTTCGGCGGCGCGGAGTACCTTTTGGCCGGCATGGTCACCGAGGGCACCAAGCGGGGTCTGTCGGTCGGCCGCATCGCCGAGCTGATCGCGAAGAACCCCGCCCAGCGCTTCGGTCTGCGCACCAAGGGTCAGTTGGCGGTCGGCTTCGACGCCGACATCGCGCTGGTCGACGACAACGTGTCGTGGACCGTGCGGGCCGAGGACTCGGAGTCCGCCCAGGAGTACACGCCGTTCGAGGGCTTCGACATGACCGCCAAGGTCACCGACACCTTCGTCCGCGGGACGCACGTGTTCGCCGACGGTCAGGTGCAGGGCGAGCCCACCGGGCAGTACCTCGCGCGGCCGCTGACCCGGGGCTGAGCAGTGTCCGCCTCGCCGGCTCCAGCACGCAGCTATCTCTACGTGCCGGGCGACCGCCCCGACCGCTTCGCGAAGGCGGCCGGGAGCGGTGCCGACGCCGTCGTCCTCGACCTGGAGGACGGCGTCGGTCCGGCGGGCAAGGACGCCGCACACGCAGCGGTGGCCGACCACGTCCGCACGCCAGGTGTCCAGTGGTGGGTCCGGCTCGACCCGGCCCGGCTCGAGGACGGTGTACGAGCTGCTGCTCTGACCGGCACGACCGGGGTCTTCGTGCCGTCGGCCGAGCCGGAGCTGCTCGCGCGGGTCGACGCGCTCCTCGCCAGTGCCGAGCCCGAGCGTGGCGTAGGGCCGCTCGCCGTGATCGGTCTGCTCGAGACGGCGTACGGCGTCGCCGAGGTGCGCGCCGTCGCGGCAGCACCCCGCGTGCACCGGCTCGGGATCGGTGAGGCCGACCTCGCTGCCGAGCTGGGGATGCACCCGGACCCGGAGCGACGCGAGCTGTGGGCGATCCGCAGCGACGTGGTCGTGGCCAGTGCGGTGGCCCGCATCGCGGCACCGGTCGGACCGGTGCAGACCGACCTCTCCGACGCCGACCGGCTCGCCAGCTCGACGGCGTTGCTGGTGCGTCAGGGCTTCGCCGCCCGCACGCTCATCCACCCCAAGCAGGTGCCGGTCGTGCACCAGGCACTCGCTCCCACGGAGGACGAGGTGACCGATGCTCGCGCGGTCGTGGCCGCCTTCGAGCAGGCCGAGCACGACGGCAGCGGGGTGGCCCTCGACCCGCGCGGCAAGCTCGTCGACCTCGCCGTCGTGCGCTCCGCGCGCAACGTGCTCGCCCGCGTGGCCCGCGCCGACTGACCACGCACCCGACGCCGCGGCCCACTCCGGCCCGGTGTTGACTGCGCAGGTGACCCGCGACGACTCCCGCCGTACCTCCATGCTCCTGGGGTTGCTGTTCGGGCTCGCCGGCATGGGGTCGTCGTCGGCGTCGATCGCCCTGGTGCCGATGGCGGCCGACCTCGACGTCACCGTCGGTGTGGCGACCTGGGCGATCAGCCTCTACATCCTGGCACTGGCCATCACCACCGCCCTCTACGGCCGGATCGCCGATCTTGTCGGGGTCCGGATCCCGCTGCTCGCTGGGGTGGGCCTCATGAGCCTGGGTGCGGTCATCGCGGCGCTCGCCCCGGCCTTCGAGATCGTCGTGGTGGCCCGCCTGCTGCAGGGCATGGGCGCTGCAGCCGTGCCGACGCTGGGCGTCACGCTCCTCACCACGAGGTACGACGGCCCGATCCGTGGCGTCGCCCTCGGACGGCTCGCGGGCGTCTCGGCGGCCGTCACCTGTGCGGGACCGCTGATCGGTGGCGCCGTCGACCACTTCATCGGCTGGCGTGCGGTGATGATGCTGCCGGTGCTCGGCACCCTCGTCCTGCCGTTCCTGCTGCGCTCGCTGCTCGGCGGCGGCAGTGGCGCGACCCTCGACCTGCTGGGCGCCTTCCTCGTCTCCGTCACCGCGGGCGGAGTGATCCTGGTCGTCCAGTCACCCTCCACGGGCGTGGTGGTCGCGCTGGTGGGGCTCGCCCTCATGGCGGTCGGCACGCCGAGCGTCGTCTGGCGCGTCCGCCGACAGCCCCACGGGTTTCTTCCGCGCGCCGTCATCAGCAACGGCCCGCTCGTGCGCAGCGCGATCGCGGCGGCCGCGATCCCGGCAGCCTGGTTCGCACTGCTCGTCGCGCTGCCCGCCGCCCTGATCGAGGAGGGGTGGGAGACCTGGCAGATCGGTCTGCTCCTGATGCCGGCCGCGTTCATCGCGCTGCTGATCCCGCCGGTGACCGGCCGCCTGATCGACACCTTCGGGCCGTTCCGCACGATCGCCACCGCCTGCGCCGTCGCCGCCACGGCGCTGGTCGCGACGGGGCTCGGCGTCTACTTCGTCGCCCCCGCGCTGCTCCTGGCCGCGATGATCCTGACGACCGTCGCGTTCGGCGTCGGTCAGCCGGCGATGAGCGCCGCGGTCGGCGAGGCCGTGAGCCTGGAGGTGCGCGGCATCGCGCTCGGCGTGGCGACGCTGCTGTTCATGGTGGGCGGCTCGATCGGGTCCGCGGTCGTCGGTGGGCTCGGTCCGGTGCTCGGCGTCCCGCAAGCACTGGGTGTGATGGTGCTGTTGCCGCTGGTCGGTCTGGTCGCGATCGGGCGGCTGGCCCGGGTCACGCACCTGCCCTGAGCGAGGCCGGCGGTCGGCGGGTGCCGATCACCAGCACGACCACGATCGCGACCAACCACACGGCGGCGTTCACGAGCGACGCGACGACGAAGCCGTGCTCGGTCGGGACGGTCCCGCCGCTGCCCAGCGCCAGCACGGTCACGCCCAGGGCGCTGCCGGTGGAGAAGCCGACGTAGCGCAGGACCATGTTGAAGCTCAGCGCGCTGCTGGTCTCCGCAACAGGCACGGTGCGCACGAGCAGCGCCGGGATCATCGCGAAGGTGAACCCGCTGCCGACTCCGGCGATGCCCATCGCCACCAGGGCCTGCCACACGTGGTCGTGCGCGAACGCAAGCATGAGCACCGAGGCGAGGTAGAGCGCGCACCCGATCGGCAGGAGGCGTACGGCGGGGACGTAGCGCCCGGCCCACTGCGAGATCCGGGTGCCGACGACAGCGGTGAGGGAGTACGGCACCAGCATCAGGCCGGCGACCAGCACCGGCTGGTCGAGGCCCCAGCCCGCAGGCGTGCGGGTCTGCACGAGCACGATCACCAGCGCCAGGGACATATACATCCCCGTCCCGGCCAGGATGACCGTCACGTGTGGGCCGAGCGCCGGGGTGCCGAAGGCCAGGCGCAGGTCGACCAGCGGCGACGGCGAACGCAGCGTGAGCCAGGACCACAGGGCCGCCCCGGCGATGCCGAGCGTGAAGAGGGCGACAGTCCGGAGGTCGCCCCAACCCCAGCTCGTGGTCTGGTTGATGCCGAGCAGGACAGCGAGCGTGCTGCCGCCGAGCAGCAGCGCCTCGAGCGGTTGCACGCGCGGGGTCGGGCCGCGAGGGGCGCGGGGCAGGGTCCGCCACGCCAGCAGCAGAGTGCCGGCGGTGAGCACGACGCCGAACCAGAACGCCGCGGGTACGCCGCCGAACTGCGCGACCGAGGCGGTCAGCGGGTAGCCGAGACCGGCGCCCACGACGCCGGCCACCGAGAGCATCGGGATGACCCGTTGGGCCTTCTCCGGGGTGAACACGTCTCGGGCGACCGTCATCGCCAGCGGGGTGAGGGCGATCCCGAGGCCCTGGACCGCGCGGCCCAGGATCAGCGCGGGCAGCCCCAGCTGGGGGACGGCAGTCGCGAGCGCGGCCAGGGCGGTGCCGGCGACCACGACGGCGAGCCCGATGAGGATCACGGGACGGCGGCGGTGCGCGGCGGCGTACCTCCCCAGCAACGGCGTCGAGACCGCACCCACCAGCAGTGTCACCGTCAGCGTCCACTGCGCGGAGCCGAGGGAGACGTCGAGCTCGTCGGCGATCGACGGGACGAGCGGTGCCCCGAGGCTGGAGACGATGCCGGTGACCGTGGTCAGCAGCGCCAGGGCGAGGACCAGCCAGCGCGACTCAGAGGGGGAGGAGGTCACGCGAGCTCTGTGAGCCGTCCAGCTGGCGCGAGATCCGGTGCTTGATGCGCCAGGCGCCGCCGTCGCGGACCAGCTGGAACCGGTGCACGCTCCCGCGGGCGACCCGCCACCCCTCCTCGCCGTTGAGGACGAGCAGCGAGTCACAGACGGCCTTCGCCTCGTCGCCGGCGACCTCGACCCAGACGGGACCGAGGAAGTGCACGCTGCCGTTCGTGATCAGCCGCTGGTGGGCGTCGCTCAGCACCATCGCGTGGATGTCGGCGCGCGAGCGCATCGCCCAGCCCTCGACGTCGTACTCGCCGTCCTCGGTCCACAGCTGGCCCACCTCGTCGGCGCGACCGGCGTCGACGAGGGGGCCGTAGGAGGCGATCAGCTGGGTGATGGCGAGCTTGTCCTCCGCCAGCTGGAGGCGGTGCTCGAGGGCGTCGAGGCGGGCAGCGAGGTCGGTCATCGGTCCTCCAGGTCCTGGGCCAGGGCGGCGAGTGCGGCCATCTGCTCGGCGTAGTGGGCGGCCGAGTCGGCGTCGACGGTGCAGGTGGCCCGCGTCGCACCGACCTCCTGGACCGCGCGCAGCTTGCGCAGCGCGGCCTCGGGGTCGCCGAGCGGGTCGAGGGTGCCGCCGGGGGACAGCACGACCTCGAACCCGTCGGGAAGGTCGAAGCGCGCGAGCATCGCGGCGAGCTCGTCGCGGCCGAGGCCGAACGGCATCCAGCCCGTGCCGAGCTCGACCGCGCGGCGCAGGGACCGGACGGTCCGGCCGCCGACCCAGACCGGGACCGTCGTACGCGGAGAGGTCGGGTCGTAGCGCATCCCGTCGACCGATGACTGGCCCCACACCTCGCGCAGCCGGCGCAGATCGGCGTCGGCACGGGCGCCCCGGTCCTCCCACGGGGCGTCGAGCAGGTCGAACTCCTCCTTGAGGGATCCGACGCCGACGCCGAGCACGACCCGGCCGTTGCTCAGCAGGTCGAGGGTGCCGTAGCGCTTCGCGATCGCCTCAGGGCGGTGGTAGCCGAGGACCAGCACGGCCGTGACGAGGTTGATCCGCTGCGTGTGGGCGGCGAGGAACGACAACGTGGCAAGCGGGTCCCAGTAGGTGCCACCGCGAGTCGCGGCCGCCTCCTCGGGTACGGCGACGTGCTCGGCGCAGGTGAGGTAGTCGATCCCGGCCTCGTCGGCGGCGCGGGCCACCGTCACGACGTCCTCGACGCCGGCGGTCCGCTCCCACGCCGACGCGACGGCGGGGACCTGGAAGAGGGTGGGCGTGGCGATGCCGATCTTCACTTCGATGCCTCTGCCCCGTGCTGCGTTGAGCCTTCCATCAATTGCCGCATCCGCCTGTCGGCACCCGCCACGAGCTTCGCGCGCTCGTCGACCGCGCTGCGGATCCGGGCGCCCTCCTCGTTGCCCTCGGCGATCACGACCGGGCCGTGGCCGAGGCTGGCGAGCCCCTGCCGCGCCACGTCGGCGGGGTCGGAGGCGTGGAAGCCGGGGGCGTCGAAGTTCAGACCGACCCGCTCCATCGCCGGAGTGCGGGTCACGCCGAGCACGAGCTCGACCACGTCGACCCCCTGCTTGCGCAGCTCGACCCAGACGCTCTCGGCGAAGATCCGGCCGAACGCCTTCACCCCGCCATACACGGAGTGCCGCGTCGAGCCCATGTAGCCGGCCATCGACCCGATGAGCAGGATCCCGCCGCGACCGCGGTCCCGCATCGGCCGGCCGTAGTGCTGCACCAGCGCCATCTGCGTGGTGATGTTGAGCGTGATGACCTGGCCGAACGCCTCGAGGTCGCCGTCGAGGAACTCGGCGCTGTGGGTGTTGGCGCCGGCGTTGTAGATGAGCAGCCCGACCTCGAGGTCGTCGGTCACCGCCGTCAGCTGCGCGACCGCGTCGGGGGCGGTGAGGTCCATCGCGATCGTGCGTACGTCGACACCCCGCTCGCGGCACATCGCCGCGGTCTCCTCCAGCGGCTCGGGCTTGCGGGCCAGCAGGACGAGGTGGACGCCGGCGTCGGCGAGCTGGGTGGCGAACTCCCGCCCGACCCCTTCCGAACCACCGGCGACGACCGCCCACGGTCCGTAGCGCTCGCGCAGCTGGCCTGGGTCGGTCGCGGCGGTCATGGGCTGCTCCTTCGTCGGTGGCGTCGCTGCACTGTAGGAGGAAGCAACGTGGGTCACACCCGAGGTCTCAGTGAGTGGGGAACCACCGGTCACCGCCTACGCTTCGGGGGTGACTGTTGACCCTGCAGCCCTCGCCTGGGCCGACCACGACGCCGTGCTCTTCGACCTCGACGGCGTGGTGACCCCGACCGCCGAGGTGCACATGCGCGCCTGGGCGGAGATGTTCAACGCTTTCCTCGCCGATGACACCGTGACGGGCGGCGGGGACCGTTCGCCGTACACCGATGACGACTACTTCGCCCACGTCGACGGCAAGCCCCGCTTCGACGGCGTGCGCGACTTCCTGCGCGCGCGGGGGATCGACCTGCCGGAGGGTGGGCCGGAGGACTCCGCCGACGTCCAGACCGTCCACGGCCTCGGCAACCGCAAGAACGACGCGTTCAACGCCGTGCTCGAGCGCGACGGTGTGACGGCGTACCCGGGCTCGGTGCTGCTGCTCGACCACCTGCGCGACCTCGGGCTGCCGCTGGCAGTGGTGTCGTCGTCGGCCAACGCACCGTCGGTGCTCGAGGCCGCCGGCCTGGCCGACCGGTTCGAGACCGTCGTGTCGGGCGCGGTCGCGGCCGAGCTCGGCCTGCCCGGCAAGCCGGCCCCCGACACGTTCGTGCACGCCGCCACGGTGCTGGGTACGACGCCGGAGCGCGCGGTCGTCCTCGAGGACGCCGTCTCCGGCGTGCGCGCCGGAGCGAGTGGCGGGTTCGCACTCGTGATCGGTGTCGACCGTGGTGCGGGCGCCGCTGTGCTCACCGACGCCGGTGCCCACCTGGTCGTGGCCGACCTCGCCGAGCTCGTCCCGGGGGAGGACCGATGAAGCGCTGGCTCGGCTCCGGCGAGCCCGTCGACCGGGGTCGCTTCCCGGTCGACCCGTGGCGGCTGGTCGAGACGGCGTACCGCTCCGAGGACCTCGGCACCACCGAGACGGTCTTCGCCGTCGGCAACGGCTACCTCGGCATGCGCGGCAACCCCGAGGAGGGCCGCGACGCCTACGCCCACGGCACCTTCATCAACGGCTTCCACGAGACCTGGCCGATCCGGCACGCCGAGGCGGCGTACGGCTTCGCGCGCACGGGCCAGACGATCGTCAACGTCCCCGACACCAAGGTCATCAAGTTGTACGTCGACGACGAGCCGCTGATCCTGGGGACCGCCGACCTCGAGCACTACGAGCGCTCGCTGGACTTCCGGGACGGCGTCCTGCGCCGCGAGCTGATCTGGCGCACGCCGGCCGGCAAGCGGGTGCAGGTCGTCTCGACCCGGATGGTGTCGATGGCCCAGCGCCATCTGGCGATCATGACCCTCGAGGTCACGATGCTGGAGGGCGATGCGCCGATCGTCATCTCCTCGCAGATCCTCAACCGCCAGGACGGCGAGGACGAGTACCACGTCCGCGACGCCGCGATGGGCGAGGGATTCGACCCGCGCAAGACCGCGACCTTCGAGGAGCGCGTGCTCGAGCCGATGGGTCACCAGATCGATGAGGACCGCATGTGGCTGGGCTACCGGTGCGCGCGGTCCCGGATGACGTTGGCAGTCGCGGCCGACCACCACCTGCACACCAAGGACGAGACCGAGGTCGTGACCTCGTGTGAGGAGGACCGCGGCAAGGTCGTCTTCCGGATCGAGGCGACCGAGGGCCAGACCGCCCGGCTGGAGAAGTTCGTGACCTACCACAGCTCCGCGGGCGTGCCCGTGCGCGAGCTCGTGGACCGCTGCGACCGCACCCTCGACCGCGCCGCCCGGCACTCGGTCGAGCACTTCCATGCCGAGCAGCGCGAGTGGTTCGCCCGCTACTGGGAGGTCGCCGACGTCGAGGTCGGTGGCGGCAACGCCATGCAGCAGGCGGTGCGCTTCAACCTCTTCCACCTCGAGCAGGCCACTTCGCGCGCCGATCAGCAGGGCGTCGCGGCGAAGGGCGTGACCGGCTCCGGCTACGAGGGTCACTACTTCTGGGACACCGAGATCTACGTCCTTCCGTTCCTCACCTACACCCAGCCCCACAACGCCCGCAACGTGCTGCACTTCCGCAGCCGTATGCTGCCGGCCGCCCGCAGCCGTGCGCGCGAGATGGCGCAGTCGGGGGTGTTGTTCCCGTGGCGCACCATCAACGGCGAGGAGGCCTCGGCCTACTACGCCGCCGGCAGCGCCCAGATGCACATCAACGCCGACATCGCCTATGCGTTGATGCAGTACGTCGGCGCCACCAACGACACCGGGTTCCTCGTGCGCGAGGGTGCCGAGCTGCTGGTGGAGACCGCGCGGATGTGGTCGGAGCTGGGCTTCTGGCGCCGGCGCAACGGTGACGACCCGACCTTCCACATCCACGGCGTGACGGGGCCGGACGAATACACGACCGTCGTCAACAACAACCTGTTCACCAACGTCATGGCGCGCTTCAACCTCGAGCGCGCCGCGATCGTGATCGAGCGGATGCGCGTCGAGCACCCGACGGAGTACGCCGCCATGGCGCGGCGGCTCGAGCTCACCGAGTCCGAGCCCGAGCTGTGGCGCAAGTGCGCCGAGGGTATGGCGATCCCGTTCGACGAGGGACTCGGCATCCACCCCCAGGACGACTTCTTCCTCGACCGCGAGGTGTGGGACCTCTCCCGCACCCCCGACGAGCTGCGGCCGCTGCTGCTGAACTACCACCCGTTGGTGATCTACCGGTTCCAGGTGCTCAAGCAGGCCGACGTGGTCCTGGCGATGTTCCTTCAGGGCGACCGCTTCACCCCGGAGCAGAAGAAGGCGAACTTCGACTACTACGACCCGATCACCACGGGGGACTCCACCCTGTCGGCGGTCGTGCAGTCGATCGTCGCCGCCGAGGTGGGCTACCACGAGACGGCGATGGAGTACTTCCGCAAGGCGCTCTACGTCGACCTCGCCGACCTGCACGGCAACACCGTCGACGGCATGCACATCGCCTCGCTCGGTGGCGTATGGAGTGCGCTGACGTTCGGCTTCGCCGGCATGAGCGACCGCAACGGCCGGCTCACCTTCAACCCCCGGCTGCCCGCGGACTGGTCGCACCTGCGCTTCCGCATGACCTGGCGCGGCTCGCGGCTGATCGTGCAGGTCACCCAGGACGAGCTGGTCATCGAGGTCGTCGAGAGGGGCGAGGAGGAGGTCCGCGTGCGGGTGCGCGGCGAGGCCTACTCCGCCGCCGTCGACCGTCCACTTCGGGTGCCGCTGCCCGACCAGGGACCGCGCATCGACGGCCTCATGAGCAACGTCCCGCAGACCGGCGGCACCCGCGCCGACGGCACCACGATCACCGCCGGCGTACCCGAGCCGATGGTCGTCGAGGAGCTGGCCGACGAGGACCTGCCACCGCCGGAGCTGGCCCAGGGCGACTAGCGACCCGCGGGCGCCAGCGCCAGGACCAGGTCCAACGCGGCCTGCGTCGCGGCGTTGATGGCGCCGGGGCCGGCAGCCTCGCCGATGACATGGATCCGCACGTCCGACGGCAGCGCTGCCCGCAGACTCGCCACCAGCGGGTTGTCCGCACCCACGCGGGGCCGCACGTCGATCACGGTGTCGGCCTCGACCTCATGGGCGTCGTACGCCGTGCGCAGCAGCAGGTGGCCACCGGCGTCCAGGTAGTCCTGGATGTGCCGGTGCCGCCCGAGCGCGCCGAGCTCGGGACCGACATACCGCTCCGGGCTCACGAGGGTCGTCTCGCGCCCACGGGCCCGGCAGATCTGGGCGATCCGCAGGGCCGCGATGCTGGTGCCGAGGACGAGCACGCGTGCGCCGACGGTGTCGTCGTCGTCCTCCAGCCACGACGCGAGCGAAGGGACGTCGAGGGCACCGGCGGGGTGGTCGATCGTGGACCAGTCGCCGCCGGTGGCGAGGACGACGTCGTCGTACCCCTGGGCGGTCGGGGCGCGCAGCTCCTCGCCGAGGCGCAGCTCGACGTCGGTGTCGGCGAGGGTACGGCGCAGCCACGCCAGGTAGTCGGCGAGTGGGCCGTCGACGGCGGCAGCCTGCCGCAGCATGCCGCCGACCTCGGTGGCGCGCTCCAGCAACGTGACGCGATGACCCGCATGGTTGAGCCGGATCGCTGCCTCCAGGCCAGCAGGACCTGCGCCGACGACGAGGACCTGCCGGGGGCGCGTCGGGGTCGGAAGCGGCTCCGCGTCGCGGCCGAGCTGCGGGTTGACGGCGCACCGCACCGGTGTGCGCAGCGCGATGTTGCCGATGCAGGTGTACTGGTAGATGCACGGCCGGACCCGGTCGCCCTCGCTGTCGGCGAGCTTGCGCGGCATGTCCGGGTCGGCGAGCAGCCGCCGCGCGAAGCCCACGAAGTCGCCCGTGCCGTCGGCGATCAGTCCGTCGGCGGCGGCGGCATCGTGGCGGCCGTAGGTGATCACCGTGGCACCGGTCTCGCGCCGCAGCTCGGCGGCGAAGCGGGGGAGGTCCTGCACCCGGTGCGGTGCATAGGAGTCGGTGGCCGAGGTCGCGACGTCGGTGTTGGCGTACGCCGTCAGGTGGATCGCGTCCGCACCGGCAGCGAGCGCGCGCCGCGCTACCTCGCTCTGCTCGTCGAAGGTCTCGCCCACCTCGTGGTGATATTCCCTGCTGTTGAGCCGGATCCACACCGGATAGTCGGGACCGACCGTCTCGCGGACCTGCCGGATGACGGTGAGCAGCACCCGGGTCCGGCCGTCGAGGTCCCCGCCCCAGCCGTCGGTGCGCTGATTGCGCGGTGTGAGGAAGGAGTCGATGAAGTAGCCGTGACCGGCGTGGATCTCGACGCCGTCATAGCCGGCCCGCTGGCAGCGCGCGGCTGCGTCGGCGTACCGGCCGATGATGCGGACGATGTCGTCCTCGTCCGCGACCTTCTGCTCGAGGTTGGCACCCGGGGTCAGCCAGGCTTCCGCCATCGCGGTGGCCTCTTCGCGGGGAAGCATCCGACCGACCTCGTCGGGGTTCGGGAACGGCTGCTCGAAGGCCACGACCCGCGGGTTGCCCTGGAGCATGTCGTACTGCGCGTAGATGCCCATGTAGTTGAGCTGGGCCGCGATCTTCGACCCGTGTGCGTGCACTGCGTCGGCGAGACGGCGCATCCCCGGCAGGTAGCGGTCGTCGGAGATCGCCTGCATCTGCGGGTGGTTGACGCCCTCGGGATAGGCCACCTGCGCCGTGCCGATCAGCAGCAGTCCGGCGCCGCCGCGCGCCCGGGCCTCGTAGAACGCGACCTCGGTGTCGCTGACCGAGCCGTCGGGGTTGCTCAGCAGGATGCCCATCGGGCACAGGACGATCCGGTTGCGCAGCTCCATCGAGCCGATGCGGCCGGTGGAGAGCAGGTGCGGGTACGGGCTCATGCGGGGCTCCCGGTGGTCGTGGTCAGCAGGCGTCGCAGGTGCGCGACGAGGTCGTCGACGAGAGCGTCGGGTTCGCGGTCGTAGCCGGAGTCGACCCAGTCGGCGAGCCAGACCTGCAACGCGGAGATGATCATGCCGCGCGCGATCGCGGGTCGGAGGTCGCCCAGCTGCCCGGCGGTGACTGCGGCGCGGACGCCGGCGTCGATCGTGCGCATGCCGGCGGCCCACGCGGTGGCCTGGTCGGCGGTGGTCCCGGTGCCGTAGAGCCAGCCCGAGGCGGTGCGCAGGTTGAGCTCGAGGTAGGTGGGGTGGTCCGCGAGGTAGGAGACGGCGCCCGCGACGCCGGTGAGGATGCGCTCCAACGGCTGGTCGGTCGCGGCGATGCGCTCGTCGACCCGGGCGCGCAGGTCGGTGTTGCGACGCCGGTGCAGCTCGTTCCAGACCTCCTCCTTGCCGGGGAAGGCCTTGTAGAACGTCGCGAGGGAGACGCCGGCGGCTCGCGCGATCGCGGTGACCTTCGTGTCGGCGTACCCCTGTTGGGCGAACTCGCGCTCGGCCGCGTCGAGGACGAGGGCACGGTAGAGCGCGTGGCGTTCCTCGACGAGGGTCATCGCGCCTCCTGCGCTGAATCGCTTGACCGGGTAGGGCAGAACGGAGATTCTGTGACGCAGAACATACATTCTGCGGACCGCCAGCGCGAGGAGTCGCCATGTCCCCGTCCACCCGCCCGATCCGGATCTTCCAGGTCGCCACCGGCAACGTCGGCTCCGAGATGATCAAGCGTCTCGGCCCCCACCCCGACCTCGAGCTCGTGGGCGTGCACTGCTACACCCCCGACAAGATCGGCAAGGACGTGGGCGAGCTCGCCGGGATCGGCCCGCTCGGCATCACGGCCACCGGGACGGTCGAGGAGATCATCGCGGCGCGCCCGGACGTGGTGACGTTCCACGGCGTCTTCCCCGACGAGGACCTTTACGTGCAGGTGCTCGAGGCGGGCATCAACGTCGTCACCACCGCCGACTGGATCACCGGCTTCCACCGCGACACCAACCACCCGCACCCGTCGGGGCGGCGTACGAGCGAGGTCCTGCAGGAGGCCTGCCTCAAGGGTGGGTCGACGTTCTACGGCACGGGGATGAACCCCGGCGTCAACCAGATCATCGGGATCGCCTGCACCGCCGACGTGGCCGACATCGAGAACGTCACCACCATCGAGTCGGTCGACGTGTCCTGCCACCACTCGGCCGACACCTGGCGCGAGGTGGGCTACGGCCGACCGGTCGACGACCCCGAGCTGCCGGGAATGCTGCGGAAATACACCGAGGTCTTCGCCGACGCTGTCTACCTCAAGGCCGAGGCGTTCGGGCTCGAGCTGGACGAGGTGGTCTTCGAGGCCGAGCTCGGCGCGTGCACGAAGGACGTCGACCTGGGGTGGTACCAGCTGCCGAAGGGATCACTGGGCGGGTCCTACGTGAAGTACGTCGGGATGCTCGACGGCGTCGCGCGCGTCGAGACCCACCTCGAGTGGCAGATGACGCCCCACACCGACCCGTCGTGGGACATCAAGGGCTGCTACATCACGCAGGTGAAGGGCGACCCGTTCATCTACAACAAGCACATGGTCTTCCCGGCGGCCGGCGTCGACCTGTCCGACCCGTCGCAGTTCGCGAGCCTCGGGATGACGGTGACCGGCATGCCCGCGCTGCACGCGATCCGCTCGGTGGTCGCCGCGCCGCCGGGCATCGTCACCAGCAACGACCTGCCGCTGCGGGCGTTCGCGGGGCGGTTCAAGCTCTAGCGGTCAGCCAGGAGACTGCGGCGTCGGTGAGCAGTCGGGCGCGCTCGCGGCTGGCGGATGCGGCGGCGGCGACCTCGGCGATGACTGCTTCGGCGTCGACACCGATCGCGCGTGCGGCCTCCGCGTCACCCCGAGCCCACCGTGCGAACGTCGTCGGCACGACCTCGGGGTGGAACTGCCACGCCAGCGCCCGCGCGGCGCGGGAGGTGTCGGCGATTGCCTGGGGGCCGACGTCCGTGCGGCCCAGCACCCGTGAGGTCGGGGGCGCGACGAAGACGTCGCTGTGCGACTGCGCCCACGGTCCGGGCGGGCAGAGGGTGGGGTCGTCGGTCTCGACCTCGATCAGGCCGATCTCCAGGCGCGGGCCCCGGTACGACGTCCCGCCGAGTGCGCGGGCGAGCAGCTGCGCGCCGTAGCAGATCCCCAGCACCGGTACGCCGGCATCGAGGCTCGCGCCGATCGTCGCCGCCTCCGCCTCGACGACGGCTGCCTGCGCCGGGTCGTGGGCCGAGCGGACCGAGCCGAGCAGCAGCACCAGGTCGTCGGCGGCACCCAGCGCCTCGCCGGTCAGCTCGTCGCGGTCGACGTAGGAGACGCGCTGCGCGACCTCGCGCAGCCGCTCGACGACGTACCCGCCCTCGCGGTCGGTGTCGTCGGCCACCACCCAGACGTTCTGCACGCCGCGATTCTCCCGGACGTCATACGCCCCCGAAGCAATAGGTCCCGGAACGTATGACGTCGTGGCGGCGCGGTACCGCACCCGCATGCTGCGCCTCGACCACGGGATCGGCCACACGTTCGGCCACGAGTTCGTCGGCGTGGTCCACGAGGTCGGACCGTCGGTGCAGCACCTGAAGGTCGGCGACAAGGTCATGGTGCCGTCCAACATCTTCTGCGGCACCTGCTACTTCTGCGCCCGCGGGCTCTACTCCAACAGCCATAACGTCAACCCCAACGCGACGGCCGTGGGCTCGATCTACGGCTACTCGCACACGACCGGTGGGTACGACGGCGGGCAGGCGGAGTTCGTGCGGGTGCCGTTCGCCGACGTCGGGCCCAGCCTCATCCCGGACTGGATGAGCGAGGACGACGCGGCGCTGCTCACCGACGCGGTCGCGACCGGCTACTTCGGCGCTCAGCTCGGCGACATCGTCGAGGGTGACGTCGTAGTGGTCCTGGGCGCCGGCCCGGTCGGGCTGTTCGCGGCGAAGTCCGCGTGGCTCATGGGAGCGGGGCGGGTGATCGTCATCGACCACCTCGACTACCGGCTCGCCAAGGCACGCGACTTCGCCCATGCCGAGACCTACAACTTCGCCGAGCACGACGACATCGTCGTCCTGCTCAAGCGGCTGACCGAGGGGCTCGGCGCCGACGCGGTCATCGATGCCGTGGGTGCGGAGGCCGACGGCAACCTCCTGCAGCACGTCACCTCGGCCAAGCTCAAGATGCAGGGCGGCTCGCCGGTCGCGCTCAACTGGGCGATCGACGCGGCCCGCAAGGGCGGCACGGTCTCGGTCGTGGGCGCCTACGGGCCGCTGTTCAGCGCGGTGAAGTTCGGCGACGCGCTCAACAAGGGGCTGACGCTGCGGATGAACCAGTGCCCGGTGAAGCGCCAGTGGCCGCGGCTGTTCGAGCACGTGCGCAACGGCTACCTCAACCCCAGCGAGATCATCACCCATCGGATCCCGCTGGAGCACATCGCCGAGGGCTACCACATGTTCTCGGCCAAGCTCGACGACTGCATCAAGCCGATCATCGTCAACGACGCCGCCTGACCGACCGCTCCCGTCGTACGCCGGAGGACCCCATGCCCTACACCGCCGCCAAGCCCGACCTCGTCCCCAGCAGCGAGGAGCTGCGCGCCCGGATCCCCGGGTGGGGTGTCGACCTCGATCCCGCCGACCGGCCCTCAGTGCCGCGGATGCGGGACCCCGAGCCGGCTCCCGGCGCGCACTGGACATTGCCCGAGCAGCAGGAGGAGCGCTGGCCGCGGGAGCGCTCCATCGAGCACATGCGCCTCACGCCGGCCTTCGGCACGAGCTGCCCGCCCAAGGGGTTGTCGGGGGTGATCCGCAAGGCGGCGTACGCCCGCTACAGCGAGGCCCGCGCCGCGCATTGGCTGTTGCTGATGCTCGGTGACCGCGTCGACATGGTCGAGAGCGCCGTCACCTCGGCACTGCGCGGACGACCCGACAACCCCATCACCGAGACCGGGATCCTCAGCGAGCCGCGTCGGCACGGCATCTCCTCGAGGTTCGGGCGCAATCGGGCCGACGTCAAGCACCAGTGGCTCGACCCGGTGATCGTCGCGGGCCCGTGGGTGCTGGCCGGGTGGGGTGCCGTCCGCGCCGCCCGTCGGCTGCGCCGGGGTGCTGCCTGAGGTCCCAGTAGAGTCGGAGCAGTGCCCGACCTCCCCGACACCCGGCCCCGTCGTACCTTCGCCGTCATCAGCCACCCCGACGCCGGCAAGTCCACGCTCACTGAGGCGCTCGCGCTGCATGCCGAGGTGATCTCGCGGGCCGGCGCCACCCACGGCAAGGCCGGCCGCAAGGGCACCGTGTCGGACTGGATGGACATGGAGCAGGCCCGCGGCATCTCCATCACCTCAGCGGCGCTGCAGTTCGCGTACGGCGACCACGTGATCAACCTCGTCGACACCCCCGGCCACGCGGACTTCTCCGAGGACACCTACCGCGTGCTCAGCGCGGTCGACTCCGCGGTGATGCTCGTCGACGCCGCCAAGGGTCTGGAGCCCCAGACGCTCAAGCTGTTCCGCGTGTGCGCCCAGCGCGGGCTGCCCGTCATCACGGTCATCAACAAGTGGGACCGACCCGGGCTCGACCCGTTCGCGCTGATGGACGAGATCGAGCAGCGCATCGGCCTGCGGCCCACCCCGCTGACCTGGCCGGTCGGCATCGCCGGCGACTTCCGCGGCGTGCTCGATCGGCGTACGGGTCGCTACATCCGCTACACCCGCACGGCCGGTGGCGCGACCCGCGCGCCCGAGGAGCACCTCGAGCCCGACGCGGCGGCCGCGGCCGAGGGCCAGGACTGGCACGAGGCCGTCGAGGGCGACGAGCTGCTGAGCGCCGACGGGGCCGACCACGACCTGGCGGCCTACCGCGCCGGGCGCACGACGCCGGTGCTGTTCGCCTCCGCCCTGTCGAACTTCGGGGTGTCCACCCTGCTCGACCTGCTGGTCGACATCGCACCTGCGCCAGCGCCGACGCCGACCATCGACGGTGGTGAGCGCGCGGTCGACGACGACTTCAGCGCGTATGTGTTCAAGGTGCAGTCGGGGATGGACGCCTCGCACCGCGACCGGCTCGCCTACGTGCGCGTGTGCTCGGGGGTCTTCGAGCGCGGCATGGTCGCCACGCACGGGACGACCGGACGGCCGTTCGCCACGAAGTACGCCCAAGCGGTCTTCGGCCGCGAGCGGGTGGTGGTCGACCGAGCGATGCCCGGTGACGTCGTCGGCCTGGTCAACGCCTCGGCGTTGCTCGTCGGCGACACGATCTATGCCGGCCGGCCCGTGCGCTACCCGCCGATCACGAGCTTCGCGCCCGAGCACTTCGCGGCCGCCAGCGTCACGGACACCCAGCGCTGGAAGCAGTTCCGGCGCGGGATCAGCCAGCTCGACGAGGAGGGGGTCGTCCAGGTGCTGCGCTCCCCGGCGCGCGGTGACCACAACCCGATCCTCGCTGCCGTCGGACCGATGCAGTTCGAGGTCGTGGTGGCGCGGATGGAGGCCGAGTTCGGCGCCGCCGTGCGGCTCGAGCAGCTCGGCTACACCGTGGCCCGGCGCGTTGAGCCGGAGCAGGCCGACGAGGTGCGCGGCATCCGCGGTGCTGAGGTGCTCGAGCGGCGGGACGGCACGCTCCTGGCGCTCTTCCCCGACGTGTGGCGCGTGCGGTCGGCGCTGCGGGCGGCCCCCCATCTGCAGCTGCACCCGCTGCCGGCCAGCGGGGACATCGAAGCCGACATGGAGTACCGCACCTGATCGACCTGCGATAGAGTCCTATCGAAATTCGATAGGAAGGCATCGCGAATGAATCGATGGGTGATCGGTGCGCTGCGCACCGTCCTGGTGCTGGCATTGCTTGGCTCGGTGTTCGTCCAGGCAGTGATGATCCCGCTGGCGGCCGCCGATCTGCGTGGGGAGGGTGGCGAGCTGACCCGGCTGTGGTTCCCCCTCGTCGCGATCGCCTTCTGCCTGGTCGTCGTGCTCCAGGTCTGCGCGGTCTGCGTCTGGCGGCTGCTCACGATGGTGCGCCGCGGGACGGTGTTCACCCCCGCGTCCTTCCGCTTCGTCGACGCGATCATCGTGGCGATCGCCGTGGGGGCCGGGCTATTCTTCGCGCTCGGCTTCGTGCTCGCGCCGGGCGAGGAGGTGGCGCCGGGCATGGTGCTGCTGATCGGTGGGGCCGGCGGGGTGGTCGCCGGCATCGCGCTCATCGTCCTGGTGATGCGGATGCTCCTCGCCCAGGCGGTCGCGCGCGACGCCGAGGCTCGGGCCATGCAGGCCGAGCTCGACGAGGTGATCTGAGTGCCGATCATCGTCGACATCGACGTCATGCTCGCGCGCCGCAAGATGCCGGTCGGCGTCCTGGCCGAGCGCGTGGGCATCACGCCGGCCAACCTCGCGGTGCTCAAGAACGGGCGCGCGAAGGCGGTGCGGTTCAGCACGCTCGAGGCGATCTGCGAGGTGCTCGAGTGCCAGCCGGGCGACATCTTGCGCTTCGAGCCATGAGGGCCGACGTCCTGGTCGTCGGTGCCGGGCTCGCTGGGCTGCACGTCGCGATCGAGCTCGGCCGGCGTGGCCACGAGGTCGTCCTGGTCGACCGTCGCCGCGACCTCGGGGCGGCCATCCGCACGACCGGGATCTTCGTGCGCAAGACCCTCGACGACTACGCCCTGCCCGACGACCTGCTCGGGCCACCCATCCGGCGGGTCGTGCTCTACCCACCGTCGTTGCGCCGGCCGGTTGCCCTCGAGAGCGACCGCGACGAGTACCGCGTCGGCGACATGGCCGGTCTCTACCGCCACCTCGTCGCCGAGGCCACCACCGCGGGTGTGGAGGTGGTGCTCGGCACCCGCTACGTCGGGCGTGCCGGTGCCGACGCGGTGCTGGACGGTCCGGGCGGCGTACGGCAGGTGCGGGCGACGTACGTCGTGGGCGCCGACGGCGCGCGGTCCCGGGTCGCCGCCGACCTCGGGCTCGACCGCAACGAGCGCATGCTGGTCGGGGCGGAGGAGGTGTTCGCGATCGAGTCGCACGCCGGCCCGCCGACGTTCCACTGCGTCGTGGACCCGCGGCTCGCGCCGGGCTACCTGGCGTGGGTCGTCGACGACGGCCGGCACGCCCACGTCGGGGTTGCGGGGTACGCCGCCCGGTACCCCGACGGCATGCGTGCGGCCCTGTCGCGGTTCGCCAGTGGTCTTGGCGAACTCGCGCCGCTGGTAGCGGTGGGGGAGGTCGAGCGCCGCGGCGGGCCGATCCCGGTGGGCGGCGTGCTGCGCCGGATCGCCTCGCCGTGCGGGCTGCTGGTGGGGGACGCTGCCGGAGCGGTCTCACCGCTGACCGCCGGCGGCCTCGACCCGTGTCTGCGGCTGTCGGATCGGGCGGTCGACGTGCTCGACGACGCGCTGCGCACCGGCAGCAGCGACCCGCTGCGGCACTACGACGGCGCCCCGCTGCGCGCGAAGTTCCGCGGCCGGCTCACGATGCGACGCGGGCTCGCGGCGGTGCGTACGTCGGCACTCGCCGAGGCAGCATTCGTCGGCCTGCGCACCGCGCCGGGTCGCGCTGCTGCGACGAAGGTGTTGTTCGGCGATCGGTCGTTCCCCGGGCAGGTTGCCGCTGACTGAGCCCTGATCCACCGACGTTGTTTCTGTAGTGGTCGTTCTCGGCGCTGGCGGGTATCGCGGCGTCGTGGGCGTGCGGGACCTGCCGGTCTACGCCGGTTCTTCCACTTCAGGGTCCTCGGTTGCGCCCGTGCTGGGCTGGATGGTCACGTCGTGGCGGGTGTTGGTGGTCCGGTCGCGAGCGCGTGGAGGGTGTCCCACTGCTCTGCCCAGGGCCATCGGATCGGGAGGTGCAGGATGAGTCGGCGGCCGGTGGCCGCGATCCGGGCGGGGATGTTGATGATCCGCTTGCGCAGGGTCGCCCATCGGACCTTGGCCATGTTGGCGGCGACGGCGGTGGCACGGGCGATGTTGAACGCGATCACTGCGAGCGCGACCCACGCGGCGTTCGCCGCGTACTTCCCCGACGGCAGGTGCGCCAGGGCGCCGTCCTTGAGTTCGGCGATGACCTGCTCGACGATCGCGTGGTCACGGTGAGCCTGGTCTGCCTCAACGATGTCGAGGGTGGAGTTGGTGATGAACGCGTGGTGCCGGTAGCTGGCGAACAGCTCACCTTGTTCGGTGCCGTCGCCGGCGAGGGCCTGGAGCCGCTTGACCCGGCGCACAACCAGCCGGCAGGCCACGTGCTCGGCCTTGCGGCGGCCGGTGAACGCCACGAAGGCCACCTCGGCGACCTCCGCGTCGGAGATCCAGCGCTGCTCTGTCTCCTCCCAGATCGCGTTCGGATACTTGATCGGTGTCCATGCTTCTTGGTCGATGCCGGTGATTGCGGCGCTCACGCTGGGGGTCATCCGGGCGGTCACGGAGAACCAGGTCTTCGCGCGGATCGCGGTCCCGACGAAGGCCCATCCGTAGTAGGCCGAGTCGGCCCGGCACAGGATCGGGCCCTTCACGCCCGATGCACGGGCGGTGCCGATGGCCTGGGCCAGCAGCCGGCCGGCACCCGCTGCGGACGCGGTGTTGCCCTTGCGTAGCCGTGCCCGAGCGATCACGGGCGCGCTCAACGGCGTGGAGACCGTGGCGAGCTGGATGTTCAGCCCCCGCACCCGGGAGTAGCCGTAGGCGGCGCCTTGCTTGGCATAGCCGTGGACCTCGCGGATCGTGTCATCGACATCGATGAACGCGGTCTCCTCAGCGGCATCGCCGCCAGCGACCAGTCCTGGAACCCGGTCGGCGAGGCCGGCCAGGAGCCGGCCACCGACCGCGTCGAGCTGCTGCACGTGCCCGTGGGTGAAGGAACGTAGGAACGTGCCCAGCGTGGAGGGTGCCCGCACCCCGCCGAACAGCCGACCCATCCCGCCGTGCCGGAGTAGGTCCAGGTCATCGATGCTGTCTGCGCCCGCGAGCATCCCGCCCACCACGCTGGTCGCCTTCGTCGCCGCATTCGGCGAAGGCACCGTCAGTCGCTGCGCGAGGAGATCGTGCAGGCCGGCCGACTCGGCCAACCGAAGCGCCGGAACCAGACCTGCGGCCGACACCAAGTTCGGATCATCGAAGACGGGCCTGATCGTGTGAGAGGCTTTCACTTACGAGGTGTCCCTTGCTCGGCCCGGAATCGTGTGTGTGGTAACTCCGATTCTCTCGCCCAGCAAGGGCATTCTCGTTCTACGCCACGCTCAACTCTCCACCCATCGGTGGATCAGGGCTGAGGGGTGTGGGCATACCGGTACGCCCGCGCGGCGTACTTGGTCGGGTACTCGTCGTTGGTCGAGCTCGTCGAGACCAGCGCGGGCGTCGGGCGGGATCGCTAGGTGGGCGGGTCGGTGCCGCCTGACCCGGTGTACGACGAGGGAGTCATGGAGATAGATCTCCATACCCGGCCCGATGACGCGTTGCGCACTGGCAGCAGCGACCCGTTGCGGCACTACGACGGCGTGCCGCGCCAAGGTGTTGTTCGGCGATCCATCGTTTCGGGCGCAGCTTTGCCGCTGGTTGAGCGGTGTGGGCATGCCGGTACGCCCGCGCAGCGCTCTCTGGTTTCGAGAAGGCGCGGGCGTCGGGGCAGGGTCGTTAGGTCGGTGGGTCGGTGCCGCCGGTTCCGGCGTAGGTGATGAGGAAGTCGTGCAGGTAGATCTCGATGGGTGACGGTGCGGGAATCACTCGGAGATCGTCGAGTTCACCTGGTGCGTCACCGTCTCGGACGGGTCGCCCCCACCGGTCACACCAGGCATAGGTGCCATCTGACCGGCGCTGGTAGCTCCACCCCATGTGGGTCTTCAACCGGTGATGTGAACGGCAGAGTGGCGCCAGGTTCGCCAGACACGTCTGGCCGGGTGGTCCGCCTTCGTCGAGTGGGATGTAGGGGTCGATGTGGTCGGCGTCGCAGGCTCGGGCGGTGGTGGTGCAGCCGGGGAACACGCAGGTGGGGTGGCGCAGGATCATCGCCTCGCGCATCCACGCGGGCGGGTCGTGCTGGTCGACTGCTTGGTCGGTGTTGGTGTCGATCACCGGACGGACGTTGATGCGTGCGGATCCGACGCCCCCAGGTCGCGTGAGCCATTCGCCCATCCGCGTGAGCGTGATGGGTCCGAGCTTCTCGATGCTCGCCCCGTGGTCGATGTCGCTGCGGGTCATCACCGCGAGGTCCGCGAGGGTGCAGTGGACGTAGATGTTCGCGACCCGGCTCGTCGTGCCCGGCGCCTTCGTATTCGTGGTCCCTTCCGCGCTGGTGCCGGGGAGGGTGCCGTTGAGGAAGTCCATCGCGAGCTGCGGGTCGAGCAACGTCCCAACCGCCTTCGCGCGGCGCGCCTGGTGATCATCGGTGTCGCCAGCGGCCTTGAGTCCTGCGGCGATGGTGTCGAGGGTCCGGTCCAACAGCTCAGCGTCGGGGGCGTCGAGGTTCATGTGCACCCCACGCAACAAACCTTGGCAGGTGTCGGGGTCCAACCAGACCCCACGGCCGTCCTGCCGACGTTCCTCCCGCTTGGCGAACAGCTCGAGGTCGAATCGCTTGATCGCCTCGTCCACCAGCTGAGGGATGGCGTTGTTGGGCTTGCGCTTCTGCTGAGCGTGCACGAGCTGCGCATCGACCCAGGCGGCGGCTTCGAAGCTCAACGTGCGGGTCTCCTTTGCCACCACCCGGACCCGCCACGCCTCGGTCTTCCCCTCGACCATCTGTGCCCATAGACGTGGGAGGCGGTGGGCGATCTCGATCGCATCACCCAACAGTTGCCGCGCTGATTGCAGCGTGATCCGCAAGTGTCCGGACAGCTCGCTGGCGGCGTACTCGCTCAGGATCGGTGCACCCTCACCGGCCAGCGCCACCATCCGCTCCGGTTCGTGCTTGAACGCCGCGTGATCGGCCATGATCTGGTGGCTCTCGTAGAGCCCGGCGAGGTGGTTGGCGATCAGTAGGTCGTCGACCTCAAGCCGGTCCCGCATGGCACGATTCGAGCGCAGCGTTTCCCAGGCTTCGGCCTTGCCGAAGTTCTCCAGGTCGCCTCGATCGAGCATGGTCATAGTCTCCCAGGGCCCACCGACACTCGCCGGTTGTGAAGGTTCGTCGAGTGCCCCGAACGAAGTGAGGGGTGTATCGAGACGGCCGCGGTTGACAGGGAAAGTCCCGCTCCTGGTCTCGATACACCGGTCTCGGCTAACGCCTCACCCGGCACTCGACCACCGACATGACGGCACGCACCGGTGGCGCCGGTGCGGTCGTGATCGTGGTGGGTGAGCATGTTCAGATCATCCCACCCAGGACCGACAGTCCCCGGGTCTCGACCCCTCGACAAGCTCAGGACATCGCTTCGCTCGACCGGCATTGTTCTTCGTTCGTCGAGTGTCACTCGAACATCGGGTGATGTGTCCCGCCAGGGCGACCGAGCAGGTGACGGAAGAAGGCCTGTCCGTCCTGGGGGTCACCGCTGAGAGCACAGACCTCCGCCGCTGATGTCGAGGCAGTGCGCGGCGAGCTCGAAGGTCCGGGCGGGCAGGTAGTCCCGCAGTCGCATCCCGCCCGCAGCGGTGGTGACCAGCCGGCCCGCGGGCGCGGTCGCGAGCGCCGTACGCGCCGACTCCACCTCCCGCACGACCACCGGCATCGGATCGTCGACCGCGACGGGCGGTGGCGCGGAGAGGTGCAGGTGTGCGCTGATCCTGGGTACGGCAGGGGCACGCCGTCGCTGCCAGGCGGTCCGGATGCCGTCGAGCCCGCTGCTCGGAATGCGGCTCTCGTCGTTGCGCTACCGGTTTCGGGAGAGCCTGCTTCAGCTGCCGATGCTGATCGTGCTCGGCGGGCTCGTGCTGGCCGAGGTGGTGCCGCGGCTCGACGACGCATGGGGTGAAGCCACGGACACCCCGGTGACGCTGAGCATCAACAGCAACGCCGCCACGTGGCTTCTCAGTACGCTGGACGGGGCGATGATCACCACGCTCGGTGTGGTGTTCTCGTTGACGGTCGTGAGCCTGCAACTGGCCAGCAGCCAGTTCTCGCCGCGGGTGATGCGCTCGTTCGTGCGCGACCGGTTGAGCCAGGTCGTCATCGGGCTCCTGGTCGCCACCTTCGTCTACTGCGCCGTGACACTGCGCGAGATGGACGCGGTTCCGGCCGAACCGGCGCCGTCGCTGACGTTGACAGTCGCCGTGGTCCTCTCCGTCGTGACCGTGGCGCACCAGCTCGGGTGAGAAGGCCTGGCAGGGGGACCCGCCGCACCACCCGGACCGTGAGGATGTCCTCGTCGTACGAGCGCGGCGGGGAGGTCGGGTGACCCAGGCGTCGAGCGAGGAGACGTTCGCGGTCATCCCGGCCGACAGCACGCTGCGACTGGAGACCCGCACGGGTGCCTACATCCACGAAGGTGAGCTCCTGGTCACCGTCGCCCCGCGTCCGGAGAACGCCGAACGCGTCGCAAAGAAGCTCACCTCGGCCGTGGACGTCTCCGACACGCGCACGATGCAGCAGGACGTCGACTTCGCGCTGCGTCAGGTCGTCAACGTCGGGTTAAGGGCGCTCGGCTCGGGGGTGAACGACCCCACCCCGCGGTCGAGGTCGTGCTCCGGGTCGGGGGACTGCTCCGCCGGCTCCTGCTCGCCGACCTTCCCCTGCCCGCCGTGGCCGGCCCGGACGGCCGGGTGCTGCTGCGTCCGTGGGAGCTCGACCACGAGGAGTACGTCGACCACGGGCTCGATCAGCTGCGTCAGAGCGCCTCCGAGCAGCCGCAGGTGCTGGCCGCACTGCTGCGGACGATCCGGATGCTCGAGGACCATGTGACAGCCAACGGCCGCGAGGATCTCGTGCCGGTGCTGGACCGTCATCGCCATCGGTTGATCGCGGCGATCCGCCACGGCCCCCTGCCCTCCGGCGATCGCGACGACCTGCTGGAGATCGCCGAGAGCCGCACGGACCCCGCCGACCACGCGCCGCACATCGAGGGCCGCAGGGACTTCGGACCCGGATATTCGGGGCATGTTGACCCGTGACGCCGCGTCCCGCCTGTGCCATGGTGGGCGCAGTCGCCACCCGGAGGACGGAGCGCACGGATGACCCAGCAGGCCGAACAACACCAAGAAGGCGTTCAACGGAGCGGGAATCCCTGGCTGATGCTGGCCATTGCGACCCTCGGCTTCGCCATCAACTTCTGGGCGTGGGCGCTGATCAGCCCACTCGGCCCGCTGTGGCGCGGCGACGGGACGCTCGGTGACCTGAGCGAGGCCGACGTCTCGCTGATGGTGGCGGTGCCGGTCATCGTCGGCTCGCTCGGCCGTATCCTCGTCGGCGCCTTCACCGACAAGCTCGGCGGACGGGTGATGTTCCCGCTGGTCTCCGCCGCGACCGTCGTACCCGTCCTGTTCCTGGCGTTCTTCGCCCTCGAGTCCTACGCACTGGTGCTGGTGGGCGGGTTCTTCCTCGGCATCGGAGGTACGGCGTTCGCGGTCGGCGTGCCGTTCGTCAACGCCTGGTTCCCGCCGGCCCAACGCGGACTGGCGGTCGGCATCTTCGGTGCCGGCATGGGCGGCACCGCGATCAGCGCACTCACGACCGTCAAGCTGTACGACGGGCTCGGCACGAAGGCACCCTTCCTCATCACCGCGGCCGCGCTGGCGGTCTATGCCGTCGTCGCCTGGGTGGTCCTGCGCGACGCGCCCGGCCGCACCGTCCCGACCACGCCCCTCGGCGCCCGGATCGTCGCCACGGCGAAGCTGCCCATCACGTGGCAGGCGTGCATCCTCTACGCCGTCGCGTTCGGCGGCTACGTCGCCTTCTCCGTCTACCTGCCCGCCTACCTGATCGCCGCCCACGACCTCTCCGCGGCCGACGCGTCCAACCGGATGGCGGGCTTCGTCGTCCTGGCCGTCCTGATGCGCCCCGTCGGCGGGTGGCTTGCCGACAAGCTCGGCGCGATCCCCGTGCTCGCCGTCGGCTTCGCGATCGTCGTCGTGGGTGCTGCGATCTCCGCCGGCACCCCGCCGCTGGACGGCATCGGCACCATCGCCTTCCTCGCGATGGCCGCAGCCCTCGGCTCCGGCAGCGGTGCCACCTTCGCGCTCATCGCCCAGGTCAGCGACCCGGCCCGGGTGGGCGGCATCACCGGCCTGGTCGGCGCAGCCGGCGGGCTCGGCGGGTTCGTGCCGCCGCTGATCATGGGCTACGTCTACGGCCGCACCGACTCCTACGCCATCGGCCTGTGGCTCCTGGCGATCACCGCCGCCCTCACCCTCCTGCTCACCGTGACCATCGTCCGTCGTACCGCCGAGGAGAGGAAGCCTGCGTGACCACTCACCCCGAGGAGACCGCCCGCACGCCAGGGATGGACACGCCCCTCACCGATGCCCTGGTCGGCACGCGTCGCTACCTCACCCGGGGCGTGGTCTCCGAGGACAGGCGGATGCTCACCAAGAAGGGCGGGCGCGAGGCCGACGACTTCTACCGCGACCGGTGGGCGCACGACAAGGTCGTACGGTCCACACACGGTGTCAACTGCACGGGTTCGTGCTCGTGGAAGGTCTACGTCAAGGACGGGATCATCACGTGGGAGACCCAGCAGACCGACTACCCGTCGGTGGGTCCGGACTCCCCGGAGTACGAGCCCCGCGGCTGCCCGCGCGGTGCGGCGTTCTCCTGGTACACCTACTCCCCGACGCGGGTGCGCTACCCCTACATCCGCGGCGTGCTGCTGCAGATGTATCGCGAGGCCAAGTCCCAGCACGGCGGCGACCCGGTGAAGGCCTGGGCCCACATCGTCGACAACCCGCTACGCGCCAAGGCCTACAAGTCCGCGCGCGGCAAGGGTGGCCTGGTCCGGGCGTCGTGGGACGAGGCGGTCGAGATGATCGCGGCGGCCCACGTCCACACCATCGCGAAGTGGGGTCCCGACCGGGTCGCAGGCTTCTCGCCGATCCCGGCGATGTCGATGGTCTCGCACGCCTCCGGTGCGCGCTTCCTGCACCTCATCGGCGGCTCGATGCTGAGCTTCTACGACTGGTACGCCGACCTGCCGGTGGCCTCGCCCCAGGTGTTCGGCGACCAGACCGACGTGCCCGAGTCCGGCGACTGGTGGGATGCGGGCTACCTGATCATGTGGGGCTCCAACCTGCCGGTGACGCGGACCCCGGACGCGCACTGGATGGCGGAGGCGCGCTACCGCGGCCAGAAGGTGATCGCGGTAGCGCCCGACTACGCCGACAACGTGAAGTTCGCCGACGAGTGGCTCGCCCCGCATCCCGGCACCGACGGTGCGCTCGCGATGGCGATGGGGCACGTGCTGCTCAAGGAGTTCTTCGTCGACCGCGAGACGCCGTACTTCCGCGACTACACCAAGCGCTACACCGACCTGCCGTTCCTGGTGCGGGTCGACGAGGTCACCGAGGGGGACCAGACGCTCCACCGCCCCGGCAAGTTCCTCACCGCCGCCGACCTCGAGGCGCACCGCGACGACGAGAACGCCGCCTTCAAGACCGTGCTGGTCGACGGCGCGACGGGTGAGCCGGTGGTGCCCAACGGCACCCTGGGCCACCGCTTCGGGCCCGACGGCGAGGGCCGCTGGAACCTCGACCTCGGCGACGTGGACCCGCGACTGTCGCTGCTCGAAGAGGGCGCGGAGTCGGTGGAGATCGAGCTCCCGCGCTTCGACAACCCCGACGGGTCCGCGGGTTCGGTGCGTCGGGGCGTGCCGGTGCGCCGCGTCGACGGTCACCTCGTCACCACCGTCTTCGACCTGATGCTCGCGCAGTACGGCGTCGGCCGCCCGGGTCTACCCGGTCAGTGGGCCAGCGGGTACGACGACGCCGAGTCGCCCTGCACCCCGGCCTGGCAGGAGCAGTTCACCGGCGTGCCCGGTGAGGCTGCGGCTCGGATCGGGCGGGAGTTCGCGCAGAACGCGGAGGAGTCCAAGGGTCGCTCGATGATCCTCATGGGCGCCGGCACCAACCACTGGTTCCACTCCGACACGATCTATCGGGCGTTCCTCGCCCTCACGACCCTCACCGGCTGCCAGGGCGTCAACGGTGGGGGATGGGCGCACTACGTCGGGCAGGAGAAGGTCCGTCCGATCACGGGCTACAACCAGGTCGCCAACGCGCTGGACTGGAACCGTCCGCCGCGCAACATGATCCAGACGGCGTACTGGTATCTCCACACCAACCAGTTCCGCTACGACCAGTTCGGCGCCGACACGCTCTCGGCGCGCACCGGTGAGGGCCAGTTGGCCGGCCGCAGCACCGCCGACGTGATCGCGCAGAGCGCCCGGCTGGGCTGGTCGCCGTCGTACCCCACCTTCAACAAGAACCCCCTCGACCTCGCCGACGAGGCTGCGGCGGCCGGCACCAGCACCGCCGAGCACGTGGTCGCTGGCCTGAAGGACGGGTCCTTGGCGTTCGCCTGCGAGGACCCGGACTCCCCGGAGAACTTCCCCCGGATCCTCTCGATCTGGCGCGCCAACCTGCTGGGGTCGTCGTCGAAGGGCAACGAGTACTTCCTCAAGCACCTGCTCGGCACCGACTCGTCCGTGCGGGCGACGGAGACGCCAGAAGACCTGCGCCCGCAGGAGATCACGTGGCACGACGAGGCGCCGGAGGGCAAGCTCGACCTGCTGCTCACGCTGGACTTCCGCCAGACCAGCACGACGTTGTTCTCCGACGTCGTGCTGCCCGCGGCGACCTGGTACGAGAAGCACGACCTCAACACCACCGACATGCACCCGTTCGTGCACTCGTTCAACCCGGCGATCGCCCCGCCGTGGCAGACACGCACCGACTGGGATGCCTGGCGAGCGATCGCGACAAAGTTCAGCGAGCTCGCCGGCCCGCGGCTCGGCACCCGGCGCGACGTCGTCGCCGTACCCCTCATGCACGACACCCCGGACGCGATGGCGACGCCCCACGGCATCGTCAAGGACTGGAAGGCCCGCCCGGGCAAGCCCGCCGAGTGCGAGCCGGTGCCCGGCGTCACGATGCCGAAGCTCGTCGAGGTCGAGCGCGACTTCGGTGCGGTCGGCCAGAAGATGACGGCACTCGGTCCGCTGCTCGACAAGCTCGGCGCCACCACGAAGGGGGTGACCTTCGAGCTCGGCAAGCAGATCGACTACCTGCGCGCCAAGAACGGCGCCGTCCGCGGTGGGGTCGCCGACGGCCGACCGAAGCTGGAGCGCGACGTGCACATGTGCGAGGCGATCCTCGCGATGTCGGGCACCACCAACGGTCACCTGGCGGTGCAGGGATTCAAGCAGCTGGAGAAGCGGACCGGTCACCAGATGCACGACCTGGCCGCCGAGCACGAGGGCAAACAGGTCACCTTCGCCGACACCCAGGCCGCACCCGTCCCGGTGATCACCTCCCCGGAGTGGTCCGGGTCCGAGTCCGGGGGCCGGCGCTACTCGCCGTTCACCATCAACGTCGAGCGGCTCAAGCCGTGGCACACATTGACCGGGCGACAGTCGTTCTATCTCGACCACGACTGGATGACCGAGCTGGGCGAGAACCTGCCGGTCTTCCGACCACCGCTCAACATGGCGGCGTTGTTCGCCGAGCCCGCCATCGGCGACGTCGCCGATGCCGGCGGGCCGGCGGTCGAAGGGGTGACGGTGCGCTACCTGACCCCCCACAACAAGTGGTCGATCCACTCGGAGTACCAGGACAACCTGTTCATGCTCTCGCTCTCCCGCGGTGGGCAGAACATCTGGATGAGCGACAAGGACGCGGCCAAGGTCGGCGTGGAGGACAACGACTGGATCGAGGCGGTCAACCGCAACGGCGTCGTGGTGGCCCGCGCGATCGTCTCCCACCGCATGCCGGAGGGGACTGTCTACATGCACCACGCGCAGGACCGGCTCATCGACGTACCTCTCTCCGAGACGTCAGGCAAGCGGGGCGGCATCCACAACTCGCTCACCCGGCTGCTGGTGAAGCCCTCCCACCTGATCGGCGGCTATGCCCAGCTGTCATGGGCGTTCAACTACATCGGACCGACCGGCAACCAACGCGACGAGGTGACGGTCATCCGTCGTCGTTCGCAGGACGTGGAGTACTGACGATGAAGGTCATGGCCCAGATGGCGATGGTGATGAACCTCGACAAGTGCATCGGGTGTCACACCTGCTCGGTCACCTGCAAGCAGGCGTGGACCAACCGATCGGGCACGGAGTACGTGTGGTTCAACAACGTCGAGACCCGCCCCGGGCAGGGTTACCCGCGCACCTACGAGGACCAGGAGGAGTGGAAGGGCGGCTGGACGCTGACCAAGCGTGGCCGGCTGACCCTGAAGGCCGGCGGTCGGTTCAAGAAGCTGGCGACGATCTTCTCCAACCCGAAGATGCCCTCGATCGAGGACTACTACGAACCCTGGACGTACGACTACTCCACCCTCACCGATGCCCCGGCGCAGGAGCACACGCCGGTCGCGCGGCCGAAGTCGCTGCTGACCGGCAAGAACATGAAGGTCACGTGGTCGTCCAACTGGGACGACAACCTCGGCGGCTCGGCGGCGACGGCGAAGCACGACCCGATGCTGAAGAAGATCGGCGACAAGGTGAAGTTCGAGTTCGAGCAGACCTTCATGTTCTACCTGCCGCGGATCTGCGAGCACTGCCTGAACCCGTCGTGTGCAGCGAGCTGTCCCAGCGGTGCGATCTACAAGCGCTCCGAGGACGGCATCGTGCTCGTCGACCAGGACCGCTGCCGTGGTTGGCGGATGTGCGTGTCGGGGTGCCCCTACAAGAAGGTCTACTTCAACCACCGCACCGGCAAGGCGGAGAAGTGCACCTTCTGCTTCCCGCGCATCGAGGTGGGGATGCCGACGGTCTGCGCCGAGACGTGCGTGGGGCGGCTGCGCTACATCGGTCTCGTGCTCTACGACGCCGACGCCGTGCTGGAGGCGGCTTCCGTGCCCGACGACCACGATCTCTACGAGGCGCAGCGCTCGGTGCTGCTCGACCCCAACGACCCCGAGGTCGTCCGCGCGGCCGAGCGCGACGGGATCCCGCGCGACTGGATCGAGGCCGCGCAGCGCTCGCCGATCCACGCGTTGATCAACGTCTACAAGGTGGCGCTCCCGCTGCACCCGGAGTACCGCACCATGCCGATGGTCTGGTACATCCCGCCGCTCTCGCCCGTGGTCGACGTGGTGCGCGAGACCGGCTACGACGCCGAGGACAAGGGCAACCTGTTCGCCGCGATCGACGCGCTGCGCATCCCCATCGAGTACCTCGCCGAGCTGTTCACCGCCGGCGACGTCGCGCCCGTGGACCGCGTGCTGAAGAAGCTCGCCGCCATGCGGTCCTACATGCGCGACATCAACATGGGCCGCGACCCCGACGGCTCCATTCCCGCCGGCGTCGGGATGACGGAGGAGGAGATGTACGACATGTACCGCCTCCTCGCAATCGCGAAGTACGAGGACCGCTACGTGATCCCGCCGGCCCACGCGGAGCAGGCGCACTCCCTCGAGGAGATCGGCACCGAGTGCGCGGTGTCGGAGTACGGCGGGGGCCAGCAGGGTCTGTTCGGTGAGGGATCCGGGATGCCGACACCGATCGCGGTGGAGAACTTCCAGATGCTGCAGGACCGCCAGACGGCCGACTCGCTGGCGGCGCCGGACAGCAAGAGCGACCGGGTCAACCTGCTCAACTGGGACGGCAAGGGCAAGCCGCAGGGTCTCTTCCCACCACCGCCGGACGCCGACGGTGACCGGCCGGCCGCGGGACTCACGGGCGGCACCGACGGACCGATCCCGGGCGAGGGCGAAGGAGGCCCCCGATGAGGCTCGCGACACGGCGTCGGCGGACGACCGGCCTCGAGCACGAGCAGCTGCTCTGGGCGTGGCAGTCGGCGTCGCTGCTGCTCGGCTACCCCGACGACGACCTGCGGGCGCGACTGCCGTTGGTACGCCGCGCGGTCGAGGCGCTGCCCGACTCGGTCGCCGGTCCGCTCGGCACCACCCTCGAGCACCTCGAGCACGTCGACTGGGACCAGGCGCAGGCGGACTATGTCGAGACCTTCGACACCCGCCGTCGGCACAACCTCTTCCTCACCTACTTCGCCCATGGCGACACCCGCAAGCGCGGGCTCGCGCTCCTGCGGTTCAAGCAGACCTACCTCGAGGCCGGCTTCGTCCCCGACGACTCCGAGCTCCCCGACCACCTCTGCGTCGTGCTGGAGTTCGCCGCAACCGTCGACGCCGCCACCGGCAAGCAGCTGATGCTCGATCATCGCGCCGGGCTCGAGCTGCTGCGGATCTCGCTCGCCGAGGTCGGTTCGCCCTGGGCCGGTGCGGTCGCCGCCGTGTGCGCGACCCTCCCGCCCCTCGGCGAGGACGAGTGGGACGCCGTACGCCGACTGGCTGCGGAGGGCCCGCCCGAGGAGGAGGTCGGGCTCACGCCGTACGCCACACCGGGCTTCGACCCCGGCCCGGCCGCACCCGAAGCGGGTCCGGTCACCCTGCCCATGCCGTCGTTCCCGGGAGCGCGCTGATGGACGTCTTCCTCTGGGTGATCGTGCCCTACATCTGCCTGGCCGTCTTCGTCGTCGGCCACTTCTGGCGCTACCGCTACGACAAGTTCGGCTGGACGACGCGCTCCTCGCAGCTCTACGAGGACCGGCTGCTGCGATGGGGGAGCCCGCTGTTCCACTTCGGGATGCTCGGCGTCGTCGGCGGCCACGTCATCGGCCTGCTGATTCCGCGTTCGTGGACCGACGCCATCGGGATCGACGACCACCTCTACCACTACATCGCCGTCGTCGGCGGGCTCGCCGCCGGGATCCTCACGGTCGTCGGGATGGTCATCCTGATCTACCGCCGACGCACCATCGGACCGGTCTTCTCCGCGACGACGGTCATGGACAAGGTGATGTACGCCTTCCTCGCCCTGGCCATCGTCTTCGGGATGTGGAACACCATTGCCGGCTCGATCTTCACCATCGGCGGGGAATACAACTACCGCGAAGGCGTCTCGGTCTGGTACCGCCAGTTCCTCGCCTTCCAGCCCGACCCCTCGCTGATGGCCGAGGCGCCGCCGGGATTCCAGCTGCACGCGATGACGGCGTTCCTGCTCTTCGCAATCTGGCCCTTCACCCGGCTCGTCCACGTCTTCAGCGCGCCGCTCGGCTACGTCACCCGGCCCTACATCGTCTACCGCAGCCGCGACACCACGCAGCTCGGGAGCCACAGCCCGCGGCGCGGGTGGGACCGCGCGGGGCGCTAGCTGCCGGCTCGACCGGGCTATGTGATCCGCGCTACACAAAACGGATAACCTTCTGTATGTTTGGTTATCCGGCTTCACGTGATGCCGGTCACCCGTGGGGAGGCGCGATGTTCAAGCTCATTGCCTGTTGGTCCGCACCGTCAGCCGAGGACGAGGACGAGTTCGAGAAGCACTACGCCGAGGTTCATCTCCCGGCCGCCGCGAAGGCGCCGGGGATGCGGCAGCTAGTGGCGACGCGCACGACCAGTGGTCTCGAAGGTGCCGAGTCCGGGTTCTATCGGGTCGCCGAGCTCGTGTTCGACTCGAAGGCGGACCTCGAGACCAGCGAGCAGTCCCCGGAGTGGGCTGCCATGCGCGCCGACGCCGGGGTCATGATCGAACGGTTCGGAGTGAGCCTGACGGTCGGCATGGGCGAGGTGCACGAGGTCGATCTGGGGGCGCGATGACCATCCTGGTCACCGGGGGCTCCTCCGGGATCGGTCGCGCCATCGCGGTGCACTGGGCAGGTCTCGGGCACGACGTGATCGTCAACTACCACGCCAATGACGGTGCTGCCGAGGAGACGAAGCAGGTCGTGGCCGCCGCTGGCGGACGTCCGGTCCTGGTGAAGGCTGACGTAGGGACGCAGGACGGTGTCCGCGCGGTGACCGAAGCCGTGCGTCGCGAGACCGAGGTGCTCGATCTCTACGTCCACTGCGCCGCGCTCGCTGTCACCGGGGGAGCGCTCGAGGTTGATCCGACTCTGCTGGCCCAGGCGATCGCGGTCAACGGCACCTCTCTGGTGCCGCTGGTCCAGGGGTTGCTGCCGGTGCTCCAGCGTGGCAGCAGTGTGGTCTACATCAGCAGCCGCGGCGCGCGCTCGGTTGTGCCTTCGTACGTCGCCTTGGGGCCGTCCAAGTCCTTGGGAGAGGCCCTGATCCGCTATCTCGCTGTCGAGCTAGCGCCGCACGGGGTCCGCGCCAACACGATCGCAGCGGGGCCGCTGGATACGCCGGCGTTCCGCACGATGTTCGGAGACAGTGCGCAAGCACGGCTGGACGGCGCCGCGGCCGCAAATCCCAGTGGGCGGGGCCTGGGCTTCGATGACGTCATCGCCGCGCTCGAGCTGATCACCGCCCCCCAGAACGTCATGATCCAGGGGCAGACCCTGATGGTCGACGGGGGCATCTCCCTCTAGGAGTCCGTCCCGGGTTCGGGCACGGTGCCCGGTTCGGGTGCTGCCCGGCCTCGATTCAAACCGATCGTTTGTTACTGAGAGATGGAGCAGGAATGTCAACGAAGAAGATCGTGGCGGCGCTGTCCAGCGCCGTGCTGCTCAGCGGTGCGCTGGCGGCGTGCAGCGACTCGGGCATGGGCGGCGACTCCGCGTCCGGCGGCCTGAACGTGAAGGCTGGAGTGATCGGTCCCAAGACGAGCCCCGCCTCGCAGTACTGGACCGAGCTGGAGCGCGGCATCGAGCTGGCGCAGGACGAAGCGGAGGAGCGCTACGGCGTGACCTTCGACCTCGTCAAGCGTGACGACAAGGGCGAGCCCGAGACGGGGGCGCGCCTGATCCAGGAGCTGTTGAACCAGGAGCAGGTCGATGTGCTGTTCGGTCCCTCGCTCTCAGGCGTCGCCCTCCAGGTCGCGCCGATCATCCAGCGATCCGGGCGGCCGTGGATGACGGGAATCCCGACAGCCGACGAGATCATCGACTACTCGGCGCAGCCGAACTGGGCCTTCCGCACCAACTACAACAACGCGCAGAACATCGAGGCCGTCGCCGCCACGGCCTTCGGCGAGGGCAAGACCGTCGGAATGATCTATGGCACCGACGGCTTCGGCCAAGCGGGTTATGACGCTGTCCGCTCCTACGCCGAGGACAACGGACTCGACCTCGTGAAGGCCGAGGGTGTGGACCCCGGAGCGACGTCGATGACCGCGCAGGTCAACGCCCTGAGGCGGGACGGGGTCGACACCGTCATCGTCTGGTTCACCACCGGTGCCGACCACGCCACGATGCTGCGGAGCATGGCGCAGGTCAGCTACGAGCCGGAGGTCGTGGCCACGGCGACGATCCTCGACCCAGCGTTCACCGAGCTCTCGAAGCCGGCGGAGTGGGACGGCACGGTGTTCGCCGCTCCGATCGACTTCCAGGCCCCCGAGCTGACTGACCTCACCGACCGCTACGAGGAGGAGTACGGCGAGGAGCCGCTGATCCTCACCGCGGTGTGGTCGTTGTACTCCGCGACGCTGACCTACGCGGCAGCCGTGGCGGAGGCCGGCGACGCCAATGACTACACGGCGGTCCGCGACGCGATGGAGTCCCTGGAGAGCGTCGAGGTCCTCGGCCAGACGTTCGACCAGCCCTTCGCCGAGGACGACCACGAGCTGTTCACCCCCGACGACTGGATCGCCTACCGCTTCGACGAGTCCGGCGAAGTCGTCAAGGTCGACTGACCAGCGGCCGGGCTGGCGCACGCGTCAGCCCGGCCACCCATCCTCTGAGGAGCACGCATGGACTCCGTCCTCGTCGGCATCACGATCGGCGGACTGTACGCCCTGGTCGGACTGGCATTCGTCCTGACCTTCCAGACGACCCGCACCCTGAACTTCGCGCTGGGTGAGTTCATCACCGCAGGCGGGTTCGCTTTCCTGGCGTTCGTCGCCCTCGACCTGCCCGCCTGGCTCGCACTGGCCTTCGCGGTCGTCGCGATCGGCATCCTGGGGGCCATCATCGAGCGCCTGGTCGTACGTCCGTTCAACTCAGGTGCGCACGACATCAGGTGGTTGCTCACGACCGCAGGGCTGTCACTGATCATGCTCGACCTCCTGCGCAACTCGCAGGGTGCCGGCACCCGAGCGGTCGGTGACATCGGGTTCGACGGCTTCACCGCCATCGCGGGCGTGCGCGTCAGCACGCAGCTGTTGTTCATGCTCGTGCTCGCCGTCGTCGTGACTCTCGCACTGACCTGGTTCACCCAACGCACGCGCGTGGGCACCATCTTCCGCGCAGTCGCCGAGGACCGCGAGACCGCGTCCTTGATGGGGATCAACCCCGCTGTCGTTGCGCTCGGCGCCTACGCACTGGCCATGGGGATCGCAGCCCTCGCCGGCGTGATGTACAGCGCGGAGGTAGGACTCTCGATAGGCACAGGGCAGTCGCTGCTCGTCGCCGGATTCGCCACGGCGATCCTGGGCGGACTCGACAGCATCCCCGGAGCGTTGCTCGGAGGACTGGTGTACGGCGTCACCTCGGTGGTGGCCATGGATCTGTTCGGCACCGCGGTCGGAGGAGTTCTCGGACTGGTCCTGACCGTGGTCGTCCTTGCCGTGCGCCCCCAGGGTCTGCTCGGCCGCGTCGTGATGGAGAAGGTCTGATGTCCACTGTCGACGGCTACCGACGTAGCCTCCTGCGCAAGGACCTGCTGGTCCTCCTCGTTGCCGTGACCATCGCAGCGGTTGCGGTCGTTCCCGGCATCGGCGGCGACCCGATGACGATCTCCCGGAGTCAGTCGATGGGGGCTATCGGCGTCGCCCTCATCGCGGCGTGCGGACTGAACTTGCTGGCCGGGTACGCCGGACTCGTCTCGCTCGGTCAGGGCGCGTTCGTCGCGATCGGTGCCTATCTGAGCGCCTGGGCGATGCTCGACCTCGGGCTCTGGTGGCCGCTTGCGATCGTGGCGGCGATCGCCGCATCAGCCGGCGCCGGGGCCGTCCTCTCGCTTGCCGCAGCCCGCCTGTCCGGGCCCCAAGTCGCGATGATCACCTTGGCCTTCGCCATCGTGGTGCACCGGTTGTTCAACGAGCTCGGGATGTTCGGTCGGCTCGCCGGCTACCCGAACGTCTCCAACCACGACACGTCGTTGCTCGATCCCGTGACGATCGGAGGGGTCGCGCTGGAGCCGCCGTTGTTCGCCGGCACATCGCCGTTGGTCATGCTGCTCGTCGCCGTCGTGGTCGTGCTCGCCTTCGTCGCGTACCGCAACCTGACGCAGTCGGCGTGGGGGCGGAGCCTGCGAGCGATCGCCACCAACGAGATCGTCGCCTCCCACATCGGGATCAACGCCCGCCGTCGCAAGACCGCGGTCTTCACCGTAGCCGCAGCCTTCGGCGGCGTGGCCGGCACGATGCAGACGCAGCTGCAGGCGCACCTGCAGCCGGAGTCCTTCACGTTCACGCTAAGCCTCAGCCTCGTGATCATGGTCATCCTCGGGGGGGCTGGCCGGCTCTACGGCCCGGTCGTCGGTGTGCTGGTGTTGATGACGCTCGAGCACTCCAACGCCATGCACGCGCTCGTCGAGTTCCAGCAGGAGAACCTCAGCGACAGCTGGTTCCTCTCGGACGAGGGCCTCACCGGTCTTCTGCTGATCCTCACCCTGGTGTTTCTTCCGTCAGGGATCGTCGGCGGGGCCCAGCAGCTGCGCTACCGGCGGTCCCGGCGTACCGAGGCCGCTCCCGACCCCGAGGTGGCAATCGACGCTGATGCGACGATCCGTCGCGAAGCCGCTCGGCATGAGGCGTCCACGACGCCGCTTGCCGAGCTCCCCGTAGCCATGGAGCTGGCGAACGTCACCCACCGGTTCTCCGGCCTGATCGCGGTCGACGACATGCAGCTGACGCTGCGCGCAGGGTCGATTCACGCGCTCGTCGGACCCAACGGTGCCGGCAAGACGACCCTGGTCAACCTGACCACGGGCGTCTACCCGATGCAGGGCGGGTCGTCGAGCTCGATCCTCGGGACCGAGGCGACAGGACTCCCACCCCACGAGATCTACCGCCTCGGGGTTGCGCGCACCTTCCAGACCCCGCAGCTGTTCCACGGCGAGTCGGCTCTCGTCAACGTGATGTCGGGTCTCGACGCCCGCCTGGGCCAGTCCTTCCTCGCCACGCTCCTGCGGCTTCCCCGAATCCGCAGGCTCGAGGCGGAGGCGCGCGAGCGCGCAATGGAGCTGCTGCGTCGGTTGGGGATCGAGGAGCATGCTGAGGTGCCCACGGGCGAGCTTCCCTACGGACTCCAGCGAGCGGTGGAGCTCGCGAGGGCGTTGGCGAGCGACCCGAAGGTGCTCATCCTGGACGAGCCGGCGGCGGGACTGAACCCGTCGGAGACCTACGAGCTCGGCACCACGCTCGAGGCGATCGCCGCCTCCGGTGTCGCGATCCTGCTCGTGGAGCACGACATGAGCCTGGTCATCCGGGTCGCGGATGAAGTCACCTGCATGGAACGCGGCGCACGGATCTATCACGGGGACGCGGCCGGTCTGCAGCAGGACGAACAGGTGCTCACGGCGTACCTCGGCGAAGGTCACGTCACCATCAAGGGAAAGGGCGGAGCCGATGCTTGAGGCGCGAGGGGTCGCCGCCGGCTACGGGTCGGTGGACGTTCTACGCGGCATCGACCTGACACTGGCGCAGGACGAGGTCGTCGCGGTGGTCGGGGCCAACGGAGCCGGGAAGAGCACGCTGGTCCGCACGCTGACCGGGTTGCTGACCGCCCGGTCGGGAACCATCACGATGGACGGTGACGCGATCACGACCACATCAGCCCATGCGCGCGCCCGTCGCGGGCTCGTGATGGTGCCCGAGGGCCGTCGGCTCTTCGCAAGCCTGACTGTCCAGGAGAATGTCGATCTCGGGCGGTCCGCGCGTGCGGGGCGGTCCGACGTCGACCCGTTCGAGGTACTGGGAGACATCTTCCCAATCCTCGCCGAACGGGCTCACCAACGCGCCGGTCTGTTGTCAGGCGGGGAGCAGCAGCAGGTGGCCCTCGCCCGCGCGCTGGTCGGTCGACCGCGCTACCTCTTGCTGGACGAGCCTTCGCTCGGGCTGAGCCCGGCCCTCACGACCCGGCTGTTTCAGACGGTCGCGAAGATCCGGGAGCACCTCCCGGTGGGGATCCTCCTGGTCGAGCAGATGGTCGACCGCGCCCTGGAGCTTGCTGACCGGGCGTACGTCATCGAGCGCGGCCAGGTGGTCCTCGAAGGACCTGCGTCCGAGGTAGCTGCCTCCGGTGAGGTCCAGCGGGCCTACCTCGGAGAGGTAGGGAGCCGCGAGGAGCAGCGCGGCGAGGAGACGAGGTAGCCAAACTATGGTTTGCTTAACTGGCTGCACCGCCAGCCGTAGAGGAGGACACGACCATGAGTGATCCGCGTCCGCGAGTCGAGCTGTCCGACCCACCGCGCATCGTCGGGGTCACGTGCACCCGATGCTCCCACCCGATGCCGACCCCGCGCCCGGCCTGTGCCGTGTGCCGGGGGCCGGTGGCCGAGGCGCGCTTCGGTCCCGACGGGGTCGTGTGGTCTGCAACCGTGGTGCGCATCGCCGTCGGTGACCGCACCCCGCCCTACGCCCTGGCCTACGTCGACCTCGACGGCGGCCCGCGGGTCCTCGCCCACGTAGACGGCCAGGAGTCCGCGCCACCGGTCGGGAGTCGCGTGCGTCTCGTTGCCCCCACCGCCGGCGACGTCACCGTGGAGGTGGTCGCGTGAGCCAGTGGATCCGAGGGGTCGGCACCTCTCACTTCGGCAAGCAGCGCGACGTCTCTGTCGCCGAGCTCGCCTGGCAGGCGATCGGCGAGGCGCTCGTGGACGGTGAGGGCGTGGATCCCGGACGGATCGATGCGGTCTACGTCGGAAGCGTGTTTGGTGAGCCGGGCGTCGCCATGCGGGCCCTGCAAGGGTGTGCCATCACGGGCGTGCCGATCGTGACCGTCGAGAACGCCTGCGCCAGCGGCACCTCCGCCCTCCACGAGGCCGCCTTCGCCCTCGAGTCCGGTCGGTACGAGACCGTCCTCGTGCTGGGCCTGGAACACATGTCGACGCTGTTCAGGGGACCGATCGTGCCGCAGCAGAGCGACACGGAGGGCCGCACCGGTCTGGCGATGCCCAGCATGTACGCGATGGAGGCCAGCCGGTGGCTGCACGAGGGCCGCGTCACCCTGGAGCAGCTGGCGGCGGTGTCGGTGAAGAACCACCGGCACGCGCTGCACAACGCTCGCGCCCAGTATCGCGGTGACTACACGATCGCCGAGGTCCTGGACTCACCGATGATCTCGGACCCCCTGACGCTGTTGCAGTGCAGTCCGATCTCGGACGGTGCAGCGGCCGTCGTCCTCTCGGCACGGCGCGGCTCCGGCCGCGACGTCGAGCTGCTCGCCAGCGCACAGCTGTCCGGAGGACCGTGGGACCACCGGAGCACCAACGTGTGGGGCTACCAGCTGATCCACGACACCGCGCAGACGGCGTACGCAAAGGCGGGGCTCGGGCCTGCGGACGTCGACCTCGCCGAGGTGCACGACGCGTTCACGATCGGCGAGCTCACCACCACGGAGGCGCTCGGGCTCGCGGGTGAGGGCGAGGCAGGGCGGATGGCTGCGGACGGGGTCACGGCACTGGGTGGCCGGCTACCGGTCAACCCGTCCGGGGGTCTGCTCTCGCGCGGACACCCGCTGGGCGCGACCGGAGTGGCGCAGGTGGCCGAGATCGCTTGGCAGCTGCGAGGCGAAGCAGGAGGACGGCAAGTGACCGGTGCTCGAGTGGGCCTGGTCGAGACCATGGGCGGCGGAGTCTCGGGGGTGGACGGCAATGCCTGCGTCGTCGCGCTCCTGAGGGCCGCAGAGGGCAAGGGAAAGTCATGACAGACGTCAGCGCACACGACCAGGCGGACCTCGACGAGATCCTGTCGCCGTCCGCGGTCGCCGACCCGTACGGCTTCCTCGAGCGGCTGCGTGCGAGCGATCCCGTCCACTGGAATGCGCGTTACCGGTCCTGGGTGCTGACCCGGCACGCGGACGTCGGCGCGGCCATGTCAGACCTCCGTTTCTCCTCGGACCGCATCTCGCCCGTGATCCAGCGCGAGCGCCGCAAGGAGCGTCCCGACCTCGACCTGGTCGAGACCCTGGAGCTGCTCAACGGCTGGTTGGTGTTCCGGGACCCGCCGGAACACACGCGCTTCCGCCGGCTCGTGCACAAGGCCTTCTCGCCCCGGATCATCGCGGCGATGCGTGCAGAGGTCGAGCGGATCGCCGACGAGCTCCTGGACGAGGCCCGTGACCGTGCGGGTGCGGACGGGGCGATCGACCTGGTCCAGGAGGTTGCCTTCCCGCTGCCGGCGATCGTGATCGCCAGCATGCTCGGGGTGCCGCCCGAGGACCGGGCGCTGTTCAAGAACTGGTCGGACGACATCTCCGCTTTGGTGTTCGGGGCGATGGAGGACCCCGATCGCCACGACCGTGCCCAGTCCGGGATGGCTGAGCTCGTGCGCTACATCAGCCAGCTTCTCGAGCGCGTCAGCGTGGAACCGGGTGAGGACCTCGCGACGGCGCTGGTCCAAGCGCGCGACGGTGACGAGGCGCTCACCCAGGAAGAGCTCGTCGCGATCTGCGTGAACCTGCTGTTCGGGGGCCACGAGACGACGACGAACCTGATCGCCAACAGCGTGCTCGCTCTCGCGCGGCACCCCGCACAGGCAGACCTCCTCCGCGAGGAGCCAGCGCTGATCAACAAAGCCGTCGAGGAGCTCCTGCGTTACGACGGACCGGCCAAGGCGGTCGTCCGGCTCGCGGCGGAGGACGTAGAACTTGGGGGGCGCACGATCGCGGCGGGTGACCGGGTCTTCCTCATGCTCTCCGCGGCCAACCACGACCCGGAGGTCTTCGACGCTCCGCACGAGCTCGACTTCCGTCGGTCCAAGGGCGCGCACCTGGCCTTCGGCATCGGGGTGCACTACTGCCTCGGGGCTACGCTGGCTCGCCTGGAGGCGAGCATCGTGATCCCGAGGATCTTGCAGCGCTTCCCCTCGCTGACGATCGCCGACCAGGAGCTCGAGTGGAACCCCGTGATCCTGACCCGCGGCCTGCGCAGGCTCCTGGTCAGGCTGGACGGATGACGCACGACGCTGCGCTCGGGCCCGGGGAGTTGTTCAGCCTACGGGGCAAGGTCGCAGTGGTGACGGGGGCCTCGTCCGGGCTGGGCGTCCGCTTCGCCCACACGCTGGCCGCGGCGGGCGCGGACATCGTCCTCGCTGCGCGTCGCACCGAGCTGCTCGAGGATGTCGCTGCCGCGATCCGGGCGAGCGGGCGGCGTTGCATCGCGGTGCCCACGGACGTCTCCCGTCGGGAAGACTGTGACGGCGTCATCCGCGAGGCTGCCGCCCAGTTGGGTGACGTTCACGTACTCGTGAACAACGCCGGCATCAGTCGCACCGAGCCAGCGCACCACGAGGACCTCGCGGACTTCGCCTCGATCGTGGACGTCAACCTCACCGGGGCCTACGCCATGGCGCAGGCCTTCGCTCGCCAGTGCATCGCCTCCGGTCACGGGGGCAGCATCGTCAACATCGCGTCCATCCTCGGGATCGCCGCGAGCACCACCCCGCAGGCGGGCTACTCGGCGTCGAAGGCCGGGCTGCTCGGGCTCACGCGCGACCTTGCGGTGCAGTGGTCCGGCCGCAAGGGGATCAGGGTCAACGCCCTGGCGCCGGGGTTCTTCTCGTCAGAGATGACCCAACCGCTGCTGGCCGATCCGACGCGGCTGCAGGAACTGACCGCCCGGACCGCGTTGGGCCGGCTTGGCGAGGCGGACGAGCTGGCAGGGGCGCTCCTGCTCCTCGCGAGCGACGCGGGGTCCTACATCACGGGCGTCACGCTGGCCGTCGACGGCGGGTGGACCCTCCACTGACCCGTCGTAGGTCCGCAGGTGCCGTAGGCGACCTAGCGGTTGGTTATCGGCCCGCATGCACGATGTGGGCACGGACGAGCTGTTGTCCGTCGGCGTCGACGCGCGTCCATCCCGCCCCGTCGGCGTAGGCGAGCATCGCATCGAACTCCGCCCGCCACTCGGGGTCGTCGGCCCGGCCGCGATCGAGGATCACCCGCGCCGGAAGCCACGCATGCCCGGGCTGCGTGGTGTCGGCGCCCAGTGCGTTGAGTTGCCGTGCGACATCGGCGTCCTCGAGGTCGGCTGCGGCACGGACGTCGAGTTCGCGGAAGTTCTCCGCATCGCCCAGCGCGGCTCCGCTGCGGGTGAGGTCCAGGTGCATCGGCACTCCTTCGTGATGTGACCCTTGACACGTCCACGGTATCCGACCCTATGGTCGGTTATCCACTAAGCGATCCACTTCCACCGGAAGTTCGAGGTGCATCACCCCATGATCGAGCTGTCTTCTCACGAGGTGTCGCCGAGTCACCTGCGCGCCGCCTTCGGATGCTTCCCGACCGGCGTCACCGCTGTGTGTGCCGAGGTTGACGGAGAGCCGATCGGCATGGCCGCCAGCTCCTTCACCTCGGTGTCGCTGGACCCGCCATTGGTGTCGGTGTGCATCCAGAACAGCTCGCGGACGTGGCGCCAGCTCCGCTCGCTCCTGCGCATGGGGGTCAGCGTGCTGGCCAGCGACCAGCACCTGACTTGTCAGCGCCTCGCGCGGCCCGAGGGCGATCGGTTCGCCGGCGTGGGGTGGCAGTCCGACGCGCACGGCTCCGTGTTCATCGAGGGCGCTGCCGCCTGGCTGAACTGCGGGATCCACACCGTGGTCCCGGCGGGAGACCACGCCATCGCGCTGCTGCGGGTGCACGAGCTGTGGTTCGACAACCACGTGGAGCCGCTGGTCTTCCACGGCAGCCGGTTCCGGACCCTCGCCAGCGCCTGAGCCCGTCACGACTGTCCCTCCTCATCCACGACACACCGTACGAAAGGCGATGCCATGAAGTTCGGAATCTTCACCATGCCGGAGCACCCACCGCGAGAGAACTGGACGCTCTCCTACGACCGGGACATCGCCGAGATCGTCAAGGCGGAGTCGTTGGGGTTCGAGGAGTTCTGGATCGGCGAGCACCACACCGGCGGCTACGAGAACGTCCCGATGCCGGAGCTGATGATCGCCAAGGCATCGGCCGTGACGAGCCGCATCCGGCTGGGCACGGGCGTGGTCAACCTGCCCTACCAGGACCCCTTCCTGGTGGCGGAGCGGCTCGCCTTTCTCGACCACCTCACCCATGGGCGCCTCATCTACGGCTTCGGCGGAGGTGGACTGCCGACCGACAAGGCGCTGTTCCAGATGGCACCGGAGGAGGCCACGCCGCGCACGAACGAGTCCCTCGAGATCATCTGGCGACTGCTCACCGAGCCCGACCCGGTCACCCACGAAGGAGTGTTCTGGCACTACGAGGACCGGCAGCTGCAGGTTGGCCCCTACCAGACGACACCGCCCATGGCGGTGGCCGGCCTCACCGGCACCCACAACTTCGAACGGTGCGGCAACCGGGGGTGGATCCCGCTCAGCGTCTACTTCGCACCCCTGCACGTCGAGTCCAACCCCGCGGCCCCGGATCTCGTCGCGCACCGCGACGCCATCCTGAAGGGCGCGGCCAACGCGTCGCTGGACGCCGGGGCTGCGGTGGGCAACTGGCGGGTCAGTCGGGAGGTCTACGTGTCGTCCGACCGCAACCAGGCCATGAACGAGATCCGTGAGGGCGTGCGTCGTTCGTACGACTACCTGCTCGGGCTCGGTCTCGGGGCGCTGATGAAGCGCGACCAGGAGATGCCGGACGCGGAGCTCACTTTCGACTGGATGGTCGAGAACATTCCCTGGATCATCGGAAGCCCGGAGGACTGCGTGGAGCAGATCCACCACATCCGTGAGGAGGTCGGAGACTTCGGGGTGTTCCTCATCAACTCCCGCGACTGGGTCACGACCGACTTGTGGAACCGGTCTCTCGAGCTGTTCGCCCGCTACGTGATGCCGCAGTTCCAAGATCGCCAGCACATGGCCCGCCGGGACCGACTCGCACGTCAGGCCCTCGGCCTGGACTGAGGGCAGCCACGCGCATGGCGGTCCCTTCTCCTTACGCGGGAAGGGACCGCCCTGCAGTCCGTCGAGGACCAGCGGGGACGGCGCGACGCCAGTAGGCTGAACACGTCGGCGCGGCCCCTGTCCGCAGGTGTGCGTGACGGTGCCACAGCGACGAACCAAGGATCCTCCGAGGTTCTGTCAACGATCGAGCGGAGGGATCTCAGTGCCTCGTCCAAGTCGGTGGGACGACGTGGTGGCAGCCGCCGCCCGGGTGTTCAGCGAGAAGGGCTTCGGCGGCGCCTCGCTCGAGGATGTCGCCAACGAGGTCGGCATGCTCAAGGGCAGCCTCTACAACTACATCAAGAGCAAGGAAGACCTGCTCTTCGCCGTTGTGCGTCCCGACGCCGACGAGCTTCTCATGAAGGCAAGGAGGCTCAGCGGCACCGATCTGCCGGCCTCGGAGAAGCTGCGGCAGATCGCTCGCGTGCACGTCGAGATCATCGACCGCAAGCTCCCCTACGTCAGCGTCTACGTGCAGGAGATCGCGGGTCGCGGCATCTCTCAGGAATGGACCGACATGGACCGCGAGTACATGTCGTTGATCGAGAAGGCGTTCATGGAGGGCGTGGAGGCGGGCATCTTCGCCGACGACCTCGACGTGCGCGTCGCGACCCGCTGCTTCATCGGCTCCCTGAACTGGATGACGCGCTGGTACGAGCCGGGCGACCCAGTGCGTGCTCGCGCGGTCGCCGACCAGCTCGCGGACGTGTTCCTCGCCGGCGCGCTCGCCCGCAGCCGCAATTGAAGACCTGCTCGGTCAGATCAACGTCTTGAGACGCACCTCGGGGTCCGCGGCGAGGTGGGCCGGCGGACTCACCCCGAGCGCCAGAGCACGCCGTACAGCGACGAAGTCGGCGGCGGCGTTGATGCACTCGGCGCCCACCAGCCGGCCGTCACGGTAGGCCAGGATGCTGAAGGACCCGGACTCGAGGGACCCGCGCACGACGAGGTCGTCGTACGCCGGAGCTGCGCCCGCCATCTGCAGCTTCACGTCGTACTGGTCGGACCAGAACCACGGCACTGCGTCGTAGGTGCGTTCGCCACCGAGGAGGGTGCTGGCGGCGACCGCCGACTGGTCGGTGGCGTTCTGCACCGACTCCAGGCGTGTGGTCGTCCCGGGGGCCACCGGGTGGGGGAGAACCGTCACGTCACCGGTCGCGACGACCGCGGGATCGCTGGTACGGGCCCGGTCGTCAACCACGATGCCTCGTGCCACGCGGAGACCCATCTGCTCCGCGAGCTCGGTGCGGGGTTCGACCCCGATGCCCACGAGCACGAGATCCGTGGGCAGCCGGGTGCCGTCATCGAGCACCACTGCCTCCACCGCCCCGGCTCCCTCGATGCTCGTCACGCTCGCCTCGCACCGGACATGGACGCCCCGCTCACGGTGGAGGCGCGCGAACCACTCCGACAGAGCCGGAGTCACGGCGCGGGCGAGCAGCCGGTCGCAGGCCTCTACGACCGTCACCTCGATGCCGCGCTGCGCGAGTCCCGCGGCCGCCTCCAACCCGATGAATCCACCACCGACGACCACGGCGCGTCGGGCGTCGGTGAGGCGCGCACGCAGCTCGATCGCATCATCGAGAGCACGCACGTAGACCACGCCGGGGAGATCCGCGCCGGGCACCTGGAGGCGGCGCACCCGGGCTCCGGTGGCCAGCGCGAGGCGGTCGAACCCGATGCGCGCCCCGGTGTGGGTGGTCGCGACGCCGGCGGAAAGATCCACCTCGGTGACCCGCTCGCCGAGCCGCAGCCCGATGTCCTTGGTGTGGTAGAACGCGCGGGGGCGCAGGGACAGGCCGTCGGTGGAACCGTCACCGGCCAGGAACGCCTTCGAGAGCGGGGGGCGGTGGTAGGGCAGGTGCGGCTCTGCTCCGATCAGGGTGATCGTCCCGTCGTGTCCCCCGTCGCGAACCGCGGCCGCCACCTGGACGCCGGCGTGACTGGCGCCGATGACGAGGACCCGGTCGCTCACAGCTGCTCCGGTGCGACCTCGACGATCAATCCGTCGAGGTCCGCGCTCGCTCGGATCTGGCACGACAGTCGGCTCTCCGGGAGGCGAGGAGCCATCGCCCCGTCGAGCATGTCGTCCTCCATGTCGGAGGCGGGTCCCACCACCTCGGTCCACGGAGCCTGGACGTAGACGTGACAGCTCGCGCACGCGAGGGAGCCACCGCACTGGCCGACGACACCGGGGACGCCCTGGCGGACGGCCACCTCCATCAGCGAGTCCCCGTCGGATGCGTCGACAGTGTGCTTCGTCCCGTGCGGGTCGATGTAGACGATGGTCGACACGATGCCTCCTGGTTCGATTGCGTGCGTGCAGCGCTTCACGTTACCAAACGAAAGGTAGGAAACGTAAGTCGAATTTCTGCAGCTCAGGAGGCGACGGTGCTGCGAAGCGCCTCGACCGGGCAGCTGAGGAGTGCGTCGTCGAGCTCATCGGTGAGGGTCAGGGGCTCGCCGGCGGTGACCACGGCCTTGCCGTCGATCAGCTGGAAGTGAAGGGGATCGATCATGGCGCACGTGCCCGACCCGACGCAGGCGTCGGTGTCGACCTCCACGTGAACGCTGGCAGAGTCGGTCATGGGTGCCTCCTGGTGGGACTCGGGACGGGGAGCGAGGGCGCGGCTCGAGCCGCTTGTGTTGCCGCTCACGTTGCTGCAGAGTGTAGCCAGCCGCTTGGTCGGCTACGGCACGAGAATGCGCGGTCTGCGCCGGTTGGCGTCGCTCCGCCCGTCACGAAGAAGGCGCTCACATGACGACGAAGAACACTCCCCGGTCCACCGCCACCGACGAGCGCGGGTTTCCCCGGTTCTGGGACGAGGCACGCGAGACGATGCCCCGGGCGCAGCGCGACGACGTCATCCTGGCGCGCCTGCAACATCAGCTGCACCGCGTCTATCGCGATCTGCCGTTCTACCGACGGCACTACGACGCGCACGGCTTCCACCCCGACGACGTGAAGTCCCTCGAGGACTTCACTCGCAAGGTCCCGGTCATCACGAAGAAGATGCTGGTCGCCGACCAGCAGGAGCACCCGCCGTTCGGCAGCTACACCGCCGCCACCGACATGACGGAGATTGCGCGCATCCACGGGTCGTCCGGGACCTCCGGGGTGCCCACGCTGTATGCCGTGAACAAGACGGACTGGGACCGCGCCGCTGACGTGCATGCGATGGCACAGTGGTGCGGCGGTGTCAGGCCCAGCGACCTCGTGCAGGTCGGCTTCCCGTTCGGACTGTTCTTCGGGGGCTGGGGGGTCGTGCAGGGCGTCGAGCGAATCGGCGCAGCGCTCTTCCCTCTCGGCGTCGCGGAGTCCGAGAAGCACCTCGAGTTCATCGAGCGGCTGAAGCCGCGGGTCTTCAGCGGCACACCGTCGTACTGCATGCACCTCATCTCTGTTGCTCAGGAGCTGGGGATCGATCTCAAGGAATCGTCGGTGAAGACACTGCTGGTGGGTGGCGAGCCCGGAGGGAGCCTGCCGGGCACGCGGCAGATCCTGGAGGAGGCGTGGGGGGCAACCCTTATCGATGCCGGGTCGACCTCGGAGATGTACCCGTTCCAGACCAACGTCGGTTGCGAGGCACGCAGCGGGACCCACATCATCTCCGACGAGGTCTACCCTGAGATCGTCTCCACGGACGAGCTCAACCAGCCCGTGCCCGACGGAGAGCGCGGCGCCATCGTCTACACCCATCTGTGGCGCGAGTCGCAGCCCATGATTCGCTTCGCGTCCGGCGACGAGTCCTACCTGACGCACGAACCGTGCGGGTGCGGACGCACCTACCCGCAGCTGCCCGAAGGTGTGCTGGGCCGGTTGGACGACATGCTCGTGATCCGCGGCGCCAACATCTTTCCCAGCGCGATCGAGACCGGGCTGCGCAGCGTCGGTGGCTTCGGTCCGGAGTTCGAGATCCGGGTCACCAAGCGGGGAGCGCTCGACGAGATCGTCGTCCGCGCGGAGCGAGACGCCTCGACGACCGGTGGTGAGGACGCTGCCCGCGCGTTGCAGGAGCAGGGCGAGGCCATGCTGAAGAGGGTCACGGGCATCCGGGTGCCGGTCGAGGTGCTGGACCCGGGTTCGCTGCCGGCCACGGTGTTCAAGGCGCGGCGCGTGATCGACGAGCGGCCCCGTCCATGACGCACCTCGTCCTTGGTCACCCGTCGACGCACGGTGACGGCTACCAGCTCAACACCACCAACATCCTTCGCCAGGCGGTCACCACCCACCCGGAGCAGGAGATCGCCTACCGCGACAGTCGCGGGCAGTGGCGCACGACGACCTACGCGGCGACGTGGAAGCGGGTGGGGCGGACGGCGAACGCGCTGGCGTCGTTGGGCATCGGGCCTGGCGACGTGGTGGGGATCCTGGACTGGAACCACCTGCGCCATTTCGAGCTCTACTGGGCGATCCCCGGAACCGGGGCGGTGATGCTGCAGATGAATCTCCGACTGGCGGCAGACGACCTCGCGTACGTCGTCGGACACAGTGGAGCGTCGGTGGTGTTCGTCGACGAGAGCCTGGTGGGTCAGGCAGCGGAGCTGGCGCGACGGTGTCCTGAGGTGCGCCAATGGGTGGTGATGACCGACAGGCCACTTGCCGAGGTCGAGCACGACCTTCCGGACGCCATCGACCACGAGGCGCTCCTGGCTGGGCAGCCGGAAGAATTCGCCTGGCCGATCATCGATGAACGGTCCGCCTACAGCGCGTGCTACACGACGGGGACGACGGGGCGACCGAAGGGCGTCTTCTACTCCCACCGGGGCATCGTCCTGCACACCATGATGTGGGCAGCTGACCAGGCCGTCCGTGACGACGACTGCGTGCTTCTCACCACCCCGATGTTCCACGCCCAGTGCTGGGGTCTCCCGCAGGTCGGCGTCTATGCGCGTAGCCGGATCGTCCTGCCGGGCCGCTACTCTGCGGAGCAGATCGATGTGCTGGCCGACGCCATGGTGCGCTTCGACGTGACCGTCACCAACGGTGCGCCGGCGATCTTCGCGCCGATGCTGGAGCACCTGCGGTCGCTTCCGGATCCGCCGGATCTGTCGCGAACTCGGATGATCTCGGGCAGCACCGAGCCGCCGTTGAGCTTGATGCGCGGCTACTACGAGCTCACCGGTGCGCAGATCGTGCATGGCTATGGAGCGACCGAGACCACGCCGCTGGTCACCAGCAACCACCTCAAGCCCTCGCTCGTCGCACGGCTGGACGAGGCGGAGCGCTGGGACCTGAAGCGGTCCCAGGGCCTCCCGGTTGCCGGGGTCGACATCCGGTTGCTCGGGCCCGAGGGTGACTTCCTCCCGCACGACGGACGCGCGGTGGGGGAGATCTGCATCCGCGGCCCGTGGATCACGACCAGTTACTGGCGCGCCGAGGACAACGACCAGCGCTTCCACCGTGGCTACTGGCGCAGCGGGGACCTGGGCACGATCACCGCGGACGGCTATCTCAAGGTCACCGACCGTCTGAAGGACGTCATCAAGAGCGGTGGGGAGTGGATCTCCTCTATCGATCTCGAGAATGCCCTGGTCGAGCATCCCTCGGTGCGCGAGGCAGCCGTTGTCGGTGCTCCTCACCCGCAGTGGCAGGAGCGCCCCGTCGCCTTGGTCGTCCCCGCGTCGCCGGACGACGAGGTCGACCCCGACGCGCTGCGCGAGCACCTCGCCCAGGGCTTTGCGAAGTGGCAGCTACCCGACGAGATCCTGGTGGTGGACCAGTTGCCGCGCACCGGCGTCGGCAAGATCGACAAAAAGGCCCTGCGTGCGGAGCACGGCGACATCTTCGCCTGAAGCCGTGCTGCGCTCGTGGGCAGGACCCTCAGGTCAACGATCGGCGATCCGCCGGTTCATCGCCCGCAGCATGGCGCTCGGGGCAAGCTGGGACGAGGTCAGCAGCGCCTTGGCCTGTCGCCCGACCGCCCGGTGGACGCCGGCGTAGCGCGACCGCGGGCGCACGGCCGCCAGGGCAGCCTCGGCGACGTCCTCGGCAGTGAGCCGGATCCCGAGCGAGCGGGTCGCGCCGGTATCCATCCCGGTCACCATCGCGGTGTCGACGAACAGCGGCCACAGGGCCGTCACGCTGATCCGGTCGTCGGCCCACTCCAGGTCGAGCGCCTCGGTCAGCCCGCGGACGGCGAACTTCGACGCGGAGTACGTCGCCAGGTCGGGTTGGCCGTAGATCGCCGATGCCGAGGCGAGGTTGACGACATGGGCACCGTCGGCGGCGCGGAGGAAGGGGTAGGCCGTGTGGCAACCGTTGAGCACGCCGGTGACGTTGACGTCGACGATCGCGCGCTGGTCCTCGAGCGCGATGTCGGTGAACGCGCCGGACCGCAGGATGCCCGCGTTGTTGACCAGCACGTGCAGCGCGCCGTCCGACGCCTTCGTCAGGTCGGCGAGACTCGCCTGCCACCCGGCGGCGTCGCGGACGTCGAGCTCACCGATGACGACCCGATCTCCGAGCTCGTCGGCGAGCGTTGCGAGGCCCGCGGTGTCGACGTCGTACGCCCCGACCCGGTAGCCGGCCTGCGCGAAGCGGCGAGCGATTGCCCGCCCGATCCCGGCGGCCGCTCCGGTCACCATCATCGTCTTCGTCATGGCGCGAGTATGCAGGTGGACCTCAGCGCGGCAACCAGTCGGTGACCGGTTCCCCGGTGACGAACGCGGTGGCGGCCTTCTCCATCTCACCGCTGCCGTAGCACATCACCTGGGTGCGGTTCTCGACCTGCATCGCGCGCTCGAGGCTGGTCTCGTCGACGTTGTGCCACAGGGTCTGCTTCGTCATCCAGGTCGCGACGGGGGAGTGCTGGGTGAGGGTGTGGGCGAAGGCGACCGACGCCTCGACCACTGCGGCGGCCGGGACGACGTCGTGGACGAGCCCGATGCGCAGCGCCTCGTCGGCCAGCACATGGCGCGCGGTCATGAGGATCTCCATCGCCCGTGACGGGCCGACCAGCCGGGGGAGGAAGTAGCTGCTGCCCATGTCGGCACCGGAGACGCCGAGCTTGATGAACGACGCGACGAACTTCGCCGTCTCGGCCGCGATCCGGAAGTCGCACGCCAGCGCGAGGGCGAATCCGCCGCCGGCAGCCGCCCCGTTGACGGCGGCGACGACCGGGACGGGCAGGTTGTGCAGCCGGCGGTTGATCGAGGCGATCGCGTCCTGGCTCTCGAGGATGACGCTCACCTGGTTGCGCCCCTGGTCGTGCGACGGGTCCGCGGCGGCATCGAGGTCGGCACCGGAGCAGAAGCCCCGCCCGGCACCGGTGAGGACGACCGCCCGCAACGACCGGTCCTGCTCCACCTCGTCGACGGCGCGAGCCAGCTCGACGACCATCGCCCGCGAGAGCGGGTTGAGCCGGTCGGGGTCCTCGAGCGTGAGCACGGCGATCCCGCCATCGTGGTCGTCCCGGGTCACTGCGGGCACCGGCGCCCTCCTCGCGTCGTGGGTGTGCCGCGACGCTATCGCCTTAGCCCGGATCCACCGATGAACTTGGGTGGGTGAGCGTGGCGTAGAACGAGAATGCCCTTGCTGGGCGGGAGAATCGGAGTTCTTGAGGCAACGATTCACACCAACAGCAAGGGCATCTCTGAGGTGAAACTCTCTCACACGCTTCGATCGACCTCGGCGGTCTTCGATGACCCGAATCTCGTGTCGGCCGCAGGCCTGGTTCCGGCGCTCGCATTGGCCGAGTCCGCCGGCCTGCGGGACCTGGCAAATGAGCACCTGAGCGTCCCGACGGACAAAGGCGCGAACGCCGGGTTGAAGGTCGCATCGCTGGTCGGCGGGATGGTCGCCGGCGCCGACAGCATCGATGACATGGCGCTGCTGCGTCATGGCGGAATGGGTCGGCTGTTCACCCGGGCCTACGCCCCGTCGACGTTGGGTTCGTTCCTGCGGACCTTCACCTTCGGGCACGTGCGCCAGCTCGACGCGGTCGCCTCGCGGTTCCTGATCGCACTGGCCGGCCTCACCGGCTTGCTCGGCGCACCCGCTGCCACCGGCGCCGACGATGACACCGACACCGACACCGACACCGAGGTGGATCGCGGGTATGCGTTGGTCGATGTCGATGACACGATCATCGAGGTCCACGGCTATGCCAAGCAGGGCGCCGGGTTCGGCTACTCCGGGGTCCGCGGTCTCAACGCACTGCTCGCCACACTCACCGTCGCCGGTGGGGCCCCGGTGGTCGTGGCCCAGCGGCTGCGCAAGGGCTCGACCGGGTCGCCGCGCGGCGCGAAGCGTCTGGTCGGCGACGCGGTGAGGACCGCCCGACGGCTGCTGGGCAAGCCTCACCCGGTCCTGGTGCGGATGGACTCGGCGTTCTACGGTCGCGGACCAGTCCACGCCGCGATCGCTGGTGGGGCCGCGGTGTCGGTGACCGTGCGGATGGACAAACGCATCAAGGCCGCGATCGCAGCGATCAGCGAGGACGCGTGGACCACGATCGAGTACACCGACGCTGTCTTCGACGAAGCCAGCCAGCGGTGGATCTCCCGGGCCGAGGTCGCCGAGATCGACTTCACCGCGTTCGCTGCGCAGAAGAAGTCCGACCACGTCCCGGGCCGGCTCGTGGTTCGCAGGATCCCGGACTTCAACGCCGAGAAGAACAAGGCAGCCGGCCAGGACACCCTGTTCGACACCTGGCGCTTCCACGCCTTCTTCACCACCACCGACCCAGGCGTGCTGGACACCGTCGCCGCCGACAAGATTCACCGCCAGCACGCGGTCATCGAACAAGTCCACGCCGACCTCAAAGGTGCCGCGCTGGCACACCTGCCGTCCGGGGTGTTCACCGCGAACGCCGCCTGGCTGGTGCTCGCCGTCATCGCGTTCAACCTCACCCGAGCCGCCGCGAGCCTGACCGACCAACAGTTGGCAAAGGCCACCACCGCCAAGATCCGTCGCAAGCTGATCATCGTGCCGGCAAGGGTCGCGACCTCAGCACGCCGCATCGCCCTGCACCTGCCCCATGCCTGGCCCTGGGAGAGCGCCTGGACAGCACTGTTTGACCGGGTCAACGACCCGCCACCGGTCCTCGCGGCCTGACCACCCAGCAGCCCGCCGCTGCGCGAACCGAGGACCAAGTGGACGACACCGGACAACGAGGTCCGGCACATCGACATGCCCGCGGCTCCTCATGACCAGACGAACCGGATCAAGCGCTCAGCGCCATGGCCATCGGTGGATCCGGGCTTAGAGCTGCGACTGGATCCCAGCGAGGAGCTGTCGCGCCATCACGATCCGCTGCACCTGGTTGGTGCCCTCGTAGATCTGGGTGATCTTCGCGTCGCGCATCATCCGCTCGACGGGGTACTCGCGGGTGTAGCCGTAACCGCCGAGCGCCTGCACGGCGTTGACGGTGACCTCCATGGCGACGTCGGAGGCGAAGGCCTTGGCCGCGGCACCGAAGAACGTGAGGTCCTTGTCGCCGCGCTCGGAGCGGCCTGCAGCGGCGTACGTCATCTGGCGGGCGGCCTCGATCTTCATGCCCATGTCGGCGAGCATGAACTGCATGCCCTGGAACTCGGCGATGTTCTTGCCGAACTGCTGGCGCTCCTGCACGTAGCCGAGCACGTAGTCGAGCGCCCCCTGGGCCACGCCGACCGCCTGCGCCGCGATGGTGACGCGGGTGTGGTCGAGGGTCTTCATCGCGGTCTCGAAGCCGGTCCCCTCGGCGCCGATGATCCGGTCGCCGGGGATGCGCACGTTGTCGAGGTAGACCTCGCGGGTGGGCGAGCCCTTGACCCCGAGCTTCTTCTCAGGGGCGCCGAACGAGACGCCGGGGTCCGACTTCTCCACGACGAACGCGCTGATGCCGCGCGAGCGCTTCTCGGGGTCGGTCATCGCGAGGACGGTGTAGTACTCGCTCACGCCAGCGTTGGTGATCCACCGCTTGGTGCCGTTGAGGACCCAGTCGTCGCCGTCGCGCACGGCGCGGGTCTTCTGCGCCGCGGCGTCGGAGCCGGCGTCGGGCTCGGACAGGCAGTAGGAGAAGCCGCCGTCCCCGGCCGCGAGCCGCTTGAGGTACTTCTCCTTCAGCTCCTCGCTACCGGCGATCTGCAGCGGGAGGGAGCCGAGCTTGTTGACCGCGGGGATCAGCGAGGACGAGACGCAGACGCGCGCGACCTCCTCGATGATCAGCACGGTCGCGAGGGCGTCCGCGCCGGCACCGCCGTACTCCTCAGGCACGTGGGCGGCATGGAAGTCGGCATCGAGCAGAGCCTTCGCGGCCTCCTCGGGGAAGCGCGACTCCTCGTCGACGGCGGCGGCGTACGGCGCGATCTTGGCCTCGGCCACCGCGCGGACGGCTTCGCGGATCGCCTGGTGCTCCTCGGAGAGGGCGTACATCGGATACATGACGGTTCCTCGGGTCAGTAGGTGTAGAAGCCGCGACCGGTCTTGCGGCCGAGCAGGCCGGCGTCGACCATCCGCTGCAGCAGCGGGGGCGGGGCGTACTGCGTCTCGCGGAACTCCTGGTAGAGCGACTGTGCGATCGCCTGGATGGTGTCGAGGCCGATGAGGTCGGCCAGTGCGAGCGGCCCCTGCGGGTGGGCGGCGCCGAGGACGAAGCCGCGGTCGATGTCCTCCGCGGTGGCGAAGCCGGACTCGAGCATGCGGATCGCCGAGAGCACGAACGGGATGAGAAGCGCGTTGACGACGAAGCCGGCGCGGTCCTGGCACAGGATCGTCTTCTTGCCCAGCTGCTCCTCGGCGAGTGCCCGGGAGCGATCGGTGGTCTCCTGCGAGGTCAGCAGGCTCGGGACGAGCTCGACCAGTTGCAGGACCGGCACCGGGTTGAAGAAGTGGATGCCGATGACCTGCTGGGGACGCTGGGTCACGGTGCCGAGCTTCATGATCGGGATCGAGGAGGTGTTGGAGGCGAGGATGGCGTCCTCGGCCGCGACGATCTTGTCGAGGGAGCGGAAGAGCTCCACCTTGGCGGTCTCCTCCTCGAGGATCGCCTCGACCACGAGCTGACGGTCGGCGAGTGCGTCCAGGTCGGTCTCGACCCGGATGCGCTCGAGCACGGCGGCGGCGGAGTCGATCTTGCCGCGCGACTCGGCGCGGGCGAGTGACTTCTCCAGCCGGTCGCGGCCCGCGTCGGCGGCCGCCTGGCTCGACTCCACGACCACCACGTCGAGGCCCGAGCGCGCTGCGACCTCCGTGATGCCCGCGCCCATGAGGCCGCATCCGACTACGCCGACTCGCTGCATCTGTTCGCCCTCCCAGGCTTCGTGAGACTGAGTACCGCAGCAACGATACGCCGTACCATGGGGCTCGTCCATTCGCCCGTCCGTGAGAGGGTCCAGCGCATGACCGGATCGACCAGCGAGCGCCTCGTCGCGGCCGCTTTCGCGCTGTTCGAGGAGCAGGGCTACGACCGGACGACGGTCGACGACATCGCGGCGCGCGCGGGCGTCGGACGGGCGACGTTCTTCCGGACCTTCGGGTCCAAGGAGGACGTGATCTTCCCGGACGCCGACGTGCTGCTCGAACGCATCCGCACCCGGCTCGCGCACGCGACCGCCGGCACGGGCCCGGTCGCGGTCGTCGAGGCGGCTGTCGTCGTGCTCGATCACTACCTCGCCGAGGGCGACCTCGCCCGCGCGCGCTACCGGCTCACCCGCACCGTCCCGGCGCTGCGCCACCGCGAGCTCGCCGGGATGCAGCGCTATCGCCAGGTGTTCGGCGAGTTCCTGCAGTCCTGGCTCGCCGAGACCGGACAGGTCGCCGACGGCGACGTGCTCGGGGTGCAGCTACGTGCCGAGCTGCTCGCCGACTCGGTCGTCACGGCCCACAACCACGTCCTGCGCGGTTGGCTGCGCGGCGAGACCGCCGACCCCGCGACGCAGCTGCGCACCGCCCTCGCGGCCATCCTCGAGCTGCACGGCCCCCGGTCGGACGACGAGCCCGCAGCGGTCGTCGTACTGCGTGCCGACGGCGACCTGGCGAGCGTGCTGCCCGCACTGCGCGCCGCCGTACGCGGCCCCGAATGACGGTGGTGGGTCAGACGACGGTCCAGGTGTCGGTGCCGTGGAGCAGGCCGGTGAGGGCGTCGGTCGGGGTGGTGCCGGCGTCGGTCTGGGCGGCGACGGCGGTGTTGACCTGGGCGCGGGCCTGGTCGTCGTAGGTGGCGCGGTCGACGTTGCGGAAGATCCCGATGGGGGTCTGGTGCAGGTAGCCGGCGCTGGTCAGGCGCGAGAGCGCGAAGGCCAGGTCGGGGTCGTCGGCCTTCTCGTCGTGGACGAGGATCTGCGCGTCGTCGACGTCAGCCGCCTCGACGACGCGGACGCCGTGATCGTCGCGGACGACGGCCTTGGTGCCGAGCCCGTCCTCGCCGGGTGCGCCGAAGCGGATCTGCTCGCCGTGGACGAGCGGGATGAGCGCGTCGTGCTTGGTGTCGTTGTCCTTGATCGCGTCGAACGCGCCGTCGTTGAAGATCGGGCAGTTCTGATAGATCTCCACCAGCGCGGTGCCGCGGTGGGCGGCGGCCGCGGCGAGCACCGAGGTGAGGTGCTTGCGGTCGGAGTCGATGGTGCGGGCGACGAAGGTGCCCTCGGCACCGAGCGCGAGCGAGACCGGGTTGAACGGGTGGTCGAGCGAGCCCATGGGGGTGGACTTGGTGACCTTGCCGGGCTCGGAGGTGGGGGAGTACTGGCCCTTGGTGAGGCCGTAGATCCGGTTGTTGAAAAGCAGGATCTTGATGTTGACGTTGCGGCGCAGGGCGTGGATGAGGTGGTTGCCGCCGATCGACAGCGCGTCGCCGTCACCGGTCACCACCCACACCGAGAGGTCCTCACGAGCGGTCGCCAGGCCGGTGGCGATGGCCGGGGCGCGCCCGTGGATGGAGTGCATCCCGTAGGTGTCGAGGTAGTACGGGAAGCGCGAGGAGCAGCCGATGCCGGAGACGAAGACGATGTTCTCGCGGCGCAGGCCGAGGTCGGGCAGGAACGACTGCACGGCCTTGAGCACGGCGTAGTCACCGCAGCCGGGGCACCATCGGACCTCCTGGTCGCTGGTGAAGTCCTTGCCGGTCTGCTTCTCGCCCTCGGCGAGCGTCGGTACGCCGGCGGTGCCGTGGGTGGGGAACGGAAGGGCCTGGCTAGTCGACTGGGCGGTCATCACGCCTCCTGCGTGGTGTCGAGGGAGGTCACCAGGTCGGTGATGACCTCTTCGAGCTGGGCGGCCTTCAGCGGCATGCCGTTGACCTGGTTGTAGCCGATCGCGTCGACGAGGTACTTGGCGCGGATCAGCAGGGAGAGCTGGCCGAGGTTCATCTCGGGGATCAGCACCTTCTCGTAGCGCGCGAGGATCTCGCCGAGGTCGGCGGGGAACGGGTTGAGGTGGCGCAGGTGAGCTTGGGCGACCGCGTGGCCGGCGCGACGCGCACGGCGTACGCCGGCACCGATCGGCCCGTAGGTCGACCCCCACCCGAGGATGAGCACCCGGGCGGGGTTGTCGGGACCGTGCGGGTCGTCGAGCTCGGTGGGGGGAATGTCGGTGGCGATGCCGTCGATCTTGGCCTGGCGGATCCGCACCATCTTGTCGTGGTTGGCGGGGTCGTAGGAGATGTTGCCGTGCCCATCGCCCTTCTCCAGCCCGCCGATGCGGTGCTCGAGGCCGGGGGTGCCGGGCACGGCCAGGGGGCGGGCCAGGGTCTCGGGGTCGCGCAGGTAGGGCCAGAAGTCGGTCGCCTCGCCGTTGTCACCTTCGCCGTGGTTCTTCTCGGTGGCGAAGTTCGGCTCGATCGTGGGCAGCTCATCGACCTCGGGCAGCTGCCAGGGCTCGGAGCCGTTGGCGAGCATGCCGTCCGAAAGCAGCATCACGGGAGTGCGGTACTTGATCGCGAGGCGTGCGGCCTCGAGGGTCGCGTCGAAGCAGTCAGCCGGCGACTTCGGTGCGACGACCGGCAGCGGCGACTCGCCGTTGCGGCCATACATCGCCTGCAGCAGGTCGGCCTGCTCGGTCTTGGTGGGCAGGCCGGTCGAGGGGCCACCGCGCTGCACGTCGATCACGAGCAACGGCAGCTCGGTCATCACCGCCAGCCCGATGGTCTCGGCCTTGAGCGCAACACCCGGTCCGGAGGTGGTGGTGACACCGAGCGCACCACCGAAGGAGGCGCCGAGCGCGGCACACACGCCGGCGATCTCGTCCTCGGCCTGCAGCGTGGTCACGCCGAAGCGCTTGTGCTTGCTGAGCTCGTGGAGGATGTCGGAGGCCGGGGTGATCGGGTAGGAGCCGAGGAACACCGGCAGGCCCGAGCGCACGCCGGCCGCGACCAGGCCGTACGCGGTGGCGAGGTTGCCGGTGATGTTGCGGTAGGTGCCCGCGGTCATCGCGGCGGGCTTGATCTCATACGACACCACGAACGTCTCGGTGGTCTCGCCGAAGTACCAGCCCGCCTTGAACGCGGTGATGTTGGCATCGCGGATCGCGGGGACCTTCGCGAAGCGCCGCTCGAGGAACGCGGTGGTGGAGTCGGTGGGACGCCCGTACATCCACGACAGCAGGCCCAGGGCGAACATGTTCTTCGCCCGCGCGGCGTCCTTGCGCGAGAGCCCGAACTCCTTGACCGCCTCCACCGTCATCCCGGTCAGGTCGACGGTGTGGACAGTGAAGTCGCCCAGCGAGCCGTCCTCGAGCGGGTTGGCGGCGTACCCGGCCTTGTCGAGATTGCGCTTGGTGAAGTCGTGGGTGTCGACGATCAGCGTGCCGCCCGGGCGCAGGTCGGAGGCGTTGGCCTTCAGCGCGGCGGGGTTCATCGCCACCAGCACGTCAGGGGCGTCGCCGGGGGTGAGGATGTCGTGGTCGGCGAAGTGCACCTGGAACGACGAGACGCCGGCCATCGTGCCCTGGGGTGCGCGGATCTCGGCGGGGAAGTTCGGCAGCGTCGACAGATCGTTGCCGAACGCCGCGGACTCCGCGGTGAACCGGTCACCGGTCAGCTGCATGCCGTCACCGGAGTCGCCTGCGAACCGGATGATCACCCGGTCCAGCTGCTTGACCTGCTTGGTCACGTCCTTGTCCCTACTTCCTGGTGTGCGGCCTCGTGCGCGTGGTCGACGCGCGGAGGGGGCCGCTGCTGCATCCCGTCCGCCGAAACTGGACAGGTGTCCAAGTACCAGCGTACGAGGCGGGCCGGGACGGGCACAGGCAAACGCCGGTAACACCCGTCACGTCGCTCGGACGCCGCATCCCTCGGTCATCCATCTTCCGACGCATCCATCGTGACGGCCGCATCCGGCCGGCTCGGGCCGTCTCGATGCGCGGACGTATCGGCAACTTTGTCGGCATGTTGCAGTGAACAACTAATCTCTACTAACTTACTGTGTGTAGTTGTCGACCGATCCGAGCGGCCGACCGCCCCTGACCGAAGGAAGACCGATGAACCCGAACGCCAGTTCCGTCCCGACCCGCCCGCGCCAGGCCCGCCGCCTGGCCCTCATCGCCGGTGTCGCCGCCGCCGTGCTCGCGACCGCCGCCTGCGGGAGCGAGGACTCCGCCAGCGCGGCCGGCAGCACTACCCTCGACATCGTCGGCTTCGCGGTCCCCGAGGCGGCCAACAAGGCCATCGCCGCCGAGTTCGTCGAGACGCCCGCGGGCGAGGGCGTCGAGTTCCAGACGTCGTACGGCGCCTCGGGCGACCAGAGCCGCGCCGTCGAGGCCGGCCTCGACGCCGACTACGTCCACTTCTCCGTCGCCAGTGACGTGACGCGGTTGGTCGACGCCGGCCTCGTCGACGAGACCTGGGACGACGGGGACAACAAGGGCGTCGTCTCGCGTTCCGTCGTCGTCTTCGGCGTGCGTGAGGGCAACCCGAAGGACATCCAGACCTGGGAGGACCTGATCGAGCCCGGCGTCGAGATCGTCACGCCCAACCCCGGCTCCTCGGGTGCGGCCCGGTGGAACGCGCTCGCGGCGTACGGCCAGGTCATCGCCGGCGGCGGCACCGAGGCGGAGGCGGCCGCCTACATCGACAAGTTCTTCGCCAACGTCGTCTCCCTGCCCGGCAGCGGCCGCGACGCCACCACCAGCTTTCTCGGCGGCACCGGAGACGTGCTGATGGCCTACGAGAACGAGGCGATCCTCGCCAACCAGTCGGGCCAGGGCTTCGACTACATCATCCCGGAGACCACGCTCCTCATCGAGAACCCCGGCGCGATCCTCAAGGGCGCCGACCCCAAGGCGCAGGACTGGCTCGACTTCGTCCTCAGCGACGAGGGCCAGCGCCAGTTCGCGCTGACCGGCTTCCGCCCGATCCGTGACGACGTCGACTTCGGCGGGACCGTCGAGGGCGCCAACGACCCGAGCGACCCGTTCCCGGCCGTGCCCCGCCTGCTGACGGTGGAGGAGGACTTCGGCAGCTGGTCGGAGCTGTCGGCGAAGTTCTTCGACGAGGAGGACGGCATCGTGACCAAGGCGATCATCGCCTCGGGCAAGGCCGAGTGAGCACCCTCACCCGCGCCTCCGGCCTCGGCCTCGGCCTGGCGATGACGTGGTTCAGCCTGCTCGTGCTGATCCCTCTGAGCGCCGTCGTCTTCACCGCGGCCGGCGGTGGGTGGGACCTGTTCTGGCGCACCGTCACCAGCGAGCAGACCGCTGCCGCGATCCGGCTCACCGTCGGCCAGGCCGCGCTCGTGACTGTCGTCAACGTCGTCATGGGCACGCTGATCGCCTGGGTGCTGGTCCGCGACCACTTCCGCGGCAAGGCGCTGCTCGAGGTGCTCATCGACATCCCGTTCGCACTCCCCACGATCGTCGCCGGCCTGGTCCTGCTCGCGCTCTATGGCAAGGACTCACCCCTCGGCATCGACGTGGCCAACCAGCGCTCGGCGGTGTTCTTGGCGTTCCTCTTCGTCACGCTGCCGTTCGTCGTCCGCATGGTGCAGCCGACGCTCGCCGAGCTCGACCGCGAGGTCGAGGAGGCGGCGGCGTCACTGGGCGCGGGCAAGGTGACGACCTTCCGGCGGGTGATCCTGCCGAGCCTCGTCCCGGCGATCACGGCGGGCGCGGCGCTGTCGTTCGCCCGCGGCGTGAGTGAGTACGGCTCGCTCGTCCTGCTGTCGGGCAACCTGCCGTTCAAGACCGAGGTGACGTCGGTGCGGATCCTCTCCAGCATCGAGAACAACAACCTCGCCGGCGCCGCCGCCACTGCCACCGTGCTGCTGGCGATCTCGCTGGCCGTGATCGTCCTGCTCGACGTGATCCAGAGGCGGGTGTCGGGCCGTGTCTGAGACAAGGACCCGGGCCCGGCGTACGCCGACCACCTACGTGCTGCGCCTCGTCGTGGCGGCGTACCTCTTCCTGCTCGTCGCGTGGCCGGTGTCGCTGGTCGCCGTCAACACCTTCGAGGACGGCTTCGCCTCGCTGGAGGCGATCCTCACCGACCCCGACGTGATCACCGCCCTGCAGCTGACCGTGACGGTCGCGATCATCGCGGTCGTCGTCAACACGGTCTTCGGCGTCGGCATGTCACTGCTGCTGGTGCGCCAGGAGTTCCCCGGCAAGCGCCTGTTGAGCGCACTGATCGACCTGCCACTGTCGGTGTCGCCGATCGTGGTGGGGCTCGCGCTGGTCCTCGTGTACGGCGGGCGCAACGGCTGGTTCGGCCCCACGCTCGAGAGCGCGGGGTTCCAGGTCATCTTCGCCACCCCCGGCATCGTGATGGCGACGGTGTTCGTGGCGCTGCCGCTGGTGATCCGCGAGGTCGTGCCGGTGCTGCAGGAGATCGGCACCGAGCAGGAGCAGGCCGCGCGCAGCCTGGGCGCCAACAGCTGGCAGACCTTCCGCCGGATCACCCTGCCTGCCATCAAGTGGGCCGTGGTGTACGGCGTCGTGCTCAGCCTGGCGCGCTCGCTCGGGGAGTTCGGCGCGGTGAAGGTCGTGTCCGGCAACGTCCTGGGCCAGACCCGCACGGCGACGCTCGTCGTCGAGGAGAAGTACCTCAATTTCGACCAACAGGGGGCGTACGCGACCGCCTTTCTGCTCGCCCTGGTGTCCGTCGCGTGCATCGTGATCGTGGCGATCATCCGCCCGAAGGAAGAACGCCGATGAGGCGAGAAGGGATGCCGTCATGAGCATCGAGATCACCGGCGTCACGAAGAGCTTCGGCGACTTCGTCGCCCTCCAGGACGTCGACCTCACGATTCCCAGCGGCGGGCTCACTGCGCTGCTCGGCCCGTCCGGCGGCGGCAAGTCGACGCTGCTTCGCATCATCGCCGGGCTGGAGAGCGCCGACAGCGGGCGCGTCGTCATCGAGGGCAAGGACGCGACGGGGCTGCCGGCGCAGAAGCGCAACGTGGGCTTCGTCTTCCAGCACTACGCGGCGTTCAAGCACATGAGCGTCGCCAAGAACGTTGCCTTCGGGTTGGAGATCCGCAAGCGTCCCAAGGACGAGATCCAGCGCAAGGTCATCGAGCTGCTGGAGCTGGTCCACCTCGACCAGTTCGCCCACCGGCTGCCCGCCCAGCTCTCGGGTGGCCAACGGCAGCGGATGGCGCTCGCGCGGGCGCTGGCGATCGAGCCGTCGGTCCTGCTCCTCGACGAGCCGTTCGGCGCCCTGGACGCGAAGGTGCGCAAGGAGCTGCGCGACTGGTTGCGCCGGCTGCACGACGGGGTGCACGTGACCACGGTCTTCGTGACCCACGACCAGGAGGAGGCGCTCGAGGTCGCCGACGAGATCGTCGTGATCAACCAGGGGCGCATCGAGCAGATCGGCGCGCCCGACGAGCTCTACGACGCCCCGGCAAACGACTTCGTCATGGGCTTCCTCGGCGACGTCACCCGCCTCGGCGGCCAGCTGATCCGCCCGCACGACATCGAGGTGCACACCGTCCCGGTCGCCGACGACCCGTCCGAGGTGCACGCCGGCGAGGTCGCCCGGCTCACCCGCGTCGGGTTCGAGGTGCGGCTGCTCGTCCTCACCGTCGACGGCGAGGAGGCCCAGGTCGCCCTCACCCGGGCCGACGCCCGCGCCAGCGGCGTCGAGGTGGGCTCGCGGGTCTGGCTGCGTCCCCACCGCGGCGCGACCACGGTCCCGGTCGTCCGCGCGGTGTGAGCGCCTCAGTGCGCGGTGTCCACCTCGGCCAACGCGCGCAGGAGCACGGACGCGGCGAGTCCCCAGGCGGCGGACTCGCGGGCGTCGGGCAGCCGAGCCGGTGGCGGGGCGGGGACATCGGCGACGCCGAGCCCGCCCAGCAACCGGTGGGCGGCGACCGCGGCGTCGGCCACCACCGCCGGGTCAAGGGACCAGACCGCCTCGAAGCGTCGTCGGCCGTCGGCCACGCCCTCCTGGCCGGGCAGCTCCCATGCGGCGAGGGCGGCGCTGTGGTCCGGCGCGTGGCAGACGACCGACCACTCCCGCGCCAGCGGCGAGTCCTCCGGGATCTCCACCACCTGCAACGACGTACGCCGATCCGCGTCGCCGACCCCGGTCGCGGCGACCACCGCCACCTCGGCGGTGCGCGCGAGCTCGCGCCAGCGGGACGCGGAGGAGTCGAGGAACCGGTGGCGCTGGAAGCCGGCGTACAGATGCGGGCTGCTGGCCCGGGCGCAGCACTCGTTCTCGATCGCGTGGCTCAGCGCCAGCAGCGTGCGCTTGGTGAGCGTCTGGACGGGCAGCTCCGGGTGCAGGCGCCGCACTGCTGCGAAGACGGTGCGGTCCGTGGGGTGCACGGCAGCGCGCACGCGGCCGATGGCCGCGTCGAGCGTGAGCCCGTCGGCGCGCAGAGCCAGCACGCGCCGTACGTCGTCGACCGCGCCGGCGGCGTAGCGCCGGTGCCGCCCCCGCTCGCGCGCGACCACGGGGAACCCGTGGCGGGACTCCCAGGCTCGCAGCGTCGTGGCGCTCACGCCGGTGGCAGCGGCGACCTGGCTGATGGTGAGGCCCGGCCTCGACAATTGGTCCACCACAGGAGTGTAAATCTCGACAGCGTGTGGAAGGAGGGGCTGCGAGAGGTCGGGCCGGCCGACCTGCGAGACCGAGGAGCTGCAATGACGCGCACCGCCCCCGCCGCCACCGTGACCGACCTCCTTCCCCGCACGGGCCCGTTCCACGCCGGCGCCGAGCTGCCCCGCCTCGTCCTGCCGGCCGGCCGCGGCTGGGAGGACGCCGTCCAGCTCCTCACCGAGACCACCGCCATCGGCTCGGCCGAGTCCGCCGGCCTGCGGCTGCCCGGGCTGAGCCCCGTGCAGGCCGTCGTGCGCCGCGGGGCCGACGGGTGCTATCGGCTCGCCGCGCTGGCCAGCGCTCCGGAGGTCCGCGTCGACGGTGAGCTCCTCGAGGTCGGCCACGAGGCGGTCCTCACCGACGGCAGCTCGATCGAGGTCGGGCTGTGGTACCTCACCTTCGCGACCTCGCCCGCGGTGCGCCAGAGCGCCTGAGCGGGCACGCGCACCGCACCTTCGGGCGGCTCGCTACCATCGTTACCGGCCGGTAGGTCGCCGGTCTTCGTCAGTCGAGCTCACCGGAGGGGACCCATGCGCCGCACGATCTACAACGAGGACCACGAGGCTTTCCGCTCGTCGGTGCGCGAGTTCCTCGAGCGGACCGTGTTGCCCAACGTCGAGCAGTACGCCGAGGACAAGGCGATCCCGCGCGAGTTCTGGATCGAGGGCGGCAAGCAGGGGTTCTGGGGTCTGAACATCCCCGAGGAGTACGGCGGTGCCGGCGCCGGTGACTACCGGTTCAACGCCGTGCTCGCCGAGGAGCTCAGCAAGGTCAACGCCGCCCTGGGCTCGTGCGGCGGGATCCACTTCGACATCACCGCGCCCTATCTCGTGGAGCTCGGCACGCCAGCGCAGAAGCAGCGCTGGCTTCCGGGCGTGGCGAGCGGCGAGATCCTGCTGGCCATCGGCATGACCGAGCCGTCCGGTGGCTCCGACCTCGCCGCGCTGAAGACCACCGCCGTCCGCGACGGCGACGAGTGGGTCATCAACGGGTCCAAGACCTTCATCACCAACGGCTTCTCCGCCGACCTGGTCCTCGTCGCCGCGCGCACCAGCCCGGAGAAGAAGTCGCGCGGCATCACGCTGTTCGCCGTCGAGACCACCAAGCCCGGCTTCAGCCGCGGCCGCAAGCTCGACAAGGTCGGCCAGGACGAGTCCGACACCGCCGAGCTGTTCTTCGAAGACGTCCGGGTCACCGACGCCGAGGTCGTCGGCGAGGTCGACAGCGGCTTCATCCACATGATGCAGAAGCTGCCGCAGGAGCGTCTGGGCTGTGCGGTCTCCAACGTCGCGCACGCCAAGCAGATCCTCATCGAGACGCTGCAGTACGCCAAGGACCGCAAGGCCTTCGGCCAGTCGATCGGGCAGTTCCAGCACAACAAGTTCCTGCTCGCCGACCTGTTCACCCGCATCGAGGTCACCGAGACCTACATCGACCAGTGCGTCGTCGCCCACGACCAGGGTGAGCTCACCCCGGTCGACGCCGCGAAGGCGAAGTGGTGGAGCTCGCAGGTGCAGAACGAGGTGCTCGACCACTGCGTCCAGCTGCACGGCGGCTACGGCTTCATGAACGAGTACCGCGTCGCCCGCGCCTGGCGCGACGCCCGCGTCTCGAAGATCTGGGCCGGCTCCAACGAGATCATGAAGGAGCTCATCGGCCGCGACCTCGGTCTCTGACGCTCCGGGCAGTTTCACCGCCCGACTAACGACACGCCCGCTGGTCGAACGAAACTGACGCCTCAGGCGCCCAGTTTCGTTCGACCGGTGTTGTCTCTGGGGCCAATGAGGTTCAGTGGGGGAGTGCGTACGCCGACCTTCACCACCCGCCCCGACCTCGACGGCACCTTCGGCATGGTGGCCAGCACGCACTGGCTGGCCAGCTCGTCGGCGATGGCCGTGCTCGAGCGCGGAGGCAATGCCGCCGACGCCGCCGTCGCGGGTGGCCTCGTGTTGCAGGTCGTCGAGCCGCATCTCAACGGTCCCGGCGGGGACATGGCGCTGCTGCTGCACCACGCCGACGCCGACGCGCCCCTTGCGCTGAGCGGCACCGGCCCGGCGCCCGCCGCCGCGACCATCGAGCGGTACGCCGATCTCGGGCTGGACCTCGTGCCGGGCGCTGGCGCGCTCGCCGCGGCGGTGCCGGGCCAGTCCGACGCGTGGCTACTCCTGCTGCGCGACCACGGCACGTGGGAGCTCTCCGACGTCGCGGCGTACGCGCTGCACTACGCCACGCGCGGCTTCCCGGTGGTGCCGACGATCCACCGGACGATCGCGACCGTCGAGGACCTCTTCCGCCAGCACTGGCCCACGTCGGCGGCGCAGTGGTTGGCCGATGGTGTCCCCGCGGCGGGGGCGCAGCTCACCAACCAGCCCTGGGCACGCACCCTCGAGCGGCTCGTCGCCGCCGGCACGGGCGCCAGCCGTGAGGAGCGCATCGATGCGGTACGGCGTACGTGGGCCGAGGGCTTCGTCGCCGAGGCGATCAACGCGTTCGTGCGCACCCCGCACCGGCACTCCGACGGCGGCACGTACGCCGGGCTGCTCACCGGATCCGACCTCGCCGCGCACCGCGCCCACTTCGAGCCCGCGGTCGTCGGCACGTTCCGGGGGCATCGCATCGCGAAGTGCGGACCGTGGACGCAGGGCATCTCGTTGCTGCAGACGCTCGGCATCCTCGACGCCGCGTCCGACGAGGCGCTCGACCTCACCGACCCGGCCGCGCTGCACCTGGTCGTGGAGACGATCAAGCTGGCGATGGCCGACCGCGACGGCTTCCTGGGCGACCGCGACGACGTCCCCGTCGCCGCGCTGCTCGACCGCGACTACCTGGCTTCCCGCCGCGTCCTCATCACCGACGACGCCTCATTCGAGCTCCGCCCGGGCAGTCCGGGCGGGCGTACGCCGTACCACCCCCCGCTCGTCGAGTCGCACCTCGCGCCCACCGACGTCGCGGCGGGGGAGCCGACGGTGCGGCGCAGCGGCATCATGCAGGGCGACACCTGCCACCTCGACGTCGTCGACCGCTGGGGCACGATGATCTCCGCGACTCCCTCGGGCGGATGGTTGCAGTCCTCGCCCTTCATCCCCGAGGTCGGCTTCGCCCTCGGCACGCGCCTGCAGCAGTGCTGGCTCGACCCGGCCGCGCCGAGCGCGCTGGAGCCCGGCCGACGACCGCGGATGACGCTGACCCCGACGCTGGTGCTGCACGACGACGAGGCCGTCAGCGCGCTCGGCACGCCCGGTGGCGACGACCAGGACCAGTGGCAGCTGCTCTACCTGCTGCGCACGCTTGCCGGCGGCATGAGCCCGCAGGAGGCGATCGACGCGCCGATGCTGAGCTCGGCGGCGTTCCCCAACTCGTTCTGGCCGCGCGCGTGGAACCCGGGCGGGCTGCTGGTGGAGGACCGGTTCGACGTGGGCGTCGTCGCCGACCTCGAGCGCCGCGGCCACCGCGTCACCCGCAGCGCACCCTGGTCCCTCGGTCGGCTCTCCGCCGTCACCCGCGACCCCGCGACCGGCCGCCTCGGCGCCGCGGCGAACCCTCGTGGGATGCAGGGGTACGCCGTCGGGCGCTGACCTCAGCGGTAGTTGGTGAACTGGACCGGGAAGTCGTAGTCCTGCTCCTTGACCAGGGCGATGACCGCCTGCAGGTCGTCGCGCTTCTTGCTGCTGACGCGCAGCTCGTCGCCCTGCACCTGGACCTTGACGCCCTTGGGGCCCTCGTCGCGGATGAGCTTGCCGACCTTCTTGGCCTGCTCCTGGCTGATGCCCTCCTTGAGCGCGACCGCGATCTTGGACTCCTTGCCGGACTGACGCGGCTCGTCGGCCTCGAGGATCTTCAGCGACTGGTTGCGCTTGATCAGCTTGTCCTTGAAGACGTCGAGGACGGCGCTCGCCCGGTCGTCGGCGCTCGCCGAGATCTCGACGGCGTTGTCGCCCTTGCGCTCGATGGAGGCGCCGGTGCCCTTGAAGTCGAAGCGCTGGGCGATCTCGCGCTGCGTCTGGTTGATGGCGTTGTCGATCTCCTGCTGGTCGAGCTTGCTGACGATGTCGAACGACGAGTCGGCCATGGTGGGCTGGTCCTCCGGTCGGTGGTGCGGATGGGTCGTGCGGTCTGTCTGGGGGCGCGGGCGGGCGATTGTGGCCCGGCGCCACGGCTGTTGTATTCTTCCCTGTCGTTGCGCCGGGACCAACCACGGGTCGATTCCGGCAGGCGACATGGCAGGTTGTCCGAGTGGCCAATGGAAACGGACTGTAAATCCGTCGGCTTATGCCTACGCAGGTTCGAATCCTGCACCTGCCACCGATGTGAGTGCCCAGTCCCCCGCGTTGAGTGGGGGGCTGGGCACTTTTCCGTCCGGAAGTGATTGGGCTGTTCTCTCGGGAGGCTCCACCTCATGGGTCAACGCGGGTTCCGCTCTACCGGCGCAGGGCAACGGGGACCCTGGCTCGCTCGAATCCCGGCTGTCGTTGCGGCGTTTGCCCTGCTGAGCAGCTGTACCGGATCCGACGCCTCCGGGAACGCCGGGCCGCTGGAGTTCACTGCTGGGAACTTCGCCGGCATCATGTACCCGCTGAACGGGCCTTCCTTCATGGCGTTCCCCGGCTGCGTCGAAGGGGACGCGAAGGTGGTGACGATTCGCGACCTGCGCCCGAAGGCGGTGACAGGTGCCGACGAGGCCGACATCGAGTTCGCGGCCGCCTGGCCCGAGCAGAACGAACCCCTGAAGTACGCGTCGGGAACGATCTCCGAGATGGAGGACGCGTTCGGCGAGTGGAAGGACACCTCCGGGCAGGTCGAGTCCTGCGACTCCGAAAGCTCGGTGACCGGGCTCGAGGTGGCCGTGCTGCTTCCGGAACCATCGGAGCAGGCTGTTGTGGTGGAGGGGTTCGTCATCGACTACGCCATCGCCGGCGAGGAGTTCTCCCAGCATGTGACCGCCACCGTGGGGATGTGCGCAGCGACGCCGTTCGATCCTGCTGGAGAACCACCTGAGTGCGTCGACCGTTGAGTCCGGCGCGGTGGAACGAATTTCAGTTTTCGGCTGCGACGCAGGTCACATCGCGCCTAGAGTGGCGCTGTTCGGCCGCCTAGAATTTGTTTCAGTTCTCTGGGGAGGGAACCCATGTCCGTCGGCCCCGTCGAAGCACGCGAACGCCCCACCATCCCGCCGTCCATGGTCGAACGGATGACGCTGATCCTGGACGCCTTCCCCGGCCGGACCACCCGGCTGACGCTCGAGGAGGTCGCCCGCGCGACCCACCTGCCGCGCTCGACGGCGCACCGCATCCTCGACCAGCTGCTCAAGCTGGGGTGGCTGCAGCACGCAGGCTTCGGCTACTGCCTCGGCCCCCGTGCGCTCCAGCTGGCCGGTGCCGCCGGCGACACCTCCGAGCTGCGGGCGGTCGCCGCCCCGCACCTGCACGATCTGATGCTGCGCACGGGCCTGACCGTGCATCTGGCCGTGCTCGACGAGGGCTGCGTCCACTACCTCGACAAGCTGGGATCGCGTACGGCGGTGACGGTGCCGTCGCGCGTGGGGGGCTATGCCCCGGCCCACTGCACGGCGCTGGGTCGCGCCATGCTCGCGTGGCTCCCCGCCGAGGAGGTCGATGAGCTGGTCGGCGACGACCTGCGCGCGATGACCACCAGCACGGTGTCCGACCTCGCATCGCTGCACCGTGAGCTGCACCGGGTGCGCGTGCGCCACGGGCTCGCCGTCGAGCGAGGCGAGTGCTACGACGACATCGCCTGCGTGGCCGCTGCCGTGCACGCCCCCGAGGGGCCGATCGGCGCCATCTCCGTCGTCGGCGACTCGACCACGGCGTACGAACGCGTCGCTCCGCTCGTCCTCGACGCCGCTCGTCAGGTCTCGCGCGAGCTCTACCCCGACCTCGAGCACCGCCGCGGCCGGGTCCTGCGCTCGGTCTGAGCCACGAGCGCTCCGCAGCATCCCACTCACCGGTTGGCGTCGTTGCCGCCCTCCGGGCCGCCGCTCATGGTGGTGCCCGACCGAAGGAGGGCAGGTGCCACGACTTGCCGAGGACCGGCTGCCCGCCGAGCCCGTCTCGCCGGACCAGCGCGAGCGCTATCGCCGGATCCTTCGCGCCGCCGCCAAGCACGGCGCAGCCAAGGGTCTCGAACGTGTGCAGATGCTCGACGTCGCGCGTGACGCCGGTGTCGCGATCGCCACGCTCTACCGCTACTTCCCGTCGAAGACCCACCTGTTCACGGCGCTGATGCGACACCGGGTGGAGCGACTGGTCGACCTGGTCGTCGAGCCCCCGGCTGCGGACCCCGCGGAGGGCATCGGCCGGCTGCTGTGCCAGATGGGGGACGACATGCTGCGCACCCCGCTGCTGACGCACGCCATGGTGCAGTCCAACAACGCGACTGTCGCCCACAACCCGAGCGCGGCGGTGACGTACGTGTTCCTCGACCTGATGCTCGCCGCCGGCGGTTTCGACGAGCCCACCGAGCAGGACCTGCGCCTGCTCCGGCTGGTGGAGCAGGCGTGGTACGGCATCGTGATGAGCGCCCTCAACGGCCACATCGGGCCGACACAGGTGCGCGCCGACACCGAGCTCGTCTGCCGTTTGCTGCTGCGGGATCTCGATATGTCCCGGTGACCGGGACAACCGACGGAGCCGTGGTGTGGGTCACATTCATGCTCGGTCCCGCAGGGTCCGGGACCTGCCCCGCCGGGCGATGCCCGTCGTCACCGGCCACCCACCCGCACCTGCCGCCCCCGGCGGTCAGCGAGAAGGAGATCGATCGCAGATGAGAAACCTCAGGAGCCGGCGCGGGGTCCGAGTCGGCGCCGCCGCCCTGGTCCTGGCGCTGGCCGCCAGCGCCTGCGGCGCAGAGCGCGACGACGACGACGCAGCCCAGCCCGCCACCGGAGACACCTCCGAGTCCCCGGCCGCGGCCGCGAGCTTCGGGGACCTCGAGTCACCCTGCGGCGAGGGCGACGCCACCGGCGCCACCGGCGCCACCGACCAGGGTGTGACCGACCGCGACATCACCATCGGCTACGGCGACGACCGCGGGTTCGTGGGTGCGCCGGGCCTCAACAAGGAGATGGGCGACACGGTCGAGGCGATGATCGCCTGGTGCAACGACCAGGGCGGCATCAACGGCCGCAAGCTGGTGGGCAACCGCTATGACGCCGCGATCACGAACGCCGCGGCAGTGGTCCAGAAGTCCTGCCAGCGCGACTTCATGCTCGTCGCCCACGGCTTCGGCTACGACGAGGCGGGCGAGCAGTTCCGCGTCGGCTGCGACCTGCCGAGCGTCCCGGCCTTCGCGGTCGGCCCCAACACCGCGATGGGTCCCAACAAGTACGAGCCCGTCCCGCTGCCGGTCGACTACTACAACGGCGCGATGCTGACCGCCCTGATCGAGGTCGAGCCCGCGTTCAAGGAGAGCGTCGGCATGGTCGGCTCCTCCTCGCCCGCCGTCCAGCTGGGCCTCAGCCGGGTGATCAAGGCCTTCGGCGAGTTGGAGATGAACCTCAAGGACTGTGGCGTGACGATCGGCCAGGAGGGCGAGCCCAACTACGTGCCGTTCGCGCAGAAGCTCAAGAACTGTGACGTCGCGACCCTGTGGAACACCAACAGCCCCAGCCCCATCGCGTTCGGTCTCTTCGAGGCGCTGCAGCGGGTCGACGCCGACATCCAGTACGTCCTGGAGACCACGTGGTACTCCGAGATGGTGCGGGGCTGGAACGGCGAGTCCGGTGCCATCGACGGTGCGCTGATCGGCTCGATGTTCCAGCCGCTCGAGAACGCCGACCTCGTGCCGGCCGTCCAGGACTACATCGACCTGATCGAGGAGGCCGGGACCACCCCGTCGCTGCTCGGCATGCAGGCCACCTCCGCCTTCCTGCTGTGGGCCACTGCCGCCGACGCGTGCGGTGCGGACCTCACCCGTGACTGCGTGATGAGCAACCTCGACAACACCACCGAGTGGTCCGGCGGCGGCCTGCACGCGCCGTCCAACCCGGGCGAGAACATGCCCACCACCTGTGGTCTGGTCCTCCGGGTCGAAGGTTCGGAATACACGCAGGTCTTCCCCGAGGAGCGCGGTGAGTTCTTCTGCGACGACAGCACCCGGATCGAGCTCGACCCGGCGTCGGCGGGCGTGACTCTCGACGAGAACCGCGTCTCGACGACCTTCGCCAAGCAGTAGTCCCCCTCCGGCCACGGCCGGTCGCCGCGTGCGGCCGGCCGTGGTCGGACCCCGTCCAACCTGGGTGATGTGAGAGTGAGTCGGACATGACGATGTTCTTGACCTTCACGGTCTTGGGCCTGGTGCTGGGGGCGGTCTACGCCATCGCAGCCTCCGGCCTCGTCCTCACCTACAACACCTCGGGCATCTTCAACTTCGCCCACGGCGCGCAAGCGATGATCGGCGCGTTCACGTTCTACCAGCTGCAGGTGGTCTGGGGCGTGCCCACGCTGCTCGCGGTGGCGCTGGTGCTCGGCATCCTCGGCCCGCTCATGGGCTACCTCCTCCACCGCTTCATCATGGGCGGCCTGCGCGACACCGCGGAGGTCACCAAGATCGTCGTCACCGTCGCGATCCTGCTGGGCTTCGTGGCGCTCTCGCACTGGATCTGGAGCCCGCAGGACCCGCGCATGGTCCGGATGTTCTTCGGCGCCGACAGCTACATCTCCGTCGGGGGCGTGGTCATCCGCTACCACGAGATCATCTGCCTGGTGGCGGCCGCCGGCATCGCGATCGGACTCCGGCTGCTGTTCACCAGGTCGCGCATGGGCGTACTCATGCGCGGCACCGTCGACGACCCCGACCTGCTCCGCCTCAACGGCCACGACCCGGAGCGGATCGCCGCCATCGCCTGGGCGATGGGCTCCACGCTCGCCGTGCTGGCAGGCATCCTCATCACCCCGGTCGGCGGCGGCACGCTCGAGGCCAACGCCTTGACCCTCCTGGTGATCGACGCCTTCGCCGCCGCCCTGTTCGGCCGCCTGCGCAGCATCCCCCGCACCTTCGTGGGTGCGGTCGTGCTGGGCTTGCTGAGCACCTACCTGGTCGCCTATGCGCCGTCGTCGTGGACCTGGATCACCAACGTGCGCGACGCGCTGCCGATGATCCTGCTGTTCGTCGTGCTGCTCGCACTGCCCCAGGATCGTCTGCGCGGAGCGGCTGTCCGCACCCGGGAGCGCTACGAGGTGCCGCCGGTGCGCCGGGCCGCCGTCTGGGCCGTCGTCCTCGTCGTCGCCACCGTCGCCTTCCGTCAGCTCATCGACGACTCCAGCGTCGGCACGCTCATCCTGGGGTTGAGCTTCGCGATCATCGCGCTCTCGCTCACGCTGCTGACGGGTTATGCCGGAGAGCTCAACCTCGCCCCGGTCTCGTTCGGTGCGATCGCGACCCTCGTGGCCTTCCACACCGGGATCACCGGTGACGGCCTGAACGCCCGGATGAGCATCGTCGGCCTGGTCCTCGGCGTCATCGCCGCGGCTATCACCGGCGCCCTGGTCGCGCTGCCCGCCCTGCGGCTGCGGGGTCTCTACCTCGCACTGGCCACCCTGGCCTTCGGCGGCATCGTCTCCTCCATGGTGCTGCGCGAGACCCAGCCCCGGTCGTGGTTCGGCCAGGAGTTCGCGCTCTTCCCCCAAGGCACGATCATCGTGTGGCCGTTGCAGATCGGGCCGCTCGACCTGGGCAACCAGGACGTGTTCCTCTACACCGTCGCGACCGTGTTCGCGGTCCTCGGCGTCGGGGTGATCGCGCTGCGCAACAGTGGCTACGGGCGCCGGCTCGCCGCCATGAAGGACAGCCCGGCCGCCGCGGTGATGCTCGGCCAGCGGCTGGTCCGGCTCAAGCTCTCGGTCTTCATGATCTCCACCGCGATCGCCGGTCTCGGCGGGATCTTCATGTCGATGGCGCTGTCGTCGGTGACCTCCGACCACTTCGTCTACACGCTGTCACTGTCGCTGGTGATGCTCACGGTCGTCGGCGGCATCGGCTACGTCAGCGGCGCCCTCTTCGGTGGCCTGCTCGCAGGTGCCGGATTCAGCGTCATCACCGCGACGTTCACCGACCTCGGCGCGAGCTATCCCGACCACGCCTCGACCTTCAGCATCATCTCCCACCTCATCCTGGTGGCCGTCGCGCTCGTCGGCCTCGGCGTCGCTCACAACCCCAGCGGCAACATGTCCTCGATCTTCGCCGGCCACCGGTTCCTCGCCGGTGCTCCCGAGGTCCGGTACGCCGCCCTCGGCGTCACGGTCGCCCTCTATGGCTTGGCGTACGCCGGGGTGATCGGCACCTGGACGTTCGTCCTCCTCACCGTCGTGCTCTGGATGGCGCTGCCGGCACTCGGGCTGTGGCTGCGCGCCGAGCGGCTGCTGCCACCGCAGGCGCTCGCGGCCCGCCGCGGCGTGCCTCTCGAGCTGCTCGGGGTCGACGCGCCGTACCCGTCCGGCTACAGCGAGCAGCTCGACCGCACCCTGGGCATCCCGGCCCGCCAGCGCCGCTCGCGACCGTCAGCAGCGGTCGCCGGGAGCGCTCTCACCGTCCCGGCCCAGGCCACCTCCGAGGAGGGCGAGTCCCATGTCCGCGCCTGACATCCTGCTCGAGACCACCGACGTGGTCGTGCGCTTCGGCGGCAACACCGCGGTCGACCACGTCGGCATCGACGTGCGGACCGGCACTGTCACGGGGCTGATCGGGCCCAACGGCGCGGGCAAGACGACGCTGTTCAACTGCATCACCGGGATGCAGCGACCCGACGCCGGGAAGGTCGTCTTCGACGGTCAGGACATCACCCGTCTCGCCCCGGGCAACCGCGCGCGCATGGGCATGGCCCGGACCTTCCAGCGGCTGGAGCTGTTCCTCTCGCTGAGCGTGCGCGACAACATCCGCGTCGCCGGCGACATCGTGCGCGCCAACACCTCGCGCAAGGTCGACGTCGAGGCCGAGACCGACCGTGTGCTCGAGCTGACCGGCCTCGGCGACATCGCCCACCTCGACGTCTCCGACATCCCCACCGGCCGCGCCCGGGTGGTCGAGGTCGCGCGCGCCCTGATGACCCAGCCGCGGCTGCTGCTCCTGGACGAGCCCGCCTCGGGCCAGACCGACCAGGAGACCGAGCGGTTCGCCGAGCTCCTGCGTGGGCTCGCTGACGACGGGCTCGCCGTCTGCCTGGTCGAGCACGACCTGCCGCTGGTGATGGGGCTGTGCTCGCGCATCCACGTCCTCGACCACGGCGCGCTCATCGCGTCGGGCACGCCCGCGGAGATCCAGGCGTCGCCGGCCGTCATCGAGGCCTACATCGGCACGGAGGTGGTGGCATGACGCTCACGCAGTCGCAGGCACCCGGCGCGCCCGACCTCGTCGAGGACCCCGTCCTCGAGATGGTCGGGGTGCGGGCGGCGTACGGCGCGATCGAGGTGCTCAAGGGCGTCGACCTCACCGTTCCTGCCGGCACGGTCTTCGCGGTGCTCGGCCCCAACGGTGGCGGCAAGACCACCACGATGCGCGTCGCGTCGGGGCTGATGCCGACCACCGCCGGCGAGCTGCGGCTGTCGGGACGCAACGTCACCGGCATCACCGCCACCGAGGCCAGCCGCCTGGGCGTCTGCTCGATCCCCGAGGGGCGTGGCATCTTCGCCAACCTCACGGTCCGCGAGAACCTCTGGGTCGCGACCGGCACCGGCACGCGGCTGGAGGCGATCGAGGAGGCGGCGTACGCGCGGTTCCCCAAGCTCGGGGAGCGGCGCCACCAGCTGGCCGGCTCCATGTCGGGCGGCGAGCAGCAGATGCTCGCGCTGTCGCGGGCGCTCGGCACGGACCCCGCGGTGCTGCTGCTCGACGAGCTGTCGATGGGACTGGCGCCCATGATCGTGTCGCAGATGTACGACATCGTCGGCGGGCTCGCAGCCGAGGGCATCTCGATCCTCGTCGCGGAGCAGTTCGCCCGCGTCGTGCTCCCCATCGCCGACACGGCCGCGCTCATGCTCGGCGGCCGGGTCGTGAAGGTCGGTCCCCCCGCCGACATCGAGGACGAACTCTCCACCACCTACCTGGGAGGCTGACCCATGCTCACCGAAGAACGCCGCGCCGACTTCCACCAGCAGGTCGCGGACCACAAGCTGAAGACCGACGCGTCGAAGTCCGACCGTCCGGTGCGGATCATCGGGATCCTGCTGATGATCGCTGGCGTGGTGGGAGCCTTCGTGGCCTACAACGCCTCGCTCGCGCAGTCCGACACGCGCGACATCACCTCGAGCCTGATCCTGGCCGTCGCGTGTCTGGGACTCGCCGTCGTCGGGACCGGGATGTATCTCGCTACCGCGGTGACGAAGGTGCTGCGGCTGTGGCTGCTGCGCCAGCTCGTCGAGGGGCAGGCCCACACCGACCAGATCGCGGCCGCGCTGCGCGAACGCAGCTGACTCAGCGCCGGATGAACCGCAGCCGCCAGGCTTCGGGGCCGCGGTCGAGGTAGTCGACGGCGTAGGTGTCGGGGTGCTCCTCGCTGATCTGCTGGAGCAGGGGGACCGGGTCGTGGGGTGCGACAAGCACCATCCCGGCGCCCGGCGCGAGCTGACCGAGCGCGCCCTTGATCGCACCGTGCCGCACCGCGTGGGGGATCACCCGCGCGTCGAGCTCGGGCAGGCTCGCCGCCGGTCCGCAGCCGCAACCGCAGCCGCCTGCGTCGGTCAGGCCCAGGTCATTGCCGATCGTCATGTCCGTCTCCTCACCCGGGCGGCGCCCGGTCTTGGTGGTGGACCGTTATTTTGGCACACTGAACTCCGTGAAAAAGATTCCCGGTCCTGCGCGCGGCCCTCGGCCTGCCCGCCGACGCAGCCAGGAGCGGCTCTCAGGCACCCGCGCGTCGCTGCTGGAGACCCTCCAGGCACAGGCCGAGCCGGTCGGCGTCGACGCCCTGGCGACGCTGAGCGGACTGCACCCCAACACCGTGCGCGAGCACCTCGAGGGACTGCGCGACGCGGGCCTGGTGAGCCGGAGCCCCGCCCCGGCCGAGGGTCGCGGTCGGCCGGCCTGGCGCTACGAGGCCACCGGTGCGAGCCAGGACGACCCGCGCCCGGAGTACGCCGGACTGGCGGTGGCGCTGGCACGGGTGATCGTGCGGACCAGTGCCGAGCCGGTCCAGGACGCACGGCGTGCCGGCGTCGAGTGGGGGCAGGAGCTGGCCCGGGAGTCCGGCCTCACCCCGGCCGCCGTACGTCGGGAGCGTGCCGCGAGGCGAGCGGTCAACGAGGTCTTCGACGACATGGGCTTCGCGCCCGAGCCGGACGCCGACCATGTCGAGGTCCGGCTGACCCGGTGTCCGCTGCTGCAGGCGGCGCGCGAACACCCCGACGTCGTCTGCTCCGTGCACCAGGGGATCGCCGAGGGCCTGATGACCGCGGCGGGCGGCACCGCCGCGGGCGTCGAGCTCGTGCCCTTCGCCGAGCCGGGTGCCTGTCGGTTGCGGCTGGGGAGATCGGCATGACCACCGCCAGTCCGGTGCTCGCGCACACCTCGGGTTCCCGGCGTACCTCGCACACCTCGCACACCCCAGCTCGTGGCTGGCGTCCGCTGCTCATGCTGCCGGCCGGGATCTCGCTGCTCGCCGGCCTCGATGCGGCGCTGCTCCTGCTCCAGCTGCCGGCTCCGTTCACGACCGCGCGACTGCCGCTGGTCCACGGCATGCTGCTGGTGCTCGGCTTCGTCGGCACCCTGATCGCGCTGGAGCGTGCGGTCGCACTCGGCACACGCTGGGCGTTGGCCGCGCCACTGCTCCTCGGAGCAGGATCGCTGCTGCTGCTCTCGCCGGCGCCGATCACCGTCGGCCGCGGGCTGATGCTCGGCGGGACGGTCGCCCTGGTCGCCGTCTATGTCCCGCTGTGGCGCCGGCAAGCCGACGAGGCCGTTCTCGTCCAGGCCCTCGGCGCCGTCCTGGCCGTCGGCGCGGCCGCACTGTGGCTCGGTGGCGTCGAGATCGCGGTGCTGTTGCCGTGGCTGGTCGGGTTCGTCGTCCTGACCATCGCCGGTGAGCGGCTCGAGCTCGCCCGGTTGGCCATGGGTCCGTCGGCCGGTGCCGTCCTCGTACTGCTGGCGATCGCCCTCGGCGGCGCGACCGTGGGCTCCCTGCTGGTCCCCGGCCCCGGCTCGGTCGCCCTCGGCATCGTCCTGGCCGCACTGATCGGCTGGCTCGCCACCCACGACGTCGCCCGCCGCACCGTTCGCGCGCCCGGGCTACCCCGCTACATGGCGGCCTGCATGCTCGCGGGCTACGCGTGGGCGTTGGTCGCCGCAGCGACGTGGCTCACCACCGGCGCGGTCCACGACGGGACGCGGTACGACACCGTGGTCCACGCGATCTTCCTCGGCTTCACGCTCTCGATGGTGATGGCGCACGCACCGGTCATCGTGCCGGTCGTGCTCGGTCGGACACTGGCCTTCCATCCCGCGCTCTATGTCCCGGTGGCGCTGCTGCACGGCTCACTCGTCGTCCGGCTGTGGCTCGGCGACGCGCTCGAGGTGCCGCACGCCTGGCAGATCGGCGCAGTGCTCAACATCGTCGCCGTACTGGGCTTCGTGGCCATCGCCGCCTGGCGGGTCGCAGCAGGGTCGCGACGATGAGGCGCGGATTCTCGCCGTTGCGCGACCTTCCGGCACTCGTCTGGCTCACCGCGATCCCCGTGGTGGCCTTCGCGCATCCGTGGATCCCCGAGCCGCGCTGGCTGTTGGTGCACCTGTTGCTGCTCGGCGCGGCCACGCACTCGATCGTGGTGTGGAGCCAGCACTTCGCCGATGCGCTGCTGCGCGTCCCATCGGTCCCACGCCCTGCGCTGCTCGGCCTGCTCAACCTGGGCGCACTGACGGTCATGGTCGGCACCCAGACCGTGTCGTGGCAGGTGACGTCGGTGGGTGCGAGCGCGGTCGCCGGTGCGGCGCTCTGGCACGCTGCGCGACTGGCCGGGCAGCTCCGGCGGGCACTGCCGGTCCGGTTCGCGGTGGTCGTGCGCTACTACGTCGCAGCCGCCCTGCTGCTCCCGGTCGGTGCGGCGCTGGGTGTGCTCCTCGTGACGGCCCTGCCCGACCCGTGGCACGGCCAGGTGCTGCTGGCACACGTCGCGCTCAACCTGCTGGGCTGGGTCGGGATGACGGTGGCCGGCACGGTGATGACGCTGTGGCCGACGATCCTGCGCACACGACTCGGCGCGGGCTCCGACGCGGCTCTGCGGCGCGCGCTGCCGCTGCTGCTCGCGGCCGTGCTGGTCACGGCGGTCGGTTGTCTCGTGGGGCTCTGGCCGCTGGCGGCCGCGGGTCTCACGGCGTACGGGCTGGGGTGGCTGGTGCTCGGGGTCCCACTGGCGGAGGCGGCGCGGCGCAAGCCACCCACGGAGCACCCCGCCTGGTCGATGGGCGCCGGCGTCGTGTGGTTGATCGGCTGCCTGGTGGCCTGGGCGTACGCCGTGACACGCGGGGGAGAGGCGCCGGCGGTCCTGGAGCGGTTCGAGGCGATCGTCCCCTTCCTCGCCACCGGGTTCGTCGCGCAGGTGCTGGTGGGCGCGCTCGGCTACCTGGTCCCGTCCGCGCTCGGGGGCGGTGGCCGTGCGGTACGGGCCGCCAACGAGGTCCTCAACCGTGCGGGCGCATTCCGGGTGACCGCGGTGAATCTCGGCCTGCTCGTCTGCGCGCTACCGGCTCCCAGCCTGGTCCGTGTGCTGTGCTCGTTGCTGGTGCTGCTTGCGCTCGCCGCGCAGATCCCCCTGCTGGTGCTGGCGATCCGGGCGTCCCGCCGGGCGCGGCGCACCGCGGGCGGGCCCCCGCTGTCCGACGCCGCGCAGGAGCCGGTCCGACGCCGACGCGCCGTGGGGTCCGCGGTCGCCGGAGCCGCCGCCGTGATGCTGGCGGTCGCGAGTGCGGTCGCGTTGGATCCGACGTCGGTGGGCACCGTCCTCGCCTCCGCCGAGACGCCCGGTGTCCCGGCGACGGGGGAGACGACGACGGTCCGGGTCGAGGCCGGTGACATGCGGTTCACCCCCTCCCGGATCGAGGTCCCCGCCGGCGACCGCCTCGTGATCGAGGTCGTCAACACCGACACCGACGTCCACGACCTGGTGCTCGAGAACGGCGAGAGGTCGGGACGGATCTCCCCCGGAGAGACCGCGCGCGTCGTGGTCGACCTCGTCGGCCGTGACCTGGAGGGCTGGTGCTCGCTGGTGGGGCACCGGCAGATGGGGATGACGCTCGACGTGGTGGTCACGGGAGGGCTTGCGGCGGACGACGGCACGGGCGAGCACGCGCACCACGGCACGGACGCCGATGACCGGGCTGAACCCGCCGCGGCGTACGACCCGGCGGCCCGTCCCGATCCCGGCTTCCGCGCGAGCGACCCCACGCTCGCGCCGTTGCGCGGTGACGGGCCGCGGACGCGCCGGCTCACCCTCACCGTGAGCGAGGTCGAACGGGAGGTGGCGCCCGGGGTCACGCAGCGGTTGTGGACCTACAACGGTGGGGCACCCGGGCCCACGCTGCACGGACGGGTCGGTGACGAGTTTGTCATCACCCTGGTCAACGACGGCACGATCGGGCACTCGATCGACTTCCACGCCGGGGCGCTGGCGCCGGACCGGCCGATGCGCACCATCGGGCCTGGGGAGTCGCTGACCTACCGGTTCACCGCCGAGCGTGCAGGCATCTGGATGTATCACTGCTCGACGATGCCGATGTCGGCCCACATCGCCAACGGGATGTTCGGCGCGGTGGTGATCGAACCGCCCGGCCTCCCGCCGGTCGACCGGAGCCTGGTCCTGGTGCAGGGCGAGCACTACTACGGCCCGCAGGGCGGAGTGGTCGACGCGGACGAGCTCGCCGCGGAGCGACCCGACGCCGTGGTGTTCAACGGGTACGCCGATCAGTACTTCCACGACCCGGTGCAGGTGCGGGTCGGGGAGCGGATCCGGATCTGGGTGCTGGCCGCCGGACCCAACCGCGGCACCTCCTTCCATGTGGTCGGCGGCCAGTTCGCGACGACGTACGCCGAGGGCGCCTACCTGCTGCGCGACGGCGGACCGGACGGCACCGGCGGCGCGCAGGCACTCGCGCTCGCTCCGGCGCAGGGTGGGTTCGTCGAGCTGACGCTGCCCGAGGCTGGCAACTATCCGTTCGTCTCCCACGCGATGGTGGACGCCGAGCGCGGTGCACGGGGGGTCCTGGAAGCGCGCTGACCCGGGCCGCGTGTTTCCCCGTCGCCCGGGTACTCCTCGAAGATCCAACCCCGAGGAGTGAGAGATGAGCACACCCAGCAATCCCGGTGGAACCGCCACGCCGCCCGGGGACCTCGCGCCGAGCGGCTCCGTGGGCGGCTCCGGACCGGACAGCAAGGCGGAGCAGGCCAAGCACGCAGCGACGACTGCGGCCGACGAGGCACGCGAGGCCGCGGACGTCGCCAAGGACGAGGCCGGCCGGCTGGCGGGCACCGCAGCCGAGGAGGCCAAGAACGTCGTCGAGGAGTCGCGCCACCAGGCGATGAACCTCGTCGACGAGGCGATGTCCCAGGTCAACGAGCAGGCGGGCAGCCAGCGCGACCGGATGGTCGAGTTGTTGCGCACGTTCGGTGACGACGTCGAGAAGATGGTCAGCGGTGAGCGGGTCGAGAGCGGCCTCGCCCACGACCTCGCACGCCAGCTCGCCGACCGCACCCGTGAGCTGAGCGGCCGCATGGATGGCCGCGAGCCCACCGAGCTCCTCGACGAGGTCCGCTCGTTCGCACGCCGCAAGCCCGGGACGTTCCTCGTCGGGGCGTTGGCGGCCGGCGTGATCGCGGGTCGGGTGACCCGCGGCGCGAAGGCGGGCGGTTCGCAGGATTCAGCCGCGAGCTCCGCGCCCGTGAGCACCTCCAGCCCGACCGGCACCGCAGCCGCCCAGCCCACCGCTGGCGTGGGCACCCCCGTCAACCCCCCGGCGTACCCGCACGGGTCAGGTCTGGGTGAGCCGGGCACCACGATGGACCAGCCGCTCTCGCCCGGGCTCGGCGGTACGCCGGGAGATCCGCGATGACGGTGCCGGGGAGCCATGAGACCGCGGGGCGTGCCCCGGACGGTGCTGACGACCGCTCGTTGGGCGACCTGCTCGGTGACATCGCCAGCAACCTGACGACGATGGTCAAGGACGAGCTCGAGCTCGCCAAGACCGAGGCCAAGCAGGAGGCCGCGAAGGCGGGCAAGGGCGCCGGCCTGCTGGGCGGGGCCGGCGTCGCCGGCCACCTCGCGCTGCTGTTCGGCTCGCTCGCGCTGATGTTCATGCTCGACAGCTGGATGCACACCGGCTGGGCGGCACTGATCGTCACCGCCCTGTGGGCGGTCGTCGCCGCGGCGATGGCCGCGACGGGCCGCACGGAGCTCAAGAAGATGAACGCGCTCGAGACCACGCAGAAGACGATCAAGGAGGACGTGCAATGGGCCAAGCAGCAGAAGAACAGCTGACCAGGGACATCGAGGCGCGGCGGGCCGAGCTGTCGCGCGACCTCGACGCGCTGTCGGACAAGATCAGCCCGTCCCAGATCGTCGAACGGCGCAAGGCCGCCGCCCGCGGCAAGGTCCGCTCGATGCGCGACAAGGTGATGGGCACCGCCCGCGACGCGAAGGACAGCGTCGGTTCGGCCGGGTCCGGGGCCGGGGGTTCGATGTCGGACGCCGCCTCCGGCGCGGTCGACTCCGTCACCAGTGGTGCCCAGGGCGCCAAGGACACGATCGAGGGCCAGACCGAGGGCAGCCCCCTTGCGGCGGGACTGGTCGCGTTCGGTGCCGGGTGGCTGATCTCTGCGCTGATGCCGGCGAGTGAGAAGGAGGCCCGTGCGGCCCACCAGCTCGTCGAGACCGCGAAGGAGAGCCCGCTGATGGACGAGGTGAGGTCCATCGGCCAGGAGATGGGCGACAACCTCAAGGAGTCCGCCGGCGAGGCGGCCGAGGAGGTCCGGAGCACGGCCGAGGAGTCGGTGCAGAACGTGAAGGACGAAGGCCAGTCCTCCGCGGACTCGCTCAAGCAGGAGGGCCAACACCGGGCCGAGCGCGTGCAGCAGGACGTGCAGGGTCAGAACGACTGAGCAGCGGGGTCAGTCAGCACCACAGCCGGCGGGCGTGATCTTCGCGGAGGTCACGCCCGTTGTGCGATCAGCGCCAGGTCCAGGGCGCGCTCGGCGAGAGGCACGGCAGCGGCCCGGTCCGCCGGCACGAGTCCCACCCTCGTCCGGCGGTCCAGCAGGTCATCGACGTCGACGGCACCCTCGTGCGTGACACCGAAGACGAGCTCGGCCAGCGTGATGCCGCCGGGGCCCGGAGCGACGAGCTCGGCCTCCGGAAGCCCTGTGGTTGAGCGGGATTCGTCGATCACCGTGCGTGCCTCGGTGCCGAAGCGGCGTACGAGGCGAGCAGGGTCGGGCAGCGCGGCGAGCGTGTCCCGGTCGGCCGCGCCGAGCAGGGGCAGGTCGCGCGTGCGGCACGGAGCCGTCGCGATCCCGGTCGCGTCGACGGCGTCCTGGGCCATCCGGCGGTACGTCGTCAGCTTGCCGCCGACGACCGTGACCACGCCGCTGGGCGAGGTCAGCACTGCGTGCTTGCGGGAGAGGTCGGCGGTGGAGCCCTCCGCCTCGAGCAAGGGCCGCAGCCCCGCGAACGCGCCGACGACGTCGCTGCGGCGCAGGGGCCGGTCGAGCACGGACGCCGCGACGTCGAGCAGGAAGCCGATCTCGCTCTCGGACGGCTCGGGCACGTCGGGGATCTCGCCGTCGACGGGCTCGTCGGTGAGGCCGAGGTAGATGACGCCCTCGGGTTGGGGAAGGGCGAACACGTAGCGGTTGGTGGTGCCGGGGACCGGGACCGTCAGCGCGGTGGTGAGTCCCGGCATGGCGTCGGCGCGCAGCACGACGTGGGTGCCGCGACTGGGTCGCAGCCGGACGCCGTCGACGAGGGCGTCTGCCCACACGCCGGTGGCATTGACGACGGCGCGGGCCGTCACCGTGCGCAGCTCGCCAGAGAGCTCGTCGCGCAGACGAACGCGAGTGCCGGTGGCATCGAGGGCGCGGGCACGCGTGCGCACCTCGGCGCCGTACGCCGCTGCGGTGCGGGCGATGCACGTGACCAGGCGGGCGTCGTCCTCGAGCTGGCCGTCCCAGTAGACGAGTCCACCGCGCAGGCCGTGCGCGCGCAGAGCGGGCGCCATCGCGAGCGCTTCGGTGCGCGAGACCCGACGGGGACTGGGGAGCGTCGCACGGGGGGTACGGGCGCTCAGGCGCAGCAGGTCGGCGGTGCGGAAGCCCGCCGAGGCGAGCGCGGCGTGGGAGACGGACACCGCGTCGGTCAGGGGGAGCAGCCACGGCAGCGGGTGGGTGAGGTGCGGTGCGGTGCGCTCCATGAGGATGCCGCGCTCGACCGCGCTCTCGTGGGCGATGCCGACCTGGAGGGAGGCGAGGTAGCGCAACCCGCCGTGCACCAGCTTGCTCGACCAGCGCGACGTACCGAACGCGACGTCGTGGGCGTCGACCGCCAACACGGACAGGCCGCGGGAGGCGGCATCGAGGGCGACGCCGGCGCCGGTGACACCGAGGCCGATGACGACCAGGTCGACGTGGTCGGGGGCGTCCACCAGGCCGGCACGGATCCTCATGCGAGGTACCTTCGGACGAGCTCGACGAGCTCGGCGTCCAGCGTCTCGAGGCCGACCTCGTCATCGGTCATGGTCGCGGCCGACAGCAGGAACCCCTGCGCGGCGAGGGCGAGCGTGCGGGCGAGCACGACCGGGTCGCCGGCGCGGATGCCGTGCTCCTGGCCGGAAGCGATGCGCGCGGCGAGCAGGTCGATCACCGCGTCCTGGGAGCGACCGCGCCGGTCGACGAGGTAGGGCAGCAGCAGCTCCGGGTCGACGTCGATCACCCGGCGCAGCAGCGCGTCCTCGCGCAGCGCGGCGAGGACGCCGACCAGGACCTGCGCGATCCGCGTGGCCGGGTCGTCCTCCTCGCGGGTCTCCACGTCGGCGATCACGGACTCGACGACCTGGCCCCACTCGCGGGTCATGAGATCGCCGAAGATCGTGGTCATGTCGGGATAGGTGCGATAGACCGTCATCCGTGACACTTGGGCGCGCCGGGCGACGTCGCTGAGCGTCGTGCGCCGGAACCCGACACTGAGCACGGCCTCGCGCGCGGCGTCGAGCAATCGCTCGGCGGTCGGGCTAGGCGTGGCCTGCTCCTGAGTGATGTTACGGATGGACGCCATATGTCACACTGTAACGCATGACCCTCGAGATGCACGCGCAGCGCTGGGGCGACCCCGCGGCCGCCGAGACCCTGCCGGAGAGCACGCGCGCCCTCGTCGAGGCGTTCGTCGGCACTCGTCCGACACCGTCCGCGACCGACGTCGCGCTCCCGCCGAACGGCCTGGCCGCCGAGATGCTGGACCCCCTCCGTGCCGCACTGGGCGCCGACGCGGTGCTGACCGAGGACGGCGTACGCCGCTTGCGCACACGGGGGAAGTCGACCCCCGACCTGCTGCGCGCCCGGGCCGGCGACCTGGCCGACGCGCCGGACGCGGTGGTGCGACCGGGCTCGCACGACGACGTCGCGATCGTCCTGCAGTGGGCGCAGGAGCACCGCGTCGCGGTGGTGCCGTTCGGTGGCGGCACCAGTGTCACCGGTGGGCTCGCGGCGCGGCGCGAGGGGTACGCCGGCCTGGTCAGCCTCGACCTCCTGCGCCTCGACGCGCTCGTCGCCGTCGACCAGGAGTCACGGACCGCCGTACTGCAGGCGGGGATGCGCGGCCCCGCCGCGGAGGCGGCACTCGCCGCGCACGGGTTGACGCTCGGGCACTTCCCGCAGTCCTTCGAGTTCGCCTCCATCGGTGGCTTCGCGGCGACGCGGTCGAGCGGCCAGGCGTCGGCGGGGTTCGGCCGCTTCGACGACATGGTGGTCGGGCTGCGCGTGGCGACACCCGCCGGCGACCTCGTGCTCGGCTCGGCGCCCGCCAACGCCGCCGGACCCGACCTGCGCGAGCTCGTGCTCGGGTCGGAGGGAGCCTTCGGCGTCATCACCGAGGTGACGGTGCGCGTGCGACCGGTTGCGACGCAGAAGGCCTACGAGGCTTGGGCGTTCGCCGACTTCGACGCCGGCGCGGACGCGATGCGCCGGGTGATCCAGGCGGGTCTGCGGCCCACCGTGCTGCGGTTGTCCGACGAGGCGGAGACGATGGTCAACCTGGCCAGCCAGACCGCGATCGGCGGCGAGGGGGTGGCCGGCTGCCTGCTGGTGGTGGGGTTCGAGGGTGCGGACGTCGCCGGGGCGCGGGAGGCAGTAGGCGCGGTGCTCGCCGGGGCCGGTGGCACCGCGCTCGGGGCAGAGCGCGGCGAGGCGTGGGTCGCGGGACGCTTCCACGCGCCGTACCTCCGCGACTCGCTGCTCGACGTCGGCGTGCTCGTCGAGACCCTCGAGACGGCGACCTTCTGGTCGCGCCGGCGGGAGGTGTACGACGCCGTGCGCTCCGCGCTGCAGGCCTCGTTGGGGGAGAAGGCGCTGGTGCTCTGCCACATCTCGCACGTGTACGAGACCGGATGCTCGCTCTACTTCACCGTCGCCGCTCCGCAGGCCGATGACCCGCTCGCGCAGTGGTGGGCCGCGAAGCGCGCCGCGTCCGACGCGATGATCGACGCCGGTGCGACGATCACCCACCACCACGCGGTCGGCACCGACCACCTCCCGTGGCTGGCGCGGGAGATCGGCCCGGTGGGGGTGGCGATGTTGCGCGGCGTGAAGGCGGCGGTCGACCCCTTGCTCATCCTCAACCCGGGCGTGCTGATCCCGTGACCGGTTCCGAGCGCGGCTCCTACGCGTTCCTCGTCAACCCGGCGTCGGGGGCCGGGGCTGCGTCCGCGGCCGTCATGCCGGTGGCACGCGCGCTGCGTGAGGCGGGAGCGCAGGTCGAGGTGGTCTACTCCCGCGGCCCCCGGCAGGTCCTGGGCGAGGTCGATGCGGCGGTCGCGCGGGGTGACGTCGTGGTGTCCGTCGGTGGTGACGGGATGCTGTCGTCGGTGGCCGGCCAGGTGGCGACCCGGGGCGGGACGCTCGGGCTGCTGCCCGCCGGTCGCGGCAACGACTTCGCGCGCATGCTGGGACTCGAGACGGATCCGGCATCGGTCGCCCAGGTGCTGCTCGCCGGCACGACCCGGTCGGTGGACCTGCTGCGCGTCATCCGCGCGTCCGGTGCGGAGGACGTCGTCGTCAGCTCGGTCTACGCCGGAGTGGACGCCGTCGCCGGCCGGATCGTCGATCGCGTGCGGTGGTTGCCGGGGCGGCTGCAGTACCCGTACGCCGCGCTGCACGCCCTCGCGACCTACCGGCCGGTGCGTGCGCACGTGGAGGTGGACGGGGTGGCGCACACGTTCACCGCGGCGACGGTGGTCGTCGCGAACTCCGCCTACTACGGCTCGGGCATGCGGATCGCGCCCTCCGCGCAGGTCGATGACGGCCTGCTCGACGTGGTCGTCATCGAGGCCGCGTCGCGGCACGGACTCATCCGCGCGCTGCCGAAGGTGTACGACGGCGCGCACGTCGAGCTCGACGAGGTGCACGTGCTGCGGGGACGTTCGGTGCGGCTGCACGGCACGCCGGGCGCCCCGATGGGCGGCGACGGCGAACCTTTGGACCCACTCCCGACCTCGGCCGAGGACGCCGTACGCGTGGAGGTGTGGGAGGGCGCCCTGCAGGTGCTCGCACCCTGACATGAGAACCTCGGCGGTGTGAGCGCCGTCCAGCCCGGGCACGACCGCCTCGCGCGCCGGCTGGGGACCGGTGACGCGATCGTCATCGGCGTCGGATCGATGGTCGGCGCAGGCGTGTTCGTCGCGTTCGCGCCCGCCGCGCAAGCGGCCGGGAGTGCACTGCTGATCGGCCTCGCGATCGCCGCTGCCGTCGCCTACGCCAACGCCACCTCGACCGCGCAACTGGCCGCGCAACATCCGTCCGCCGGCGGTGCCTACCTCTACGGCCGCGAGGAGCTCGGACCGTGGTGGGGCTTCGTCGCCGGGTGGGGGTTCGTGATCGGCAAGACCGCCTCGTGTGCGGCGATGGCGTTGACCTTCGGTGCCTACGTCGCCCCAGCCGGGTGGGAACGCGCGGCTGCAGTCGCCGCCGTCGTCGTGCTCGCCGGGGTCAACTACCGGGGGATCTCCCGGACCGCGAGGCTGACCCGGGTCATCGTCGCGGTCGTGCTGCTCGCGCTCGGAGCCACGGTGCTGGCACTCCTGGTCGGGGGCGACCCGGACTGGTCGGGCGTTCCACCGGGGGCCGACGCGGTGGGCGGGTCGTACGGCGTCCTCCAGGCGGCGGGGTTGCTCTTCTTCGCCTTCGCCGGCTATGCCCGGATCGCCACCCTCGGGGAGGAGGTGCGGGATCCGGCGCGGACGATCCCCCGCGCGGTGGTGGGTGCGCTGGCGGTAGCGGTGGCGGTGTACGCCGTCGTCGCGGTCGCGTTGCTGGCCGTGCTCGGCGCAGGAGGTACGGCGGCGTCCGCCGCGCCGTTGACGGACGCCGTCGCGCTCAGCGACTGGGAGTGGGCCGGTCCGGTGGTACGGGTCGGTGCCGCGGCCGCGTCACTCGGTGCGTTGCTGGCGCTGATCGCCGGGATCGGACGCACGTCCCTGGCAATGGCTCGCGAGCGGGACCTGCCCGGGTGGCTGGCGGCGGTGCATCCGCGACACCGGGTGCCGCATCGTGCCGAGGTGGTCCTCGCGGTCGTGGTCTGCCTGCTGGTGCTCACGGTGGACCTTCGCGAAGCGGTCGGGTTCTCGTCGTTCGGCGTGCTGACCTACTACTTCGTCGCCAACCTCGGGGCGCTCCGCCAGGCCCCGCCCCACCGGCGCTGGCCTCGGGGGCTGCAGGTCTTCGGCCTGCTCGGTTGCGTCGTGCTTGTCGTGACCCTGCCCGCCGCGGCGCTCGCGGTAGGGATCGCCGTACTCGTGGTGGGAGTGGGGGGACGCTGGTGCCGGCTGCGGATCGCGGCGCGATGACGGGTCGATCGACATGAGAGGGCGGTCGAGCGAAGTCGAGACCCCGCCTCTGGGCGTCGTGCTCCTCGTCGTGACGGTCGGAGGTGTGCTGGGGGCGCTGGCGCGCTACGGCATTGCCCTGGCTTCACCCGCCGTTGAGGGGTTCCCGTGGCCGACGATGGCGGTCAACGCCACCGGTTGCCTGATGCTTGGCGCGCTCGTCGTCTTGCTCGACAACCGCGGCGGCTCCGAGCTCGCGCGTGCCTTCCTCGCCGTCGGCGTGCTGGGCGGGTTCACGACCTTCTCGGCGGTTGCCGGGGAGACACTGCAGTTGCTGCAGGACGGTCGGCCGTGGCTGGCGATGACGTACTGGGTGGGCACCGTGGTCGTGGCACTCGCGGCCACGGTCATCGGCATGCTCGGTGCGCGGCGGGTGCTGCGATGAGCGAGCTGGTCTGGGTGTGCCTCGGTGCCGCCGTCGGCGCCCCGGCGCGATACCTGCTCGATCGTGCGGTGCAGGCGAGGCACACCACGGGGATGCCGTGGGGGACCGTTGCGGTGAACCTGATCGGGACTCTGTTTCTGGGGATTCTCCTGGGCCTCGATGTCGCTGACGCGTTGCAGATCGGGCTTTGCGGCACGTTCACCACCTACAGCACCTTCAGCCTGGCGACGGTGCAGCTCCTGGAGGAGCGTGCTTACCGACAGGCAGCAGTCGTCGTGGGCGTCCATCTCGTGCTGGGTCTCGCCGCCATCGTCCTGGGCTTCGCCACCGCACGCGTGCTGGCAGGTTCGTAGGAAGGGCAGCATCGCGGCTTTCGTTGTCAACCACGGCCGTCTCGATACGCCCCTCACTTCGTTCGCGGCACTCGACGAACCTTCACGGTGCGCGCCGTCATGGGGCTGGCCGAGTGCCGGGCGAGGCGCCAGCCGAGCGCAGGGCTGGTGTTGGTGGTCGAGTGCCGGGCGAGGCGCTAGCCGAGACCGGTGTATCGAGACCACAACCGGGACTTTCCCTGTCAACCACGGTCGTCTCGATACACCCCTCGCTTCGTTCGCGGCACTCGACGAACCAGGACGACCCGGGACTGTCGGTCCTCGCTGGGATGATCTGAGCATGCTCAACCACCACGATCACGACCGCACCGGCGCCACCGGTGCGTGCCGTCATGTCGGTGGTCGAGTGCCGGGTGAGGCGCTAGCCGAGACCGGTGTATCGAGACCACGACCGGGACTGTCGCTGTCAACCACGCCCGTCTCGATATACCCCTTACTTCGTTCGGGGCACTCGACGAACCTTCACGACCGGCGAGTGATGCTCCTATCTGTGTCAAGCGGCTTTGAGCCATTCGCGGTAGCGGCCGGCGAGTTGGTAGTCGGGGTAGGTGCCGAGCTCGGTGCGGACGATCTTGGTGATGTAGGTGTCCATTGCCTTGGCTGCGGCGGTGAGGGTGATGTTCTTGGCCTGTCGAGCGGAACGGAGGTCGGCGAGATCGGGTGCGGTCAGGCCGCGGGTGAGGGACTTGAAGACCTCGCGGGCGATGGCGCGTTTGAGCATGCGCAAGATCTCGGCGTCGGGTCGACTCTTGTTGCGTTGCGCGGCGACGTAGGCGCGGGTGCGGGGATCGGAGGACATCCGGACCAGCGCGATGGTATGCAGCGCGCAGTTGGCGGCGCGGTCGCCGCCGCGGGAGAGGCGGTGACGGGTGGTTTTGCCCGAGGAGGCCGGGACCGGGGCGGTGCCGCAGAGCGCGGCGAAGGCGGCTTCGCTACGAAGACGTTCGGGGTTGCCGCCGGCGGTGATGAGCAGCTGTGCAGCGCTGTTCGCTCCAACACCGTGCAGCGATAGCAGGTGTGGGTTGGCTGCTGTGACCAGTTCGCGGAGCTGGTCTTCGAGGTCGTCGGCCTGGGCGGTGAGGAACTGGTGGCGTTTGGCCAGCATCCGCAACGCACTGAGCACTGCGCTTGTAGTGGGGTCCTTCGAGGCGGTGGGTCGGCAAGTCGCGAGCGCGGTGACCAGCGCTTTCTCTTTCAGCGGGCGGTATTTCTCACGCACTGCGGTGGGTGCGGTGATGAGCATGTGGTGGATCTGGTTCATCGCCGCGGTGCGCGCTTTGACTGCCGAGCGGCGGGCGTTGTGGACCGCGCGCAACGCCTCGGTGTCCTCGCTCTTGGGTGCCGCTTGGGCCCGTCCCGACAGTGCGGCTCGGGCGGCTTGGTAGGCGTCGATGGGGTCAGACTTGCCCTGCAGCCGTCGCACCGAGCGTTCGGGGCGGATTACCTCGACGACCTCTATCCCGGTAGCAGCGGTGGCTCTGGTGATCCCGGCGCCGTAGGAACTGGTTCCCTCGATCCCGATCACCTCCGGCTCCCCGAAGGACCTCAGGAATGCGATCGCGTCGCGGTAGCCGTCCGGGGTGGTGGCGAACTCGGCATCGCCCAGGTCGCGACCGAGCGGGTCGATGGCGGCGACGTGGATGGTGTCAGCGTGGGTGTCCACGCCGGCGATGACTCTGGGATGCAGGGCGGTCGCTGTCATGATGGCAATGCCTTCCGTGTCGAATCGGATGGGTCGACGCCGGTCGGGCGAGCAGACAGGACATTGATGAGGCGCTTGCCAGGCTCTTATTAGGTCATGTCCGCCCGGCCGGCGAGCGGGAGACCTGACCACCGGCCAGACCAATTGATGGTCAACCCAGCAGGGCGACAGTCGGTGGCAGAGGCACGGCGATCAGGTCCGTGTCCATCATCAATGTCGGTGGGCCCTGGGAGACTGTGACCATGCTCGATCGAGGCGACCTGGAGAACTTCGGCAAGGCCGAAGCCTGGGAAACGCTGCGCTCGAACCGCGCCACGCGTGACCGCCTCGATGTCGACGACCTGCTCATCGCCAACCACCTCGCGGGCCTGTACGAAGCCGGCACGTTGGCGAAGGCCACGAAAGCGTTTCGTCACGACCCCGAGCGCATGGTCGCCCTGGCGGGCGAGGGCGCACCGATCCTGAGTGAGTACGCCGCCGGTGAGCTGTCCGGCCACCTCCGGATCCCGTTGCAGTCCGCGCGCCAGTTGCTGGGGGATGCGATCGAGATCGCCCACCGCCTTCCGCGCCTGTGGCAACAGATGGTCGAGGGCAAGACCGAGGCCTGGCGCGTGCGGGCCGTGGCCAAGGAGACCAGGCAGCTGTCGCTGCAAGCAGCGTCGTGGGTGGATGCGCAGCTGACGCATCGGTTGCAGAAGCGCAAGCCCAACAACGCCGCCCCGCAGCTCGTCGATGAGGCGATCAAGAAGTTCGACACCGCGTTGTTCGCGCAGCGGGAGCAGCGCCGCCAAGACGGCCGCGGGGTCTGGCTCGACCCCGACACCTGCCAAGGCCTGCTGCGTGGGGTGCACATGACCCTCGACGCACCCGACGCCGAACTGCTCGACCAGACCCTCGACACCATCGCCGCAGGGCTGAAGGCCGCCGGCGACACCGACAACCACCAGGCCCGCCGCGCCAAGGCGGTCGGGACGCTGCTCGACCCACAGCTGGCGATGGACTTCCTCAACGGCACGCTCCCGGACCAGTGCGGGACAGCCACGAAGTCGAAGGCGTCGGGGACGACGAGCCGGGTCGCGAACGTCTACGTCCACTGCTCACTGAGTGATCTCGCGACCATGACCAGCGCCGGGGTCGACCACGGGGCGAGCATCGAGAAGCTGGGTCCGATCACCCTGACCCGGCTCAGCGAGTGGCTCACGCGCCCCGGCGGTGTCGGCTCCGGCAAGATCAGCGTCCGGCCGGTGATCGACACCAACACCGACCGAGCCGTCGATCAGCACGACCCGCCACAGTGGATGCGCGAGGCGATGATCCTGCGCGATGAGGTCTGCGTGTTCCCCGGTTGCACCACCACCGCCAGAGCCTGCGACGCCGACCACATCGAGCCCTACGTCCCACTCGAGGAGGGCGGGCCACCCGGACAGACCCACCTCGGCAATCTGGCGCCGTTATGTCGCAGCCACCACCGGCTCAAGACCCACATGGGCTGGACCTACCAACGCCGAACCGACGGCAGCTATGAGTGGTGGGACCGGTGGGGACGACCCGTTCGAGACGGCGACGAAGCCGATCCGCTAGATCTCGACCCTTCGACAAGCTCAGGACATCGCTTCGCTCGATCGACCACGAACACGTCAGCCATCGAGATCTACCTGCACGACTTCCTGATCAGCTACGCCGGACCCGGCGGCACCGACCCACCGACCTAGCGATCCCGCCCCGTCGCCCGCGCGGTCTCGACAAGCTCGACCAGCAATGAGCAGCTCGACCAACGAGACCCCGCGCGGGCGCACCGGCATGCCCGGACACCGTCAGCAGCCAACCCAGAGCACCTGGCGCCAACCCCGGCCGTCAACCTCCACCTCGGTCCACGTGATCTCCACCGGCCCCTCGAGTCCGATTCCGCTCGGGGGCAGGCACTCCGGGCGTTGACCTGGGTGCGACGTACCGAAGTTGTCGCTCCAGCCCACGCGCAGCGGGACCGAGACGGTCCATCCGTCCTCCAGCGTGCACTGAATGACGCGGACCGCGGAGGAACACTCGACCGTCTCGGTGATCACCCGCGACTGCCGCCCCGCGAGGAACCCCACAGCGGCAGCTACGAGGACGAGCACGGCGAGCGCGACGTACACCGGCGTCCGCCACCCGCGACGCACCTCGGTCTCCCGCACTAGCGTCGTCAGCGGATCGTCATGCCTGAGATGGCCCGCGCGATGACCAACCGCTGGATCTCCGACGTGCCCTCGAAGACCGTGTAGATCTTGGCGTCGCGCGACCACCGCTCGACCGGGTACTCGCGCGTGAAGCCATTGCCGCCCAGGATCTGCATGGCTTGCGTGGTGACCTTGACCGCCGTCTCCCCGGCGAAGAGCTTCGACATCGACCCCTCAGCGGCGTCGAACTTGCGACCGTTCGCTGCCATCCACGCGGCGCGGTGCACCAACAGGCGGGAGGCGTCGATGCTGGTCTTCATGTCGGCCAGAGCGAAGGCGATGGCCTGGTTCTCGATGATCGGTCGACCGAACTGCTCGCGGGTCTTCGCGTAGTCCAGCGCCACCTCGTACGCCGCCCGCGCGATGCCGATCGCCTGCGCGCCGACGGCGGGGCGGGTGCGCTCGAAGGTCGCCATGCTCGCGTTCCCGCGGCTGCCCGCGCCTTCGCGCGCGCGGGCCAACCGGGCGTCGAGCTTCTCCTTGCCGCCGAGCAGACAGCGCCCGGGCACCCGCACGTTGTCGAGGACGACCTCGGCGGTGTGGCTGGCGCGGATCCCGTGCTTGTGGAACTTCTGCCCCTGCGACAAGCCGGCGGTGCCGGGCGGTACGACGAAGCTCGCCTGCCCGCGAGCGCGCAGGTCGGGGTCGACGACGGCAGTGACCACGTGCACGTCGGCCAGACCCCCGTTGGTCGCCCACGTCTTGGTGCCGTTGAGCACCCACTCGTCGGTGGCCTCGTCGTACCGCGCGCGCGTCCGCATGCTGCCGACGTCGGAGCCGGCGTCGGGCTCCGAGGAGCAGAACGCACCCAGCTTCAGGTCACCCGGCTCACCGAACATCGCCGGAACCCACTCGCCGACCTGCTCGGGCGTGCCGTTGGAGCTGACCGCGGCGGCAGCGAGCGCCGTACCGACGATCGCCAACCCGATGCCCGCGTCACCCCAGAACAGCTCCTCCATCGCGACCGGCAACCCGAGGCCCGTCGCGTCGAAGCTCTGCGTGGCGAAGAAGTCGACGGAGTAGATCCCCGCCTTCGCCGCCTCTTCGACCACCGGCCACGGGAAGTCCTCGCGCTCGTCCCACTCGGATGCGGCGGGGCGGATGACGTCGGCGGCGAACTGGTGCAGCCACGCCTGCAGCTCGCGGTGGTCGTCGGTGAGGTCGAAGGAGGGGGTCTGATCACTCATGCCCGGAATCTAGGGCACCCGGCGCCCGGGCGTGGGCGCTAGCGCGAGGTCTGGTCCACGCGCAGCACCGACAGCAGGGTGCGCGCGGCCGGCCCACCGATCTCCTCGGCCAGCGCGCAGGCGCGGACGACGTCCAGGTCGTCGAGCAACGCCTCCAAGACCGGCGCGACGTCCTCCGCGCGGCCAGGTCGGCCGGCGGCGGCGTACAGCCGCCCCAACCGCTCCTCGGCCTCGACCAGCAGGTGAGGGGTGAACTCCCACGCCTGCGACCACGGACGATGCAGCAGCATCATCCGGATCGCGCCACCGGTGTGGTCCTCGAGCAGGTCGGAGACGAGCACCAGGTTGCCCGTGGACTTCGCCATCTTCGCGCCGTCGAGCAACACCGAGCCGACCCGGAACTGCGCCCGGGCGTACGGCGTCGTGCCGCTTGCGGCTTCGACCATCGCCACCTGGTAGGCGTGGTGGGGGAACTCCAGGTCGGCCCCGCCAGCGAGCACGTCGATGCCGGCCCCGAAGGTCGACCAACCCATCGCCGCGCACTCCGCGTGCCACCCCGGACGGCCCCAGCCCCACGGGCTCGGCCAGGCCGGGTGCTCGGCGGCCGACGGCCGCCAGACGGGGACGTCGAACGGCGACTGGCTGCCCGCGGCTCCCGGCTCCTCGCCGAACTCGCGCAGCAGTGCCAGTGCCTCGTGCTCCGCGAGACCGGAGGCCGCCGCCACGTCCTCGCCGCGGAACCACACCGTCCCCTCCGTCTCGTACGCCGCCCCCGCGCGCAGCAGCGCCGCCGCCAGCTGGGCGACGTCGCGCACATGACCGCGGGCGTGCGGGGCGTGCGCGGGACGGGCCACCCCCAGCGCGCGCATGTCGCGCTCGAAGAGGAACTCCTGCGACAGCGCGAACTCGTCGTACGGCCGCCCGTGCCCCGACGCCGCGGCAGTCAGCACGTCGTCGACGTCGGTGACGTTGCGGCACACCTCGGGCTCCACACCCGTCGCCCGCACCACCGACGCGAGCAGGTCGGACCACACGAACGTCGCGGCGTGCCCGAGGTGGGTCACGTCGTACGGCGTGATGCCGCACGTATAGATGCGGGCCCGACCGGTCAGCGGCAGGGAAGTCCCAGCCAGGGTCAGCGCGCTGCTGAGCAGGGGGCGGGGATCGGTGGCGGGCACCCGTCCCGCGAGACCGACGACACCGGAGGAGAACTCAGAAGGCACGCCGTCGATCATGCCACCCGGCCGGGGAGCGCGGAGGCCGGTGGTCGCGGGTTCGTGCGCTGCCGCTACCGGGCAGACGATCCCCATGTCCTGGTTGCGTTTCTGCTACGCCAGCGCCTCGAGCCGCCGTACCACCCAGGTGGCCGGTGACCTCCTGGTGCTTGCCTGGGTGGTGGTGGCGGTCTGGCTCGCTGTCTCCGTGCGCGACCGCTTCGGCACGCTCGCCGATCGTGTCCGCGAGGCGGACGGAGCCACGTCCCGTCTGTCTGCCGGTCTCGACGACGCGGGTGACTTCCTCGGCGGGATACCGCTGGTGGGGGACGGGGTCCGGTCTCCCCTCGACCGTGCGGCGGAAGCCTCCGCCGGGGTGGGTGCTTCAGCGCTGCGCAGCGCCGAGACGACCGAGGCTGTCGGTGCGTGGCTCGCTGTCGCCCTGGCGCTGGTGCTCGTCGTCCCGGTCCTCGTGCAGTACGTGCCGAGCCGTGTCCGGTTCGCGCTGACCGCCCGGCGCACCCACCAGGTCGCCCAGAGCGGTCAGCTCGGGATCGACCTGCTCGGGCTGCGCGCACTCACCTCGCTGCCCCCGCACGTCGTGGCAGCCCAGGTGCCCGACGCCGCGGCCGGCTGGCGACGCGGTGACGGCGACGTCGTCCTCGCGCTCGCGCGACTCCAGCTCGCGCACGCCGGGCTGGATCCCATGGGGGAGGATCTGCAACGTGACGGTGCTCGGTGACGACGGCCTGCGACGCCCGCCGTGGGCGGCCAACGACGACCTCATGCGCACCTACTACGACACCGAGTGGGGCATGCCCGTCCGTGACGAGCGCGGGTTGTTCGAGCGGCTCAGCCTCGAGGTGTTCCAGTCCGGTCTCTCGTGGGCGACCATCCTGCGCAAGCGCCGCAGCTTCCGGGACGCCTTCGCCGACTTCGACCCCGACACCGTCGCGGCGTACGACCACCGCGACGTCGCCCGGCTCATGGCCGACGCCCGGATCGTGCGCAACCACCGCAAGATCGAGGCCACGATCCAGAACGCGCGCGCCACGATCGCCCTGCGCGACGACGGCGGGTTGGCGGACCTCATCTGGTCGTTCCAGCCGGCCGAGACGCCCCGCCCGCGCACCTACGACGAAGTCCCCACGACCTCCCCGGAGTCCCACGCGCTCGCCAAGGAGCTCAAGCGCCGCGGGTTCGCCCATGTCGGCCCGACGACGATGTTCGCCCTCATGGAGGCGGTCGGGATCGTCGACACCCACCTGCTCGACAGCCACCGACGCGGCACGTCGGGGGTCTGGCCGGACTGAGGCCTACCGCTCCTGGGACCGGTGGGCCACGATGGCGGCATGACCGCATCCGACTGGGAGATCCTCGAGCCGCGCAAGGTGCCCCTCGGCGGACCCCGGGCGATGACCGTACGACGGACCCTGCCGCAGCGCCGGCGGTCGTTCATCGGCGCCTGGTGCTTCGTGGACCACTACGGACCCGACGACGTCGCGGTCACCGGCGGGATGATGCTCCCGCCGCACCCCCACACCGGCCTGCAGACCGTGAGCTGGCTCTTCACCGGCACCATCACCCATGCCGACAGCACCGGTGGGCGCGGCCACATCCCGCCCGGCGTTCTCAGCCTGATGACCGCCGGACGGGCCATCACCCACACTGAATACACCACCGACGACACCACCGTCCTGCACGGCGTCCAGCTCTGGGTCGCCCTGCCGGACGCCGAGCGGTTCGTCGAGCCTGGCTACGAGCGCTACGCACCTGAGCCGGTCACCGGTCCCGGCTGGACCGCGCGCGTCTTCATCGGCTCCCTGCTGGGCGACACCTCGCCGGCCCACACCTTCACCTCGCTCCTCGGCGCCGAGCTGGAGCTCGCCGCCGGCACCACGCTGGAGCTCGACGTCGACCCGCGCCACGAGCACGGCGTGCTGCTCGACACCGGCACCGTCCTGGTCGACGGCAGCGAGGTGACGCGTGACGAGCTCGGCTACCACCCACCCGGCGCCGACCGGCTGCGCATCGAGGCCACCGCGGACGCCCGGCTGATCCTGCTCGGCGGCGTCCCGCTGGGGGAGCGCATCGTCATGTGGTGGAACTTCATCGGCCGCGACCACGACGAGGTCGCGGCCTACCGGGCGAACTACCACGCCGCGATCGGGCGCGACGAGGCCGACGTCACCGACCCCGACCAGTTCACGATCGTCCCCGACGAGCGCGGCAACGACCCGCTTCCCGCCCCGCCGCTGCCCAACGGTCGGATGCGCTCACGCTCCTGAGCTGAGGTCGCCGGGCACCACGACCCCCAGCTCATAGCCGAGCACGACCGCCTGCACGCGGTCGCGCAGGTCGAGCTTGTCGAGCACCCGGGCGACGTGCGACTTCACCGTGGTCCCGCTGAGGAAGAGCGCATCCGCGATCTCGGCGTTCGACGCCCCCCGGGCCATCAGCTCGAAGACCTCACGCTCCCGTGGGGTGAGTCGGCCCAGCGCAGACTGCTCCCCACCGGGCCTGCGGTGGGAGCCGAGGAAGCTCTCCACCAACCGGCGCGTGATGCTCGGGGCGAACAACAGGTCGCCGCGGTGCACCGCACGGATCGCGTGCAGGAGCTCCCGCGGGTCCGTCGACTTCAGCAGGAACCCGCTCGCCCCGGCGCGCAACGCTGCGAGGACGTTCTCGTCGAGGTCGAACATCGTCAGCACGAGGACACGGGCCGTCGGTCGCGCGGTGATCGCCATCCGGGTGCCGACCAGCCCATCGGTGCCGGGCATCTGGACGTCCATCAGGACCACGTCGGCCTCGTGCTCGCGGGCCCGGGCGGCCGCCTCCGCGCCGTCGCCGGCCTCGGCCACCACCTCCACCTCGGGGTCGCTCTCGAGGACCGCGCGCAGCCCCGCCCGGATCAGCGGCTGGTCGTCGGCGATGACGACCCGAATCATGTCGGAGCTCCCAGGTGGGTCCGCGGCTCGGCCAGCCGGGCCTCCACCTCGAACCCGCCGTCGGGCAGGTGTCGGTAGCGCAGCTGTCCGGCGCACCGCGCCACCTGCTCCTGCAGCCCGAGCAGGCCATGGCCCGTGCCGGGCTGACCGTGCCGGCGACGTACGCCGTCGTTGCGCACCCGCACCTGCAGCCGCTCGTCCTCCTGCGTGAGCCTCACCCGGACGCCCGCGCCGGGTGCGTGCCGCACGACGTTGGTCAGCGCCTCGCTGACCACGCGGTAGGCGACGTCGGCGGTCGCGGCACTCACCGGCGCGGCCGGTGCCTGCAGCTCGATCCGCAGGCCTGCCCGCCGCATCGTCGCGACCAGGTCGTGGAGACGAGTGGCGAGGTCCTGGTCGGCGACCGCCGGGCCCAGCGCGGTCTGCAGCCGCGCCAGCTCGGTCAGCGCGTCGTCCCCGGCCTGCACCACCACGTCCAGTGCGAGGCGCGCGGCGGCGTCGTCCCGGGCCACGGCGGCGGACGAGGCGTGGAGGACCATCACGCCGAGCGCACGGCTGGTGACGTCGTGCAGGTCCCGCGCGACCGCCACTCGCTCCTCGGCGACGGCGGCCGCGACGACCTCGGCGAGGTGGTTGGCGTAGCGCTCGGAGCGCTCCGAGATCGCGGCGTACCTCCGGTCGAGGATGCGCCACGTCACCGTGCCCACGGCGGTCAACGCCAGCACGTTGGCGAGGATGGCCGCCGACCCGCCCGGCCAGGCGCTGGCCACGCCCAGAGCCGTGACGACGGTGCCGGCCAGCGCCACACCGCGCACCCGGGTCGGACGCGTGAGCACCTCTGACGTCAACAACGCGGTGGCCGCGGCGACCGGCACGTTGATCGCTTGCGAGTAGCCGACCCAGGCCAGCCCCCCGAGAGCGCACGTCGCCACGGCACACGCGATCACCGGGCGCCGGCGTAGCGCGGCGGCGCCGCACAGCACGAACAACGGCCAGGCCAGGACGGCGCCCGGGGTCGTCCACCACTCGACCAGCACGACCAGCGCCAGGCTGGCGGCGATCGCCACGCCCGTCGTCCACGCCGGCAGCACCGGGCGTACGGCGGGGGCGGCCGGCGGCGCGGTGCGCGCCGGTCCGGGACGGCGCAGCATCTGCAGGAGCACCCGCAGCTCGTCGACCGCGTCGACCCCGCGCTCGCGCAGCAGCCGGATGGTCGCCGGGGCGAGGCTCTGGCGCGCCGTGCGCGCGAGCTCCTGCATCTCGATCGTCGCGGCGCGGACCAGGGCGGCGGACGAGGCCGCGAGCCGGTGCCGCTCGGCCAACACGATCCGCTCCGCCCGCGTGGTGATCTCCTCGGCCTCCAGCCGCGCGACGCGGGCGCGCGCCTCCTCGAGCCGGTCGTGATGGCGTCGCGCGCCGGCGCCGAAGAAGTACGCCGCGGCGAACAACGGGACGCCGACGGTCTCCTGGGCGGCCGAGAGGTCGGTCGCGATGACGACGACGGCGCTCAGCGTGACGGGGACGAGCGCACGCACCGGACGGACGCCGTGCAACCCGAGCAGCGCCATAGCCCCCAGCCCCGCGACGAGACCGGAGGGATTGTCGTGCGGGATGCCGGCAGCCATGCCCCAGGCCTGGGTGGCGACCACCACCAGCGCGCCGGTCACCGGCAGCCGCAGCATCGTCAGCACCCCGGCGGCGAAGAGGAGGGGTACGGCCCACCCGGTCACGGGTTCACCGACCAGCGCGACGGCTGCCCAGCCTGCCCCCGCGACGCTCACACCGAGAGTGATCCGGCGACCCCCACCGCCCATCCTCCGGATGCTAGGCGTCCGGGCGCCTGACCACAGCCGAACGGCCGAACTGCTCCTCCTGCAGGACGAGACGGTTCGTCCTCGGAGACGATGCCGCGGGGGTGCGCGACGGGCGAGGCTCCTCGCATCCGTGGTCGGCGGCCGGACGCCGGCCGAAGAGGGGGAGCTCGATGCGATCTGCACGGGTGGCAGCAGCCGCCGTACTCGCGATGGTGGTCGGTCTGCTGACGTCGGTCGGGACCCAGATGGCTGTGCCCGAGGTCGCGCACGCGGCCGGCCCCGGCGGCACGATCGTGTTCGTCAAGGACCACGACGTGTGGCTGGTCCGACCGGACGGCACCGGCATGCGCCGCGTCACCCGGGACGGGACGTCGTCGACGCCGTACCGGTCCCCGTCCATGTCGGACGCGGGCGTCATCGCGGTCGGTCTCGGCGACGAGATCGTCCAGCTGCGGCAGAACGGCACCGTCGTGCGCCGCTTCGACCCCCAGCCCCTGAAGAACTCGGCGGGGCAGAACATCGACGGCCCCCCGATGACGGTCGCGATCTCCCCTGACGGGAGCCGGATCGCCTACGCCTTCACCGCCTATACGTGCCCCGCGGGCCTGGGCTGCGGCGTCCGCACCGCCTCCGGTGTCACCGCGTCCTCGCGGGCGACCGCGCCCACCGCGGTCAGCAGCTTCCGCAACCCGTCGTGGGTGACGAACAAGCGGCTCATGCTCCACGGTGGCTACCAGTTCCAGGTGATGCTGCACGAGCTCGGGCAGAGCCCCGTGCACTGGTTCGACGACGAGGACGTCGTCCCCGAGGGCGTCGTGGGCGAGGACCTCGACGACGCCGCGGTCTCGCGCGACGGCAGCCGGCTCGCGGTCCTGCGCGGGTACGGCGACGAGACCAGGCTGTTCCTCGCAGCCGTCAACGGCAACGTGCGCACCGGCGCACCCGGCGCGGTCCCCGACCCGACCTACCTGTGCACCACCAACGAGGACGCGAACCTCGCCTCCCCGAGCTGGGGGCCGGACAATCGCTCGGTCGTGGCCGCCGAGACCGGCGGACTGACCGTCATCACCGAGGGCAGTACCTGTGAGAGCAACGTCAACCGCAGCATCGCCCCCGGCGGCTCCCAGCCGCACTGGTCGCCCGCGGGCCTGCAGTCAGGGACCAAGCCGTCGCCGACGCCGCCCCCGGCGACCAAGAAGAAGCTCGTCCTGAAGCAGCGCCCGGTGATCAAGGGCGTCCCCCGCGTCGGACGGAAGGTCCGCGTCACGACGGGTCGCTGGTCGACCAAGCCGCGGGCGATCGCCTTCCGCTGGTTCCGCGGCAACGCCCCGATCAAGGGGAAGGTGGGCGCACGCAAGGTCTATCGGGTGCGCCCCGCCGACCGCGGGCGGAAGCTGTCGGTGCGCGTCAGCGTGAAGACGCCCCAGCACCGGCTCACCCGGGTGCGGACCAAGGCGGTGCGCGTACGTCGCTGACGGGTCAGGCATGATCGGCGCGTGCTGATCGGACTCCTCGCGCTGCTGCTGTGCCAGCTCGGCGGGGAGACCCTGGTCCGCCTGACCGGCGCCCCGCTGCCGGGTCCGGTGGCGGGGATGCTGATCCTCCTGGCCCTGCTGGCGCTGCGGCGTCCCGACGAGAAGTCGCCGGTGTTGCAGGCCGCCGACGGTCTGCTGACCCACCTCCAGCTGCTGTTCGTGCCGGTCGGCGTCGGCATCATCACGGCCGCGGCGATCTTCCGCGACGCCCCGGTGCCGTTGATCGGTGGCCTCGTCGGCGCCTGGGCCGTCGGGATCGTCGTGACCGGCGTCGTCGCCGCCGTACTGCTGCGCCTGCAGGCGATGCTCGTCGACCGGTGGCGGGCCCGATGAGCGAGCCGTTCACCAGCACCGTCCTCTTCGGCCTCACGCTGACCCTCGGGGTCTACGTCGCCAGCCGGACGGTGTGGGAGCGCACGGGCAAGCCGGCGATCCTGCAGCCGGTCATCGTCTCGATCACGGTGATCGGCGCCATCCTGCTGGCCTTCGACGTCGACTACGCCGACTACTTCGTCGGCGGCTCGCTCATCCACTTCCTCCTCGGGCCCGCCACCGTCGCGCTCGCCGTACCCCTCTACCGCCAGCTCTCCACCCTCCGCTCGGCCGCTCTCGCCGTGCCCGGCGCGGTGGTTCTCGGGTCGGCGGCGGCGCTGGCCGCAGCGGTCGGCATCGTGCGGCTGCTCGGGGGAGACGAGGCGCTCGAGCTGAGCATGGCGCCGAAGTCGGCCACCACGCCGGTCGCACTGTCCCTCATCGAGACGTACGGCGGGATGCCCGCGATCACCGCGGTGCTGACGATCCTCACCGGTGTGCTGGGCGCGTTGTTCGGTCCGTGGGTCCTCGACCGGCTGGCGATCCGCGACCCCCGCGCCCGTGGGCTCGCCGTCGGCACCTCGTCTCACGGCATCGGTCTCGCCCGGATCCTCGGGGGCCACCCGGTCGAGGGCGCCTACGGCAGCCTGGCGATGGCGCTGACCGCGCTGACCACCTCGCTGCTGATGCCGTTGATGCTGCCCTGGTTCGGCCTGGCCTGACCGATGGCTGACCGACGTGACCCGTGAGTAGCCCCGGGCCACTACGCTGCGGGGCCATGTCGACGCAGCCCGGTCCCGGCTCCCTCCCGCGCACGATCCACGCCTTCACCGACGACGCCCTCGGCGACGACGACGCCGTCGGGTTGGTCGCCCGGCTCGCGACCCGCGAGGTGGCGCCGATCGAGCTGGTCGAGGCCGCCATCGCCCGCGCCGAGCGCGTACAGCCGGTGCTCAACGGACTGGCGTACGCCGACTTCAACCGCGCCCGCGCCGAGGCTCGTGGCGTCGTCTCCTCGTTGGCGGGCACGTTGCTGCACGGGATCCCCACGCTGGTGAAGGACAACGTCGATGTCGCGGGGTGGCCGACGCAGCACGGCACCGGCGCGTTCACCTCCCGTCCGGCCGCGGCGCACGGCGACTTCACCGAGCAGCTCCTCGGCACCGGCCTGGTCCCGCTCGGCAAGAGCCGGCTCTCGGAGTTCGGCTTCTCCGCGAGCGCGGAGTACCCCTCCGGCGACCCCGTCCGCAACCCGTGGTCGACCAGCCACTCCTCGGGCGCGTCGTCGGCCGGCTCGGCGGCGTTCGTCGCGGCGGGCGTCGTACCCATCGCCCACGCCAACGACGGCGGCGGCTCGATCCGCATCCCGGCCGCAGTCTGCGGTCTGGTCGGCCTCAAGCCCACGCGCGGGCGCCTGCGCGCGGACAAGCTGACCCGGTCGATGCCCGTCGGCATCGTCCACGAGGGTGTGGTCACGCGCTCGGTGCGCGACACCGCCGCGTTCCTCGCCGCCGCCGAGCGGGAGTACCGCAACCTCCACCTCTCCCCGCTCGGCCACGTCGAGGGTCCCGTCCGGCGCCGGTTGCGCGTCGGGCTGGTCGTGAACTCCCCGTTCCGGACGACCGACGAGACCACGGAGCGCGTCGTGCGGGAGGCGGCGGCGATGCTCGCCGACCTGGGGCACGACGTCCGCGAGGTGATACCGCCCGTGCCGGCGTACTTCGAGGAGGACTTCGTCCTCTACTGGGGCTCCCTGGCGCTGGCGATGACCGCCGGCGGCAAGCGGATGCTCGACGCCTCCTTCGACACCGCCCTCACCGACAACCTCACCCGCGGACTGGCGCGCGCGTCACGACGGCGCCTGCACCGGCTGCCGTTGGCGATCGCCCGGCTGCGGGCCAGTACCCGGGTCGCGGCGCGGTTCTACGAGCGTGAGCACCTCGACGTCGTCCTGAGCCCCGTGCTCGCCCACACGACGCCCCGGCTGGGGCACCTCTCGCCGACCGAGGACTACGAGACGATCATCGCCCGCCTCACCGACTGGGTGAGCTTCACGCCGCTGCAGAACGCCACCGGCGAGCCGGCCCTCTCCCTGCCGTTCGGACAGGACTCCGAGGGGCTGCCGGTGGGCATCCAGCTGGCCGGACCGAAGGGCGCGGACCGCACGCTTCTGGAGCTCGCGTACGCCGTCGAGGAGGCTCGTCCGTTCCGCCGGATCACGGCGTGACGAGCGTCATTCCACGCGGGGGGCCCTCGATTTCCGCTCCGGTGGGGGCGTGTGTATTCTTCTCGGCTGTTGCCCCTTTAGCTCAGTCGGCAGAGCGTCTCCATGGTAAGGAGAAGGTCTACGGTTCGATTCCGTAAAGGGGCTCTGGGGTAGGGGTTCTCGCCCGGTTGGGTGAGCCGCTCCGTCCCGGTGGCGGGGTAGCTCAGACGGTTAGAGCGCACGACTCATAATCGTGAGGTCGCGGGTTCGATACCCGCCCCCGCTACTCTTGTGTGCGGCAGGTCCTCTGCCGCCACCACGCACCACGACGACGACGAAAACGAGGCAGCACCGTGGCCAGCAAGAGCTCTGACGTCCGCCCGAAGATCACCCTTGCGTGCGTCGAGTGCAAGGAGCGGAACTACATCACCAAGAAGAACCGGCGCAACGACCCGGACCGCATGGAGATGAAGAAGTTCTGCCCGCGGTGCCGGACGCACACCGACCACCGCGAGACCCGCTGAGCGAAGCGCGCACTCGCAGTCAGGGCGGTCACCCCATCGGGGGTGGCCGCCCTGCGGCTTTTCGGTGGTCGAGCTTGTCGAGACTAGATTGACACCCATGAGCCTGGGCCCCGATCTGGTCGGACGCAGCTATCCGCCGACCGCTCCCTACCGTGTCAGCGCCGAGAAGGTCCGAGAGTTCGCGACCGCGGTGGGCACGGCGTACGACGGTCCGGCCGGCCCCGTCACCCAGGTGCCGGCGACGTTCCCCATCGTCCTGGCGTTCGCCGCGATGAACGACTTCCTCGCCGCCGAGCAGGTCGAGCTCGCCCGCATCGTCCACGGCGAGCAGCGCTTCGCCTACGAGCGTCCCGTCGTCGTCGACGACGTGCTCACCGCGCAGCTGACCATCGCGTCGCTGCGCCAGATCGGCGGCAACGACATCATCGGCACCCGCAGCGAGATCCACGACGCCGACGGCGCACTGGTCTGCACCGCGGCGGCCACCCTCGTCCACCGCGGGGCCGACGCATGAGCGGCTGGGAGGCGGGCGCACAGCTGCCCGCGCACACCTACACGATCACCCGCGCCGACCTGGTCCGCTACGCCGGCGCCAGCGGCGACTTCAACCCGATCCACTGGTCCGACCGCGTCGCCGCCGCCGTCGGCCTGCCCGGCGTGATCGCCCACGGCATGCTCACCCAAGCCCTCGCCGCCCGCGCGGTCGCCGACTGGACCGACCACGCCGAGGTCCTCGAGCTCGGCGCCAAGTTCACCTCTCCGGTCCAGGTCCCCGACGACGACACCGGCGTCGAGGTGACCGTGGCCGCGACGGTCCAGAAGGTCGACGGAGACCGCGTGACGCTCGCGCTCGAGGTGACGTCGGGCGGCGCCAAGGTGCTCGGTCGCCCGACGGCGGTCGTCCGTGCCTGAGGTCCCCGGACCGGTCGCCCTGCGCGACCACACCACCTTGCGCCTGGGTGGTCCCGCACGCCGCTGGGTGCGGGCCGAGACGACCGAGGAGCTGCTCGCCACGGTGCGCGACTGCGATGGCGCCGGTGAGCCGGTTCTCGTGCTCGGTGGGGGGAGCAACGTCGTCGTGGCCGACGCCGGCTTCGACGGCACGGTCGTGGAGGTCGCCACGCGCGGCGTCCACCCCGACGGCGAGCGCGTCGAGGTCGCGGCGGGGGAGGGGTGGGACGCCTTCGTCGCCGGCGCCGTCGCCAGCGGCTGGGTCGGCGTCGAGGCGCTCACCGGCATCCCCGGAGCGGTCGGTGCGACCCCGATCCAGAACGTCGGCGCCTACGGACAGGAGGTCGCCCAGACGATCGCCGCGGTCCGGGTCTGGGACCGCGAGAGCGCCGTCGTGCGCACGTTCGCCGCGGCCGACTGCGGGTTCGGCTACCGCACCAGCCGGTTCAAGACCGAGCGGTACGGCGACGGCAGCGGCAGTCGCTACGTCGTCCTGACCGTCACCTTCCAGCTCCGCCCGGGCAGCCTGGGCGCCCCGGTCGCGTACGCCGAGCTCGCCCGCGCGCTGGGGGTCGAGGTGGGGCAGCGCGCCCCGGCCGCCGACGTGGCCGCGGCGGTGCGGCGGCTGCGCGCCGGCAAGGGGATGGTCCTCGACGCCGCCGACCACGACACCTGGAGCGCCGGCTCGTTCTTCACCAACCCGCTGCTCGGCGCCGACGAGGCGGCGCGGCTCCCCGAGGGCGCCCCCCGCTTCGCCCAGCCCGACGGGACCGTCAAGACCAGCGCCGCCTGGCTCATCCAGCACGCCGGCTTCGCCCCGGGCCACGGCGATGGCCCCGCGACCCTGTCGACCAAGCACACGCTCGCGCTCACCAACCGCGGCCACGCCACGACCGGCGACCTGCTCGCCCTGGCCGCCGAGATCCGCTCCGGCGTGCAGCAGCGCTTCGGCATCACGCTGCACCCCGAGCCGGTGCTCGTCGGCTGCTCCCTCTAGGGAGCCGCAGCGAGCCAGGCGTCGATGTCGGCGAGCGCGCGCTGCTTGACGTCGTCGGGGGCGCGGGAAGCGAGGAACGAGCTGCGCGCGAGGTGCGCCAGCGTCGCGTCGTCGAGGTCGTGGGCGGCGCGCATCGTGGCGTACTGCGCGGCCAGCCGCGAGCCGAACAGCAGCGGGTCGTCGGCGCCGAGCGCGATGGTCGCGCCGGCCGCCAGCAGTGTCGGGAGCGGCACCGACGTCAGGTCGGAGTAGACCCCCAGCGACACGTTGGACGTCGGGCACACCTCCAGCGCCACCCCACGGCGTACGACGTCGTCGAGCAGCGCCGGGTCCTCCGCGAGGCGTACGCCGTGCCCCAGCCGCCCCGCGCCGAGCGTCTCGACACAGACGCGGGCGTGCTCGGGGCCGCGCAGCTCCCCGCCGTGCGGCACCAGCAGCAGACCGGCCCGCTCGGCGATCCGGAAGGCCGGGGCGAACTCCGTGGTCGTGCCCCGGCGCTCGTCGTTGGACAGCCCGAAGCCGACGACCCCGCGGTCGGCGTACTGCGCGGCCAGCCGGGCCAGCGCCCGCGCGTCGAGGGGATGCCGCGTGCGGTTGGCGGCGATCACGAGCGCCATGCCGAGCCCGGTGGCCTGCGAGGCCTCGCGCACGGCGTCGAGCACCAGGTCGGTGAACGCGGTGATCCCCCCGAAGAGGGTTGCGTAGCCGCTGGGGTCCACCTGGATCTCCAACCAGCGCGAGCCGTCGGCGACGTCGTCCTCCGCGGCCTCCCGCACCAGGCGGCGTACGTCGTCAGGCGTGCGCAGCACGGAGCGGGCGACGTCGTAGAGCCGCTGGAAGCGGAACCAGCCCTTCTCGTCGGCCGCCGACAGCGTCGGCGGCCAGTCCTCGACCAGGGCGTCGGGCAGGTGTACGCCGTCGCGGGCGGCCAGCTCGAGCAGCGTCGCGTGCCGCATCGAGCCGGTGAAGTGCAGGTGCAGGTGGGCCTTGGGCAGCGCGCGCAGGTCGCGCCGGGCACCCGTCCCGGCCTCAGCGCCCCCGTGCCCCGTCACGCCTCAGCCGTTCGCGTCGAGCAGCTTCTCGGCAGCGGCGAGCAACACGCACGTGGTGACGCCCTCCATCGCGCGGGCGACCTCCTCGGGCGGCGGGAACGTCGGCGCGAGCCGGATGTTGCGGTCGCGCGGGTCGAGGCCCTTCGGGAACGACGCCCCGGCCGGGGTCAGCGCGATGCCGGCCTCCCTGGCCAGCTGCACGACCCGCGCGGCCGTGCCGTCGAGCACGTCGAGGCTGAAGAAGTAGCCGCCCACGGGCACCTTCCACTCCGCGACGCCGAGCCCACCGAGCCGCTCGGTGAGGATCCGGTCGACCGCGTCGAACTTCGGGGCGATCAGCTCGCGGTGCTTGACCATGTGGGCGCGCACGCCGTCGGCGGAGCCGAAGAACTGGGCGTGGCGCAGGTGGTTGACCTTGTCGGGTCCGATCGCGCCCTTGCCGAGATGAGTGGTGTACCACTTCACGACGTCGGTCGAGGCGGCCAGGAAGCCCACGCCCGCGCCGGCGTACGTGATCTTGGAGGTGGAGGCGAACACGATCGGCCGGTGCGGGTTCCCCGCGGCCTCGGCGAGCCCGAGGATGTCGGCCGAGGCGGTCTCCTCCTCGGTGAGGTGGTGCAGCGCGTAGGCGTTGTCCCAGAAGATGGTGAAGTCCGGGGCGGCGGTCGGCATCGACGCGAGCCGCTCGGCGACCGCCGGCGAGGTGATGGTGCCGGTCGGGTTGGCGTACGTCGGCACCAGCCACATGCCCTTGATCGTCGGGTCGTGCGCGACGAGCTCGGCGATCGCCTCGGCGTCCGGGCCGTCGTCGTTCATCGGGACGGTCACGGTGTCGATGCCGAACCAGTCCAGCAGCGTGAAGTGCCGGTCGTAGCCCGGCACCGGGCACACGAACGTCACCTTCTCCTCGGCCGACCACGGCCGCTCGCTCGTCACGCCGCCGTGCAGCCACAGGTAGCTGAGCACCGAGCGCATCATCACGAGGCTGGAGTTGTCGCCGGCGACCAGCTGCTCGACCGGGGTGCCGAGGAGCTCGGCGAAGATCGCGCGCAGGTCGCGCAGCCCCTCGAGCCCGCCGTAGTTGCGCACGTCGGTGCCGCCGGAGTCGGTCGTCCCGCGCGGCAGCGTCAAAAGCCCGTCCGACAGGTCGAGCTGGGCGGCGGCCGGCTTGCCGCGCGTGAGGTCCAGCTTGAGGCCGGCGGCGCGCAGCTCGGCGTACGCCGCCTCCTGGGCGCGGTGGAAGGCCGTCAGCTCCGCAGCGGGGAGGGCGGACAGGGGACCGTCGGGACGGGCAGGGGACTCACTCACGCCGGCTATCGTTCCAGAGCGCGGCGCGCGGGCGCGAACCGGTTCGGTTCGACTTTGGCTGGGAGCTCCCCGTAGACTCCTTCCTCGGTGTCTTCGGCCCATGCTTCGGCATGCCCGCACGACGCCGGAGGGCACTAGCTCAACTGGCAGAGCATCGGTCTCCAAAACCGAAGGTTGGGGGTTCAAGTCCCTCGTGCCCTGCGAGAACCGCAGGAACGACCCAGCAGCGACGAAGCAGCAACGACGTGCGCGCAGTGCGCGACACAGGAGAGGTGGCAGGAGTGTCGGAGAGCCGACCGATCCCGTCCTCCGACGGGAAGAAGCGCACCAACCCGGTCACGTTCTACCGCCAGGTCGTCGCCGAGCTCCGCAAGGTGGTCTGGCCGACCCAGAACCAGCTGGTCACCTACTTCATCGTGACGATGGTCTTCGTCGTCGTGGTGATGGCGATCGTGTCGCTCCTGGACCTCGGCTTCGGCCGGATGGCGTTCTGGATCTTCGGCTGACCCAGCCGAGGACCATCGGCCCGGCGCCCGGCGCCGGCCGAGACCCCGCAAGACGAACGAAGGTGACAACGACGTGTCCGACGTGCCGCACTCAGACGATCAGCTCGACCAGCCGCAGGCCGAGGTCGACGAGCTGAGCGCTGCCTCGGCCGACGCCGACGCGCCCGCCGAGGAGGCTCCGGCCGAGATCGGCGAGACCGAGGTTGCCGACGAGGACCCGGCCGAGACCGAGGACTCCGTCGACGACGGACCGGTCGACCCGCTCGAGGAGTTCCGCGACGCGCTCTGGGCCAAGCCCGGCGACTGGTTCGTGATCCACACCTACTCCGGCATGGAGAACAGGGTGAAGGCGAACCTCGAGAACCGCATCACCTCGCTGAACATGGAGGACTACATCCACGAGGTCGTGGTCCCCACCGAGGAGGTCGCGGAGATCAAGAACGGCCAGCGCAAGCTGGTCAAGCGCACCGTCCTCCCCGGCTACGTCCTGGTCCGCATGGACCTCACCGACGAGTCCTGGGCCGCCGTGCGGCACACCCCGTCGGTGACCGGGTTCGTCGGCCACAGCCACCAGCCGGTGCCGCTGAGCCTCGCCGAGGTCGAGAACATGCTCGCCCCGTCGGTGGTCGCCGCCGCCGAGGCCGCCGCCACGCCGGAGCAGCGCGCCGCCGGTGGTGCCGTGCCGAACCAGAAGCCCGTCGAGGTCGCCGACTTCGACGTCTCCGACTCGGTCATGGTCGTCGACGGCCCGTTCGCGACGCTGCACGCGACCATCACCGAGATCAACGCCGACACCCAGCGCGTCAAGGCCCTGGTGGAGATCTTCGGCCGGGAGACCCCGGTCGAGCTCTCCTTCAGCCAGATCCAACGCGTCTGACCCGAGCGCAGCGAGGGTCAGGCAAAGCGTGGGAGGTCGAGTAGCGTCGACGGAGCGCCGCAGCGAAGCAAGGCGCACCGTGACGCGTATCGAGACCCGGTGAGCAAACCGCCCACCAGCACCACCGTCCGCAAGGACAGCACCACCAGGCAACACGAAGTGGCAGGGGGATCGACCCCCGTCAGGACCACGTGAGAGAAAGAAGAAGCACATGCCCCCCAAGAAGAAGATCGCCGCACTGGTCAAGGTGCAGCTGCAGGCCGGCGCGGCAACGCCCGCCCCGCCTGTCGGTACGGCCCTCGGCCCGCACGGCGTCAACATCATGGACTTCTGCAAGGCCTACAACGCCCAGACCGAAGCCATGCGCGGCAACGTCATCCCCGTCGAGATCACCATCTACGAGGACCGGACGTTCGACTTCATCACCAAGACCCCGCCGGCCGCGGAGCTGATCAAGAAGGCTGCTGGTCTGTCCAAGGGCTCCGGTGTCCCGCACACCGACAAGGTCGGCAAGCTGACCAAGGACCAGATCCGCGAGATCGCCACCACCAAGCTCCCCGACCTCAACGCCAACGACGTCGAGGCCGCGATGAAGATCGTCGAGGGCACCGCCCGCTCCATGGGCGTCACGACCGACTGATCCACCGCCGCACCGACCCGCACCTGTGGAAGGGCCGCGCTGGCCCGCACCACACCTGGAAGAAGAGAGACCAGATCATGCAGCGCAGCAAGACCTACCGAGCAGCCGCCGAGGGCATCGACGGCGACGAGCTCTACAGCCCCCTCGCCGCCGTCCGCCTCGCCAAGGCCGGCAGCAAGAAGAAGTTCGACGAGACCGTCGACGTGGCCATGCGTCTCGGCGTCGACCCGCGCAAGGCCGACCAGATGGTCCGCGGCACCGTCAACCTGCCCCACGGCACCGGCAAGACCGCCAAGGTACTGGTGTTCGCCAACGCCGAGAAGGCGGAGGCGGCGCGTGAGGCCGGCGCCGACATCGTCGGCGGCGACGAGCTGATCGAGAAGGTCGCCGGCGGGTGGCTCGACTTCGACGCCGTCGTCGCGACCCCCGACATGATGGGCAAGGTCGGTCGCCTCGGCCGCGTCCTCGGCCCCCGCGGCCTCATGCCCAACCCGAAGACCGGCACGGTGACCCCCGACGTCGCCAAGGCCGTCACGGACATCAAGGGCGGCAAGATCGAGTTCCGCGTCGACCGGCACGCCAACCTGCACTTCATCATCGGCAAGGCGTCGTTCTCCGAGACTCAGCTCGCGGAGAACTACGCCGCCGCCCTCGAGGAGGTGCTGCGGCTCAAGCCGGCCAGCTCCAAGGGTCGCTACATCAAGAAGATCACGGTCTCGACCACCATGGGCCCCGGCGTCCAGGTCGACCCGAACCGCACCCGCAACGTCGCGAGCGACGACGAGGCCTGAGCCCGCGTCGTACGCCCGCTGCGAGCCCCCGCCGGACCTGGTCCGGCGGGGGCTCTCGCGTTCCGGGGGCGGCCGATTTGGTCCTGGTGGCCAACCGCCGTATCGTTCACCGCTGGAACCAGAGACCGCCGGTCGTCGACGTCGCCCCCTGGGTGACACAGACAGAAGGTCCCGCTCGCGAGCGGGCGACCTGCGCAGGAGCCAGAGAGTGAGTACGCCGTGTGCCTCCGGGTGCGCAGCCCCCACGCCCTGACGCCTGCGTCGGGGCGTTTTTCGTCTTCTCCGGACGGTCTCGTCAGACAGGTACGGAAGGAGACCCATGGCGCGGCCAGACAAGGCAGCAGGCGTCGCGGAGATCGTGGACTCGTTCACGGAATCCGCCGGTGCCGTGCTGACCGAGTACCGCGGTCTCACCGTCAAGCAGCTGCAGGAACTGCGGCGAGCTCTCGGCGAGAACGCCTCCTACGCCGTGGTCAAGAACACGCTCACCAAGATCGCCGCCGAGCAGGCGGGCGTCGACGGTGTCGACGACCTGCTGGTCGGCCCGACCGCCATCGCCTTCATCAACGGCGATGTCGTCGAGGCGGCCAAGGGTCTGCGTGACTTTGCCAAGGCCAACCCCTCCCTCGTCATCAAGGGCGGCTTCCTCGAGGGGAAGACGCTCGACGCAGCGGAGATCGCGAAGCTGGCCGACCTCGAGTCGCGTGAGGTCCTCCTCGCGAAGCTCGCGGGTGGGATGCTCGCTTCGCTCAGCCAGGCCGTCTACCTGCTCAACGCCCCGCTCGCACAGGCTGCCCGGCTCGCCGGCGCCCTGCAGGCGAAGGCAGAGCAGGACCCCTCGATCCTCGCCGGCGGTGCCGGAGAGCCGGCTGCTGCGGCACCGGCCGAGGAGACCGCTCCCGCGGAGACGACCGACGAGACCCCTGCAGCGGAGGCGTCCGACGACGCACCCGCCGAGGAGTCGACCGAGGCCTGAGCCTCACCTGCACGACCAGCACGCACCACTAGTCAGAACCAGACGGAAGGAACCGCCACCATGGCGAAGCTCACCACCGACGAGCTGCTCGACGCGTTCAAGGAGATGACCCTCCTGGAGCTGAGCGAGTTCGTGAAGCAGTTCGAGGACGCCTTCGGCGTCACCGCCGCTGCCCCCGTTGCAGTTGCCGCGGCTCCGGCCGCCGGTGGCGGCGGCGACGCGGCCGAGGCCGCCGAGCAGGACGAGTTCGACGTCGTCCTCGAGGCTGCCGGCGACAAGAAGATCAACGTCATCAAGGAGGTGCGCGCCCTCACCAGCCTCGGCCTGAAGGAGGCCAAGGAGCTGGTCGAGAGCGCCCCCAAGGCGATCCTCGAGAAGGTTGCGAAGGACGCTGCGGAGAAGGCCAAGGAGGCCCTCGAGGGCGCCGGGGCCACCGTCACCCTCAAGTGACGCGGTCGCGGTCGGCTCGCTGACCGCACCTGTTCTCGTACGACGGCCGCTCTCCCCCTCGGGGGAGGGCGGCCGTCGGCGTCTCCCGCCGCAGGTCACAGCTCGGTGACGCACCCCCGGGAAGGGTGACGGATGAGGAGTGACCCGCGTAACTTAGCCCCGGGCTACTCGTTGGTATGAGAGTCGTGCCTACAGGTGGCAAGCCGTGAAAGAGGGAGGGTGCGCCCGTGGGCGTGGAGATCAAGGTCGAGCACCTCACCAAGAGCTTCGGCAGGCAGCTGATCTGGAAGGACGTGTCCCTCACGATCCCGGCCGGCGAGGTGTCGGTCATGCTCGGCCCCTCGGGCACCGGCAAGTCGGTCTTCCTCAAGGCGCTCATCGGACTGCTGAAGCCCGACGAGGGCTCCATCGTGATCGAGGGTCTCGACATCGCCTCCTGCTCGGAGAAGGACCTCTACGAGATCCGCAAGCTCTTCGGCGTGCTGTTCCAGGACGGCGCGATGTTCGGATCCATGAACCTCTACGACAACGTCGCGTTCCCGTTGCGCGAGCACACCAAGAAGTCCGAGTCCGACATCCGCGGCATCGTGATGGAGAAGATGGAGCTCGTCGGCCTCATCGGCGCCGAGGACAAGCTCCCGGGCGAGATCTCCGGCGGCATGCGCAAGCGGGCCGGACTCGCGCGCGCACTCGTGCTCGACCCCGAGATCCTGCTCATCGACGAGCCCGACTCCGGCCTCGACCCGGTCCGCACGTCGTTCATCAACCAGCTCTTCATCGACCTCAACGCCCAGATCGACGCGACCTTCCTCATCGTGACCCACGACGTCAACACCGCGCGCACGGTCCCCGACAACATCGGGCTGCTCTACCACAAGCACCTGGCGATGTTCGGGCCGCGCGAGATGCTGCTCAGCTCTGAAGAGCCGGTCGTCCGGCAGTTCCTCAATGCCCAGACCGTCGGTCCGATCGGGATGAGCGAGGAGAAGGACGCCGACGAGCTCGAGGCCGAGCGCGACCTCGAGATGCCGCCGCTCCCGCCGATTCCGCTGCAGCTGGAGCCGTCCAGCGGCATCCGCCGTCGCTCGCAGCGCGAGCCCGGTGAGTGGTGCCGTGCCAACGGCGTGACGCCACCCCCTGGATCCTTCCAGGCCAACATGTCCCTCGCGCCCGGCGCCTGACCCCACCCCACTCCCCACACCATGGCCACACTCACGGCGAGCCGCGCGCTCGCCCCGCTCGGGACCGCCGGGTCGTTGTTCGCCTTCGCGCTCGACGTCCTGCGCAACCTGTTCCGGCGACCCTTCCAGCTGCGGGAGTTCCTCCAGCAGGCCTGGTTCATCGCCTCGGTCACGATCGTGCCCACGGCCCTGGTCGCGATCCCGTTCGGTGCGGTGATCGCGCTCCAGGTAGGTGGTCTGATCCAGCAGTTCGGGGCCCAGTCGTTCACGGGATCGGCGTCGGTGCTCGCGGTGGTCCGCAACGCCGGGCCGATCGCGACCGCACTGCTGGTCGCCGGTGCCGGGGGGTCGGCGATCGCCGCCGACCTGGGTGCGCGCAAGATCCGCGAAGAGCTCGACGCGATGATGGTGCTCGGCATCGACCCGATCCAGCGGCTGGTGGTGCCGCGGGTGCTGGCCTGCATGCTGGTCGCGGTGTTCCTCAACGGCCTGGTGAGCGTCGTAGGCGTCATCGGTGGCTACTTCTTCAACGTGATCCTGCAGGAGGGCACACCCGGCGCCTACCTCGCCTCGTTCACCGCGCTCGCCCAGCTCTCCGACGTCTGGCAGGGACTCGCGAAGGCGCTGGTGTTCGGCATGATCGCGGCGATCGTGGCGTGCTACAAGGGCATGAACGCCAAGGGTGGCCCCAAGGGGGTCGGTGACGCGGTCAACGAGTCGGTCGTGATCACCTTCCTGCTGTTGTTCGTCGTCAACTTCGTGATGAGCGCGATCTACCTGCAGCTCGTCCCACCGAAGACAGGATGAGGGGGGAGTCGATGGCAGACCTCGGTTCCACCCTGCGGGGCGTGACGCAGCGTCCGCTCGCCCTGCTCGACCGTCTCGGCGACCAGCTGTGGTTCTACATCCGCGCGCTGGCGTGGACGCCGCGCGCCCTGGTGCGCTACAAGAAGGAGGTCCTGCGGCTGCTGGCCGAGGTGACCCTCGGCTCGGGGGCGTTGGCCGTCATCGGTGGCACCATCGGCGTCATCGTCGGCCTGACCTTCTTCACCGGCACCGAGGTGGGTCTGCAGGGGTACGCCGCCCTCGACCAGATCGGCACCGCCGCGTTCGCCGGCTTCGTCTCGGCCTACTTCAACACCCGCGAGATCGCGCCGCTCGTGGCCGGCATCGGTCTGGCCGCGACCGTCGGGTGCGGCTTCACCGCCCAGCTCGGCGCCATGCGGATCTCGGAGGAGGTCGACGCGCTCGAGGTGATGGCCGTGCCGTCGATGCCGTTCCTCGTGACCACCCGCATCATCGCCGGTCTGATCGCGATCGTCCCGCTCTACGTCGTCGGCCTGCTGTCGTCGTACTTCGCCACGCGCCTGACGGTGACCCAGTTCTATGGCCAAAGTGCCGGCACGTTCGACCACTACTTCAACCAGTTCCTGCCACCAGGGGACGTGCTCTGGTCCCTGGCGAAGGTGCTGGTGTTCGCGGTCGTCATCATCCTCATCCACTGCTACTACGGCTACTACGCCAGCGGCGGTCCCGCCGGCGTCGGCGTGGCGGTGGGCCGTGCGGTGCGGACCTCGATCGTCGCGGTCAACGTGATCGACCTGTTCTTGTCGATGGCGATCTGGGGCACCACCACGACCGTGAGACTGGCGGGCTGAGGCATGAAGTCGACCCTCGCCAAGCGCGCACTGGGGCTGGTGTCCATCGCCCTCATCCTCGGGTTCGTGTGGACGACGTACGCCGTGTTCTCCAAGACGTTCGTCTCCTACGACGAGATCACGCTGCGCTCCTCGAAGCTCGGACTGCAGCTGCCCACCCGCGCCGACGTGAAGTTCCGCGGCGTGATCGTGGGCGAGGTGCGGGAGATCTCCAGCACCGGCAACGGGGCCGAGCTGGTGCTCGGGCTCTACCCCGCGCAGCGCGACCAGGTCCCGGCCGACGTGACCGCGCGGATCCTGCCCAAGACCCTGTTCGGCGAGAAGTACGTCGCCCTCGACGCACCCAGCGGCGTGGTCACGACCGCGATCGAACCCGGTGCGGTCATCGAGCAGGCGGAGGTGGCCATCGAGGTCGAGCAGGTGCTCTCCGACCTCTACCCGCTCCTGGAGACGCTCCAGCCCCAGCTGCTCAACCGGGCGCTGACTGCCATCTCGACCGCCCTCGAGGGCCGCGGCGACCAGCTCGGCGAGAACCTCGAGGTCCTCGACTCCTACCTCGCGCGGTTCAACCCCCAGATCCCGACTTTGGTCGACGACCTGCGCCAGCTGTCGCAGGTGTCCCAGGTCTACGGCGAGGTGCTCCCGGACATCGCGCGCACCCTGCGCAATGCCGTCACCACCGGCGCGACGTTCCAGGAGAAGGAGCAGCGGATCACCGCGTTGTTCAGCGAGGTCACCGCCTTCTCCGGCACGACCCGCGACTTCGTCGAGGCCAACGGGCAGAACATCATCCGCCTCGCCGACCAGGGCCAGCAGATCCTTCCGGTCTTCGCCAAGCAGGCGCCGATCTACCCGTGCTTCCTCGAGGCGATGGCCAAGATCGCTCCGCGCCAGGCCGAGGCCTTCCGCGGACACACGCTGCACATCAACCTCGAGCTGCTGCCCGCCCAGCCGCGTGGCTACTCGACCGCCGACCTGCCGCGCTACGCCGAGGACCGGGCTCCGGACAGCATCCTCGGCGACTGCCGCCGGGCGATGAACGACACCTGGGGCCAGGACAATCTCCCGCCGCAGCGGCTCGTGCCCGAGCTCGCCGACGGCGTGGACAGCCCGACCGGCAAGGGCGTGTCGCCCAACCGGGTCGCTCCTGAGGGACTCGACGTCCCCGGCATCGACCTCAGCTCGGGCTACGCGGGCAGCCGCGCCGAGCAGGAGGTCGTCGGCACGGTCCTCGGCCCGGTGCTGGGTCGCTCCTACGACGAGGTGCCCGCGATCGCCAGCCTGCTGTTCGCGCCGCTCGCCCGCGGGACGGAGGTGAGCCTGCGATGAGGCGTCCCACCCTCGACGCGGCGACCGTCGGGGCCAGCGTCAAGCTCGCGATCTTCCTGGTCGTGACGACCCTGGCGACCGGCATGCTCGTCGTCGTCGTCGGCAACCTGAGCTTCGGCGACAGCCGCCGGATGCAGGCGGTGTTCAGCGACGCCACCGGCGTGGTCGCCGGCGACGACGTCCGCATCGCCGGCGTGAAGGTCGGCAGCGTGCGCGACGTCGAGATCGTCGAACGGGATCGTGCGCTGGTGAGCTTCGACGTCGACGTGGATGCGCCGGTCACCGAGAGCACCGAGGCCACCATCCGGTTCCGCAACCTCGTCGGTCAGCGCTACATCGCCCTCACCCGCGGCACCGGCGCCAGCACCCCGCTCGAGGAGGGCGCGACCATCCCGATCGACCGGACCGCGCCCGCGCTCGACCTGTCGGTGCTGTTCAACGGGTTCCGACCGTTGTTCGAGGCGCTGACGCCCGAGGACATCAACAAGCTCTCCTTCGAGATCATCTCGGTCTTCCAGGGCGAGTCCGGCACCCTGGAGAGCCTGCTCGACCGCACCGCGTCGGTGACCAGCACGCTGGCCGACCGCGACGAGGTGATCGGTGACCTGCTGGTCAACCTCAACGAGGTGATGGAGACCATCGGCGACCGCGACGACGAGCTCTCCTCGCTGATCGTGCGGCTGCGCGAGTTCATCGGCGGTCTCGCCCAGGACCGCGAGGCCATCCTCGGCCCGCTCGACAGCATCTCCGAGCTCGCGGTGGAGACCTCCGGCCTGATCGGCGGCATCCGCGAGCCGTTCGTCAAGGACATCAAGGAGCTGCGCAAGGTCGCCGGCACCCTCGACCGCAACCGCGCCGAGATCGACCGCGCGACCCAGATCCTGCCCATCAAGCTGCGCAAGATCGGACGGACCGCGATCTACGGCTCCTGGTTCAACTTCTACCTGTGCAACTTCGAGGCGACCGTCCGGCTGCCCAAGCCGGTCGGCACGGTGAGCCTGCTCGACTACTCCGTCGGCACGGGGAGGTGTGACCTGCCATGAGCGTCCCGTTCCGTGACCGCAACCCCGTCATCATCGGCGCCGTGAGCATCGCGGTCATCGCCGCGCTGCTGCTGGCCGCCTTCCGCGCCGACAGCCTGCCGCTGATCGGGGGCGGCGACACCTACTACGCCGAGTTCACCGAGAGCGGCGGACTGAAGGCCAACGACGAGGTACGCGTCGCCGGCGTCCGGGTCGGCAAGGTCAAGTCGGTCGAGCTCGACGGCGACAAGGTCGTCGCCGAGCTGCTCATCACCGAGGACGTCGATCTCGGGGAGCGCACCGGCGCCGAGATCAAGATCCGCACCCTGCTGGGTGCGCTCTACGTCGCGCTGGTGCCACGGGGCGAGGGCGAGCTCACCGCCGGTGCCACCATCCCGACCGACCGCACGACTCCGCCGTACGACGTGGTGGACGCCTTCGAGGGACTGGCCGAGACCTCCGAGGCCATCGACACCGAGCAGCTCGCCGGCGCCCTCGACACGCTCGCCGAGCTCACCGACAACACCCCGGAGGAGTTCCGCGAGGCGCTCGACGGCGTCTCCCGCCTGTCGGCCAACATCGCGGCCCGCGACGAGCAGCTCGCCACGCTGTTGCAGAACACCCGCAACGTCACCGGCGTGCTCGCGGACCGCAACCAGGACATCGTCACGCTGATGCGCGACGGAGACGTGCTGTTCCAGGCCCTGGTCGCGCGCCGGCAGTCGATCAGCAACCTGCTGCGCTCGACCGCGCGGCTCTCCCAGGAGCTCACCGCCCTGGTCCGGCAGAGTCGCGCGGACCTCAAGCCGGCGCTGCAGCACCTCGACAACGTCGTCGACGTGCTCAACCGCAACCAGGCGAACCTCGACAACTCACTGCGACTGATGGCGCCGTTCTACCGCGTCTTCGCCAACACGCTCGGCACCGGGCCGTGGTTCGACACCTACATCCAGAACCTCCTCTACCCGATCCCGGACTTCTCCGACGGCATCCCGGAGCTGCCGGGCATCCTCAACGGCATCGGCGGAAGGAGGGACCAGTGAGCCAGTCGTCCACCGGCGCCACCGCCGCGTCCACCGTCACCCGCCTGCTCTCGGTCGGGGTGGTGCTCGCCCTCGTCGTCGCCGCCGCCCTCACGCTGTTCGGCAACGGCGACCGCACCTACGTCACCGCGTCCTTCCCCCGGACCGTGTCGCTCTACGAAGGCTCCGACGTGCGCATCCTCGGCGTCCCGGTCGGCCAGGTCGAGAAGGTCACGCCGAAGGGCACCCAGGTCGAGGTGCGGCTGTGGGTCGACGGCAAGCACCCTGTCCCCGCCGACGCGCAGGCCGTCATCGTGACCCCGGCGATCGTCGGGGACCGCTACGTCCAGCTCACCCCGGCCTACACCGGCGGGGAGAAGCTGGTCGACGGCGCCCGCCTCGACGCGACGCGGACGGCGGTCCCCCTCGAGCTCGACGAGATCTACCAGAGCATCGACGACCTGACCGTCGCCCTCGGACCCGAGGGCGCCAACGCCGACGGGGCGCTGAGCCGGCTGCTCGACGCGACCGCGCGCAACTTCGGCGGGCAGGGCAAGCAGTTCAACGAGACGATCCGCAACCTCGGTCAGCTGACCGGCACGCTCGATGACAACAAGGACGCGCTCTTCGGCACCGTCGACGAGCTCGGCGAGTTCGTGGGCGTGCTGGCCGAGAACGACGACACCGTCCGGGCGTTCAACCAGAGCCTGGCCGGCGCAGCCGACCTGCTCGAGGGGGAGCGTGAGGACCTGGCCACCGCGCTCGACAACCTCGGCGTCGCCCTCGGCGAGGTCGGCACCTTCGTGCGGGAGAACCGCGGCGTCCTGCGCGAGAACATCACCGGCCTCAAGCGCCTGAGCCGCATCCTGGTCAAGCAGCGCGACGCCCTCACCGAGGTCCTCGACGTCGCTCCGTTGGCGCTCAACAACCTCTTCCACACCTACAACCCCGCAACCGGCACGCTCGACACCCGGGCCAACATCACCGAGGCGCTGGGCCAGATCCAGGCCGGCCCGGGTGCGTTCCTGTGCGGGCTGCTGCTCCAGCTGCCCGGCGGCAAGCAGGGCTGTGACCTGCTCAAGGGCCTGCTTCCGGCCGGGTCGGCCAACCGGCCTGCCCCCGGCGCCGGCGAAGAGCCGCGACCGCCGGTCGACGTCGAGCGCGTCGACCGCACCCTCGGCGGACTCCTGGGAGGGGACCGATGACCCGCCTGCGCCGTACCCGGCTCGTCGGCGTCCTCGCCGCCGCCGTGACCGTGCTGACCTCGTGCAGCTTCACGCCGTACGACATCCCGCTGCCCGGCGGGGCCGACCTCGGGGACGACCCGATCACGGTCACCGTCCAGCTGCGCGACGCGATGGACCTGGTGCCGCAGTCGGTCGTCAAGGTCGACGACGTCAACGTCGGCCGGGTCGACGAGGTGGAGCTCGACGACTACACGGCCCGGGTGACCGTGCGGCTGCGCAAGGACGTCGAGCTGCCCGACAACGCCATGGCCGAGATCCGCCAGACCAGCCTGCTCGGCGAGAAGTTCGTCTCCCTGCGGGCGCCGGCGACCGGCGCGAGCGAGGGCCGCCTCGACGACGGGGACGTCATCCCCCTCGAGCGCACGGGGCGCAACCCCGAGGTCGAGGAGGTCTTCGGGGCCATGTCGCTCGTGCTCAACGGCGGCGGCATCGCCCAGCTGCGCACCATCTCCCAGGAGATCAACAGCGCGCTGGAGGGTCGCGAGGGCACCGTGAAGTCGGTGCTGTCGCGCATCGACACCTTCATGACGCGCCTCGACGCGGGCCGCGGCGAGATCGTCGAGGCGATCGAGCGGCTCAACGACCTGGCGATCGTCGCCAACGAGCAGCGCGGCTCGATCGAGCTCGCCCTCGACGAGCTGCCCGACGCCGTTGCGTCGATCGACCGCCAGCGCGACGACCTGGTGAAGGTCCTCGGCGCGCTCGACGAGCTGAGCGCCGCGAGTGTCGAGGTCATCCGCACCTCCAAGCAGGGCACGGTCGACTCGCTACGGGCCCTCGACCCGGTCCTGACCAAGCTCGCCGAGGCCGGACAGGCGCTGCCCGACTCGCTCTCGACCCTGTGGACCTACCCGTTCGTCGACGAGGTGATCGGCCGCAACCCCACCGCGGCGCGCAACCTGCACATCGGTGACTACACCAACCTCGCCGTGCAGATGGACGTCGACCTGGCCAACGGGCTGCCGACCCTCCCCGGGCTGCCGCCGATCCCGCAGCTGGGGGGTCTGCCCGTGGTGGGCGACCTCCTGGGCGGGGGCGGCGCCAAGGATGGTGGCAACGCGTCGCCGTTCAACGCGATCCAGCGCTGCCTGCTCAGCGGCGACGCCGACAGCGCCCTGTGCGAGTCGCTGAAGCCCAAGCAGCTCAAGCAGCTGTGCGCCGCGTTCCCCCGCAGCCCCCTCACCACCGCGCTGTGCCCGGGGCAGGGTGCGGGCGGGACGAACGGTGGTGCCGCAGGCGGCGCCGGCGGTGGCGCGACCGGCGGTGGCGGCCTGCTCGGCAACATCCCGCTGCTGGGTGACCTGCTCGGCGGTCGTGGCGGTCAGGTCGATGGCGAGCAGCGTTCCTGCCTGCTGCCGGGCATCCTGTGCCGCCCTGCGCCCGGCGGGACCGCGGCTGGTGACGGGAGTGCGACCCGCAGCAGCGGCGCCGCCGCCCTGACCGGACTGCTCACCCAGGGACTCCCCGCGACCGAGGAGGGTGCGCGATGATCACCCGCCGTACGAAGGTCCAGCTGCTGATCTTCGTCCTCATCACCGTCGTGGGCGTGACGTTCATCGGCGGCCGCTACGCCAAGCTCGACCGGCTCTTCTACGACAGCACCTTCGAGGTGGTCGCCCACTTCGAGGACTCCGGCGGCATCTTCACCAACGCCGCCGTCGCCTACCGCGGCGTCACCATCGGTCAGGTCGCCAAGCTGGAGGCCGCCGACAAGGGGGTCTACGTCACCCTCGCCATCGACAAGGGCACCGAGCCGATCCCGGCACAGACGCGGGCGATCGTCGCCAACAAGTCGGCGGTGGGCGAGCAGTACGTCGACCTGCAGCCCGAGGTCGACGAGGGCCCCTTCCTCGAGGACGGCGCCGAGATCCCGCTGGCGAAGACCGCCATCCCGATCACGACGACGAAGCTGCTCACCGACCTCAGCAACACCGTCCAGTCGGTCGACAACGCAGACCTGCGCACCGTCATCACCGAGTTCGGCGACGCCTTCGCCGACACCGGTCCGGCGCTGTCGCAGATCATCGACACCGGCAACTCTTTCCTGCGCGAGGCCGATCGCCGGTTCGAGGCCACCGCGGCCCTGATCCGCGACTCCAACACGGTGCTGCGCACCCAGCTCGGCGCGGCCTCGGCGATCCGCGACTTCTCCCGTGACCTGGGTCTGTTCAGCGACACCCTGGTCGCCAGCGACGCGAGCCTGCGCACGGTGATCGAGTCGGGCAGCGCCACTGCCCGTCAGCTGCGCACCTTCCTCGAGCGCAACGAGGTCGACCTCGCCGAGCTGATCAACAACCTCGTGACGACCGGTGAGATCGTGGTGACCCGCATCCCCGGCATCCGTCAGCTGCTGATCCTCTATCCCTACGTCGTCGCGGGCGGCTACACCGTGGTGTCGAAGTCGGCCAACAGCGACGGCTTGTACGACGCCCACTTCGGCCTGATCCTCACCACCGACCCGCATGTCTGCGTCGAGGGCTACGACACGCCGATCCGCGCCCCGCAGGACCTGACCGACCTGCCGATGAACGAGACGGCACGCTGCACCGAGCCCGCCTCCAAGTCCAACGCCCGGGGTGCCCAGAACGCCCCGCGCGCCGGTCAGCAGTCGACCGTGCGGGGGAGCAGCAACCGGGCTCCGGTGATCGCCACCTACGATGGCGCCACCAAAGAGCTGCAGTTCACCGACAAGGACCCCGACGCCGACGTGACCTACCGAGGCGGCGCCCGTGCGGCATACGGGGAGGACTCCTGGAAGTGGCTGCTCCTCGGACCGCTGACCGCTGGGGAGTGACCTTGCCGCACAACGCCACGCCTCGACGCGGGGGCCGGGCGGGCTGGATCGTGCTGTTCGTCGCCCTGGCCGTCCTGGTCGCCGGACTGGTCGTCAGCGCGACCTCGGCTCGCACCTGGTCCGACGCGCGCAGCGAGTCCCAGGAGCGCACCGCCGTGATCCGGGTCGCCGAGCAGTTCACCGCCGAGGTCAACAACTACGACGCGGACTCGATCGATCAGTACCGCGACACCGTGGGTGAGCTCCTGACCACGAAGTTCCGCGCCGAGTTCGACCAGGCGATGGAGGACATCGTCACCCAGGTCGACGAGGCGAAGATGACCTCGCAGGGAGAGATCCTGGTCTCCGGGGTCTCCTCCATCGACCCCGACTCCGCCGAGGTCCTCGTCGTCGCCGACGCCGCCGTCACCACCGTGTTCGACCAGCTCAACCGGCACTTCCGGTGGAAGATCACGTTGGCCAAGGTCGACGGCGACTGGCTCGTCGACGACTTCGTGCCGGTCCAGTGAGTCGCATCGACGAGGCTGGGCCGAGCGAGCAAGGACGACCAGTGACCCCACCCGAGCTGACCTACTACGACGTGCTGGGCGTGTCCCGCGACGCCGACCCGCAGCAGATCAAGGCCGCCTGGCGCGCCGCGATCGACCGCTACGACCCGGGGGAGGGGTCCGCGCAGTTCACCCTCTTCAACACCGCGGCCGAGGTCCTGCTCGACCCGGCCCGGCGAGCGGAGTACGACGCCGGCCTCACGGCGCGTCCGACGCCGGAGCCGGCACCCGAGCCGGCACCCGAGCCGGAGCCGGCGGGGGAGCCCGTCGCGGCGGGGTCCGCCGTACGCTCGGGACCGCCGCGGCTCATGGTGGCCGTCGTGGTGGTGCTGGCCGTGCTGGCCGCCGGCACCGCCGTTTGGCTGCGCATGCAGGCGAGCGAGGCGGCGCAGGTCGAGGACGCCCGTCGGGTCGCCCCCGCCGTCGCGGCCGAGGCCGCCGAGGCGGTGCTGGCCTACAGCCACGACACGCTCGCGGCAGACCGCGACGCCGGGGTGAAGTACTTCACCGGCAACTACCGCGACGACTACGTCGAGACGATGGACTCGGTCATCGCCGACACCGCGAGCCAGACGGAGGCGACCGTGGTCGCCGAGGTGCTGGAGACCGGTGTCATCCGCGCGGAGCCGGGTCGCGCCGAGGTGCTCCTCTACGTCAACCAGGTCACCACGAGCAAGGCCAACGACGGCCAGCCGACCACGGCGCTCAACCGGGTGCGGTTCACGATGGTCGAGCGCGACGGCACCTGGCTGGTCGACGACATCGAGTCCTACTGAGGCGCCCCGCCGGCCACGGTGCTTGACCTGGCCGGGGTCGGGCGCGATGATCGGTGCCACTGATCATCCCTGTGCCGGGTGGCGACCGTGGAGCCCGCTCCGGTCGTGACCTGGCAATCCGGGGGGTGGTGGAATTCGTCGCGTCCATGCGTTAGCATGGATCCTTGCGTCTGCCCTCAGATGATCATCGCCTGCCTGGTGGCTGATGTGCGGGGGGCGGCGCGATCTTGAGATTGCGAAGCCCGGAAGGACCCCTCTTGGCCGCCTCGCGCAGCAACCAGAACGACCGTACCAACCCCCGCCGCATCTCCTTCGCCAAGATCTCCGAACCCCTCGAGGTTCCCCAGCTCCTTGCTCTTCAGACCACCAGCTTCGACTGGTTGGTCGGCAACGAGCGCTGGCAGGCCGAGGTGCAGCGTCGGACCGATGAGGGCGAGGACGTCAGCCCCAAGTCGGGCCTGCAGGAGATCTTCGAGGAGATCTCGCCGATCGAGGACTTCTCCGAGACGATGTCGCTCTCGTTCGAGAACCCGGTCTTCTACGACCCGAAGTACAGCGTCGAGGAGTGCAAGGAGAAGGACTTCACCTACTGCGCTCCGCTGTACGTCTCCGCCGAGTTCACCAACAACGACACCGGCGAGATCAAGGGCCAGACGGTCTTCATGGGGGACTTCCCCCTGATGAGCGACAAGGGCACCTTCATCATCAACGGCACGGAGCGCGTCGTCGTCTCGCAGCTCGTGCGGTCGCCCGGTGTCTACTTCGAGCGCTCGGCCGACAAGACGTCCGACAAGGACATCTACACCTCCAAGATCATCCCGTCGCGCGGTGCGTGGCTGGAGTTCGAGATCGACAAGCGCGACATCGTCGGCGTCCGTCTCGACCGCAAGCGCAAGCAGAACGTCACCGTCCTGCTCAAGGCGCTCGGCTGGACCAACGAGCAGATCCGTGAGGAGTTCGGCGACTACGAGTCGATGATGCTCACGCTGGAGAAGGACAACACCGAGACCCAGCGCGACGCCCTGCTCGACATCTACCGCAAGCTGCGTCCGGGCGAGCCCCCCACGGAGGAGGCCGCGCAGACCCTGTTGGAGAACTACTACTTCAACCCCAAGCGCTACGACCTGGCCAAGGTCGGTCGTTACAAGATCAACAAGAAGCTCGGCACGCAGGAAGCCTTCGACCAGCAGACCCTGACCGTGGACGACATCGTCGCCACGATCCGGTTCATCGTCGCGCTGCACGACGGGCGCACCGAGGTCGAGGCGCCGGCGGGCACCATCGAGGTCCGCGCCGACGACATCGACCACTTCGGCAACCGCCGTATGCGCACGGTCGGAGAGCTCATCCAGAACCAGCTCCGCACGGGTCTGGCTCGGATGGAGCGCGTGGTCCGCGAGCGGATGACCACCCAGGACGTCGAGGCGATCACGCCGCAGTCACTGATCAACATCCGGCCCGTCACCGCGGCGCTGAAGGAGTTCTTCGGAACCTCGCAGCTGTCGCAGTTCATGGACCAGACCAACCCGATCGCGGGCCTGACCCACAAGCGCCGGCTCTCCGCGCTCGGCCCCGGTGGTCTGTCGCGCGACCGCGCCGGCTTCGAGGTCCGCGACGTCCACCCGTCGCACTACGGCCGCATGTGCCCGATCGAGACGCCCGAAGGTCCCAACATCGGTCTGATCGGCTCGCTGTCGACCTTCGGCCGGATCAACCCGTTCGGCTTCATCGAGACGCCGTACCGCCGCGTGGTCAAGGGCAAGGTCAGCGACGACATCGACTACCTGACCGCCGACGAGGAGGACCGCTTCGTCATCGCGCAGGCCAACGCCGCGCTGACCGACGACGGCAGCTTCGCCGAGGAGCGGGTGCTCGTCCGCACCCGCGGTGGTGAGACCGTCGACATCCCGCGCGACGAGGTCGACTACATGGACGTCTCGCCGCGCCAGATGGTGTCGGTCGCGACGGCTCTCATCCCGTTCCTCGAGCACGACGACGCCAACCGCGCGCTCATGGGCGCCAACATGCAGCGCCAGGCGGTCCCGCTCGTCAAGAGCGACTCCCCGCTGGTCGGCACCGGCATGGAGTACCGCGCCGCGGTCGATGCCGGTGACGTCGTCACCGCTGACGCACCCGGCGTGGTCAAGGAGGTCTCGGCCGACCTGATCGAGGTCGCCCAGGACGACGGCACCTACCGCTCCTACCGGATGCAGAAGTTCAGCCGCTCCAACCAGGGCACCTCCATCAACCAGCGTCCGCTGGTCGCCGAGGGCGAGCGCGTCGAGGTCGGTACGCCGATCGCCGACGGTCCGTGCACCGACAACGGCGAGATGGCGCTCGGCAGCAACCTGCTCGTCGCCTTCATGCCGTGGCACGGCCACAACTACGAGGACGCGATCATCCTCAGCCAGCGGCTGGTGCAGGAGGACGTCCTCACCTCGATCCACATCGAGGAGCACGAGGTCGACGCCCGCGACACCAAGCTGGGACCGGAGGAGATCACCCGCGACATCCCGAACGTGTCCGAGGAGATGCTCGCCGACCTCGACGAGCGCGGCATCATCCGCATCGGCGCCGAGGTCACCACCGGTGACATCCTCGTCGGCAAGGTCACCCCGAAGGGCGAGACCGAGCTGACGCCCGAGGAGCGGCTGCTGCGCGCGATCTTCGGCGAGAAGGCGCGCGAGGTCCGCGACACCTCGATGAAGGTCCCGCACGGCGAGGCCGGCACGGTCATCGGCGTCCGGGTCTTCGACCGCGAGGACGGCGACGAGCTGCCCCCGGGCGTCAACCAGCTGGTCCGGGTCTACGTCGCGCAGAAGCGCAAGATCTCGGTGGGTGACAAGCTCGCGGGCCGTCACGGCAACAAGGGCGTCATCGCGAAGATCCTGCCGATCGAGGACATGCCGTTCCTCGAGGACGGCACCCCGGTCGACGTGGTGCTCAACCCGCTCGGTGTCCCGCGCCGGATGAACATCGGCCAGATCCTCGAGCTGCACCTGGGCTGGCTGGCCAAGCAGGGCTGGGACCTGAACCTCTCCGAGGACCAGGACGACGCCGACTGGAAGCAGCGTCTGATCAAGATCCACGCCGACTCCGCCGAGCCGGGCACCAAGGTCGCGACCCCGGTGTTCGACGGCGCGCGCGAGGACGAGATCACGGGTCTGCTCAGCGCAGCCCGGCCCAACCGCGACGGCGTCCGGTTGGTCGGCGAGAACGGCAAGGCGCGGCTCTTCGACGGCCGCAGTGGCGAGCCGTTCCCGGACCCGGTGTCGGTCGGCTACATGTACATCCTCAAGCTCCACCACCTGGTCGACGACAAGATCCACGCGCGCTCGACCGGGCCGTACTCCATGATCACCCAGCAGCCGCTCGGCGGTAAGGCCCAGTTCGGTGGCCAGCGCTTCGGTGAGATGGAGGTCTGGGCGATGGAGGCGTACGGCGCTGCCTACGCCCTCCAGGAGCTGCTGACGATCAAGTCCGACGACGTCCCCGGACGCGTCAAGGTCTACGAGGCGATCGTCAAGGGCGAGAACATCCCCGACTCCGGCATCCCCGAGTCGTTCAAGGTGCTCGTCAAGGAGATGCAGTCGCTGTGCCTGAACGTCGAGGTGCTGAGCCAGGACGGCACGGCCATCGAGATGCGCGACGCCGAGGAGGACGTCTTCCGGGCGGCCGAGGAGCTCGGCATCGACCTCTCCCGTCGTGAGCCGAGCAGCGTCGAGGAAGTGTGACCGCAGAACGCGCGAAGCGCCTGTTCTGCGGAACGGGTGAGCGTCGGGCGAAGCCCGTCCGTGCATCTGGGTTACTCACCGTCTTGATTTCGAGAACTACCGAAGGGTTGCAGCCACCGTGCTCGACGTGAACTTCTTCGACCAGCTGAAGATCGGCCTGGCCGGCGCGGACGACATCCGCGCCTGGAGCCACGGCGAGGTCAAGAAGCCGGAGACCATCAACTACCGCACGCTCAAGCCCGAGCGTGACGGTCTCTTCTGCGAGAAGATCTTCGGTCCCACCCGGGACTGGGAGTGCTACTGCGGCAAGTACAAGCGCGTGCGCTTCAAGGGGATCATCTGCGAGCGGTGTGGCGTGGAGGTCACCCGCTCCAAGGTCCGCCGCGAGCGGATGGGCCACATCGAGCTGGCCGCCCCGGTCACGCACATCTGGTACTTCAAGGGTGTGCCGAGCCGCCTGGGCTACCTGCTCGACCTGGCGCCGAAGGACCTCGAGAAGGTCATCTACTTCGCCGCCTACATGATCACCTCGGTCGACGAGGACGCGCGCCACCGCGACCTGTCCTCGCTCGAGGCGAAGGTCGACCTGGAGCGCAAGCGCCTGGAGAACCGTCGCGACTCCGCGATCGACGAGCGGGCCAAGAAGCTCGAGGAGGACCTCGCCGCGCTGGAGGCCGAGGGCGCCAAGTCCGACGCCAAGCGCAAGGTCAAGGACGGCGCCGAGCGGGAGATGAAGCAGCTGCGCGACCGTTCGCAGCGCGAGATCGACCGCCTCGACGAGGTCTGGAGCCGGTTCAAGAACCTCAAGGTCCAAGACCTCGAGGGCGACGAGATGCTCTACCGGGAGATGAAGTCCTGGTTCGGCAAGTACTTCGAGGGCCACATGGGTGCCGCCGCGATCCAGAAGCGGCTCCAGGACTTCGACATCGACGCCGAGGTCGAGTCGCTGCGCGACACCATCGCCAACGGCAAGGGCCAGAAGAAGGTCCGGGCGCTCAAGCGGCTCAAGGTCGTCGACGCGTTCCGCAAGACCGGCCACCAGCCCACCGGCATGGTGCTCGACGCGGTCCCGGTGATCCCGCCGGAGCTGCGGCCGATGGTGCAGCTCGACGGTGGCCGGTTCGCCACCTCCGACCTCAACGACCTCTACCGCCGGGTGATCAACCGCAACAACCGCCTCAAGCGGCTGCTCGACCTGGGTGCGCCGGAGATCATCGTCAACAACGAGAAGCGGATGCTCCAGGAGGCCGTGGACTCGCTGTTCGACAACGGTCGCCGCGGTCGTCCGGTCACCGGGCCGGGCAACCGGCCGCTGAAGTCGATCTCCGACATGCTCAAGGGCAAGCAGGGTCGCTTCCGTCAGAACCTGCTCGGCAAGCGCGTGGACTACTCGGGCCGTTCGGTCATCGTGTCCGGTCCGCAGCTCAAGCTGCACCAGTGCGGTCTGCCCAAGCAGATGGCGCTGGAGCTGTTCAAGCCGTTCGTGATGAAGCGGCTGGTCGACCTCTCGCACGCGCAGAACATCAAGTCCGCCAAGCGGATGGTGGAGCGCGCGCGTCCGGTCGTGTGGGACGTGCTCGAGGAGGTCATCACCGAGCACCCCGTGCTGCTCAACCGCGCACCCACGCTGCACCGTCTCGGCATCCAGGCCTTCGAGCCGCAGCTGATCGAGGGCAAGGCCATCCAGATCCACCCGCTCGTCTGCTCGGCGTTCAACGCCGACTTCGACGGTGACCAGATGGCGGTGCACCTGCCGCTGTCTGCTGAGGCGCAGGCCGAGGCCCGCATCCTCATGCTCTCGACCAACAACATCCTCAAGCCGTCGGACGGCCGTCCGGTGACCATGCCCACCCAGGACATGATCATCGGTCTGTTCTTCCTCACCACCCTGCGCGAGGGTGCCGTCGGCGAGGGTCGCGTGTTCTCGTCCGCCTCGGAGGCCGTCATGGCGTTCGACCGCGGCGAGCTGGCGCTGCAGAGCCTGGTCAAGATCCGGTTCACCGACATCGTGCCGTCCCACGGCATGGAGGTGCCGGAGGGCTGGGAGCCCGGTCAGCCGATCACGGTCGAGACCTCGCTCGGTCGCGCGCTGTTCAACGAGACCCTGCCGATGGACTACCCCTTCGTGAACTACGAGGTCGGCAAGAAGCAGCTGGGTGCCATCGTCAACGACCTGGCCGAGCGCTACACCAAGGTCGAGGTCGCGGCGTCGCTCGACGCTCTCAAGGACACCGGTTTCTACTGGGCCACCCGGTCCGGCGTGACCGTGTCGATCGAGGACGTCGTCACCCCGGCGGACAAGGCCCAGATCCTCGAGGGCTACGAGGCGCAGGCCGCGAAGGTCCAGAAGCAGTTCGAGCGCGGTCTGGTCACCGACGACGAGCGTCGTCAGGAGCTCATCGAGATCTGGACCCAGGCCTCGAGCGAGGTCGGTCGTGCGATGGAGGCGAACTTCGACCGGAGCAACCCCATCTACATGATGGTGGACTCCGGCGCCTCCGGAAACATGAACCAGATCCGTCAGGTCGCGGCCATGCGTGGTCTGGTGGCCAACCCCAAGGGCGAGATCATCCCGCGGCCGATCAAGTCGAACTTCCGCGAGGGCCTGTCGGTCCTGGAGTACTTCATCGCCACCCACGGTGCCCGCAAGGGTCTGGCCGACACCGCGCTGCGGACGGCTGACTCGGGCTACCTGACCCGGCGACTGGTCGACGTGTCGCAGGACGTCATCATCCGCGAGGACGACTGCGGCACCGAGCGCGGTCTGCCCAAGCGGATCGGCGACAAGCTCGAGGACGGCCGTGTGGTCAAGGCGGAGAACGCCGAGACCGCGGCGTACGCCCGGGCTGCTGCCGTCGACGTGGTCCACCCGGAGACCGGCGAGGTGCTCGCCGGGGCCGGCGAGGACCTCGGCGACGTCAAGATCGCCGAGCTCGTGACGGCCGGGATCACGGAGGTCAAGGTCCGCTCGGTCCTGACCTGTGACGCCCGCACCGGCACCTGCGCGAAGTGCTACGGCCGCTCCCTGGCGACGGGCAAGCTCGTCGACATCGGCGAGGCGGTCGGCATCATCGCCGCCCAGTCGATCGGTGAGCCCGGCACGCAGCTGACCATGCGTACCTTCCACACCGGTGGTGTGGCCTCGGCCGACGACATCACGCAGGGTCTGCCCCGTGTGGTCGAGCTCTTCGAGGCGCGTTCGCCCAAGGGTCGCTCGCCGATCACCGAGGCGGCCGGTCGGGTCGAGATCGAGGAGACCGACAAGGCCCGCAAGGTCCTTGTCACTCCCGACGACGGCTCGGAGGTCCAGGAGTACCCCGTCAGCAAGCGCTCGCGCCTGCTGGTCGCCGACGGCGACCACGTCGAGGTCGGCCAGATGCTCACGCAGGGTACGCCCGACCCGCAGGACGTCCTGCGGATCCTGGGTGTGCGCAAGGCGCAGGAGCACCTGGTGGACGAGGTCCAGGCTGTGTACCGCAGCCAGGGCGTGGCGATCCACGACAAGCACATCGAGATCATCGTCCGGCAGATGCTGCGCCGGGTCACGGTGATCGAGGCCGGCGACACGCGCCTGCTCCCCTCCGACCTGGTGGACCGGGTCCGCTTCGAGGAGGAGAACCGTCGCGTGGTGTCCGAGGGCGGCAAGCCCGCCTCGGGTCGTCCGGTGCTGATGGGGATCACGAAGGCCTCGCTCGCCACCGAGTCGTGGCTCTCCGCGGCCTCCTTCCAGGAGACCACCCGCGTGCTCACCGACGCCGCCATCAACGGCAAGTCGGACTCGCTCGCGGGCCTGAAGGAGAACGTGATCATCGGAAAGCTGATCCCGGCGGGCACCGGCCTCGAGCGGTACCGCAACATCCGGGTCGAGCCGACCGAGGAGGCCCGCGCCGCGGCGTACTCCGTCACCGGCTACGACAGCTACGACTACGACTTCGCCGGTAGCGGCGGTCAGGCCGTAGCGCTCGACGACTTCGACTTTGGGTCCTACCAGGGCTGAACGAAGTGAAGCCCTGGTAATCCAGGACCCAGATCGAGTAAGCCAAGACCCGGCCACGCTTGCGTGGCCGGGTCTTGGCGCATCGAGATCCGGTTGGAGGTGGAAGCGCAGTCTGCGCGGTCATGGCCACGCTTGCGTGGCCCCTGTGGCGATAGCCGCAGATGAGACACGATCGACACCGGTCCCGCCCGAAACCCCTCTCGGGCGCACCTATCCTGGAACCGTGAGCATGACCACCCCCGAGCCGCGCCGGTCCAAGCACCTGCTGGACCTCGACAACCCGCCACCGCGCGCCACGGCGAAGACCGAGCGGTCGCTGACGCGGGTGCAGCAGTGGGTCATGTCGATCCTGGCCGTCAGCACCGTCGCCCACCTCGCGGGCGGGCTGATCGTGGCCGCGTTGTACCTCGACGACATCCGCGAGGGCGCCGCCGAGGGGCTGATGGTGATCGCCGGGATCATGATGGTGCTCGGCATCGTCCTGGGGCGGCTCATCCACCGGGCCCACCCGCTCTCGTGGTGGCTCGTCCTGGGCGTCCTGCCCACGCTGATCGGCCTCTGGCTGCTCCACCGCTGAGCCCCACCCGTCCGGAGGGGGTTTCCGCCGGTGGGGGACAATGGCGCGGTGAGCACCGCTGAGCGAACCCTGCGCACCGACGTCCTCGTGGTCGGCGCGGGACCCGCCGGATCGGCCGCCGCCGCATGGGCGGCACGGGCCGGTCTCGACGTCCTGCTGGCTGACGCGGCGGTGTTCCCGCGCGACAAGACCTGCGGTGACGGGTTGACTCCGCGTGCGATCGGCGAGCTCGACCGGTTGGGTCTCGGCGACTGGGTGCGCTCCCACACCGTCAACCACGGACTGCGCGCCCATGGCTTCGGCCAGGTGCTGGAGCTGCGCTGGCCCGGCGGCAACCTGCCCGACCACGGCTCGGCCGTGGCCCGCACCGAGCTCGACGCCAAGATCCGGGAGACGGCCCTCGAGAGCGGTGCGGCTGAGCTGCAGGGGGCGCGTGCGGTCGACGTGGTCCGTGACGGTGACCGGGTGCGCGCGGTGGTGTTCGTCCAGGACGGGGAGCGCGTCGAGGTCGCCTGCGAGCGGCTGGTCGTCGCCGACGGGGTCCGTTCGCCGCTCGGGAAGCTGCTCGGCCGGATCTGGCACCGCGACACGGTGTACGGCGTCGCGGGCCGCTCCTACGTCGACTCCGCCGAGTCCGACGACCCGTGGATCAGCTCGCACCTCGAGCTGCGCGGTGTCGACGGCGAGATCCTCTCCGGCTACGGATGGATCTTCCCGCTCGGCGGGGGACAGGTGAACCTCGGCGTCGGAACGCTCGCGACCGCCAAGCGACCGGCCAACGTCGCGTTGCGACCGTTGATGGAGCACTACGCCGCACTGCGCCGCGAGGACTTCAAGCTCGGTGACGAGCTGCGCATGCCGACCTCCGCGCTGCTGCCCATGGGGGGCGCGGTCACCGGTGTCGCCGGGGCCAACTGGGCCCTCATCGGTGACGCCGCCGCGTGCGTGAACCCGCTCAATGGCGAGGGCATCGACTACGGACTGGAGTCCGGACGGCTGGTCGCCGGCCTCCTCGCCGACCGCGCGGCCCTCGGTGCGGTCTGGCCCGCGACGCTGCGCAACCACTACGGCGAGGCGTTCTCGATCGCCCGTCGGCTCGCCGGCCTGGTGACGGTGCCGTGGGTGCTGCCGCGCTTCGGCCCGCCGGGCATGCGCTCCACCCTGCTGATGACCCTGGCACTGCGGTGGATGGGCAACCTGGTGACCGATGAGGACCGCGACGCCGCGGCCCGGGTGTGGCAGTGGGCCGGTCGGCGCTCACTGGCGCTCGACCACCGCCCGCCGTTCAGCTGACGTCGTCTCCGGACGGAAGAGCCACGCCGCCCGCGGCTCGAAGAGCGGACGGAAGAGCCGGGCCACGGGACGGCTCATCAGCACCACGGCGACCGCGGCGCTGATCGCGACGACCATGACGGCGCCGGCGACCCCCGCCGTACGCGCGTCGGCGAACCACCCCTGGTCCGCGGCGAAGCGGATGAGGAAGCCGTGCAGCAGGTAGGCGTACAGCGTGTTGGCGCCCAGTGCGCTGAACCACGCGCGCCGCTGCGGGATCAGGGCCAGGACCGCGGCCGAGAGCACGAGCGCGCCGACGATCATCGCCAGCCGGATGCCCATCCCGGTCCACACGTCGACGTCGAGGGCCGGGGAGGAGTAGCGCCGGATCCAGTAGAACCAGCGGATCTCCCAGCCCTGCACCTGCGTGAGCACGACGACGAAGGACGCCGCCACCGTGACCGCGGCGAGGGCCCGCACCACGGGCCGGGTCAGCTGGTCGAAGTGCCGACGGCGTACGACGGTGAGGCCGAGCACGTAGAACGGCAGGAACGCCATCGCCTTGTCGAGGCCCAGGACGCCGGGGACGGGGAAGATCCCGGAGGCAAGCGAGATGAGCACGGCCGTGGTGACGGGGAAGCGCAGCGCCAGCCAGATCGGCGTCGTCAGCCGCCACAGCAGCAGGGCGGCGATGAACCACAGCAGCCACGGCGCATCGAGGGGGGAGTAGCCGTCGAGCAGGGGCCGGTCGTGGATCGCGGCCTGTTGCGCGTGCAGGGCGAACCCGACCAGCAGCAACGGCCAGATCAGGGTGGTGACCATCCGGCGCACCTGCCTCGGCTCGCCGCGGTAGCTGGCGGCGGCATAGCCGGAGAGCAGGACGAACAACGGCATGTGGAACGCGTAGATCCACACGTAGCCGGCGAGCACCCCGTCGACACCGCGGATGCGGGTCATCGCGTGCCCGGCGACGACCAAGACCATCACGGCGAACCGAGCGTTGTCGAGGAAGGGGTCGCGAGCCGGGTGGGGCGTGCCGACGAGGACCCGGAGGGCGCGTGCGGTCACCGCAGGTTGCCGGGGTAGCGCAGGAGATCGACGGGACCACTGGACTCCGGGGGCAGCGGTGCGGCCAGATCACGGGCGGGGATCTGCTCGGACCAGGTGCGGACGTTGAGGTCGTCGATCGTGCCGAGGGGGTCGATCGCGGGGTTGAGGCTCCGGGAGACCGGGGGCGCAGCCAGCGCGAGCGCCAGCGCCACCGCCCCGAAGGTGACCACGACGAAGCCGGTCACCGGGAGGTCGGTGGCCCAGCCGAGCACGTCGGCGTACTCCACCCCCTTCACCGCGAACCCGTGGAAGAGGTAGACGATCAGCGTCGCGGGTCCGAGGGCGGAGAACCAGCTGCGCCGGCGCGGCACCAGCGCGAGCGCGCCGAGCGCGGTGACGCCCGCGAGGACCAGGAGGGTCGTCCGCGCCAGCAGCCCGGCGGCGAGGCCGTAGCCCGCCTCGTCGTACGACGAGCGCCAGTAGAGCAGCTCCATCGAGATCGCGTCGTGCAGGAGCCAGCCGGCTATGGCGACCGCGACGAGCGCCAGCACGCCGACCACCCGCCACGTTGTCGTGCGCAGCCGGTCGAGGTCGGCGGCGGAGGCACGCAGGCCGAGCACGAAGAACGGCAGGAGCCCGGTCGTGCGCGCGATGTCGAGCACATCGCCGCCGACGACCCCGCCGGCCAGGCTGATCGCCACGGCCACGAGCAGGGGGTGGCGCAGCCGCAGGAAGACCGGGGTCACCAGGCGCCACAGGAAGAGCGCGGCGAGGTACCACATCGGCCAGTGCGGGTCGAGGAACAGCCGGTCGAGGTCCTCGCCGCCGACGCCGATGCGAAACGCCGCCATCGCCGCCTCGAACACGACGTAGGGAACGGCGACGGTCAGCAGCAGGCTCCGGAACCGCGGCAGCGTCCAGGCGAACGAGCGGGACAGGTAGCCGGTGACCATCACGAACGCGGGCACGTGCCAGACGTACAACGCGTGGTACGCCGACTGCTCCAGCTCGGAGGTGGGCAGCAGCACCCACGCGTGGCCGACGACGACGAGCGTCACCAACGCCATCTTGGCGTTGTCGAGCCAGGCGTCCCGCCCGGGGCGGGCAGCCGTGGAGGACCGGGGCGGGGGACTGCTCATAACCGCCCGAGCATCCCCCTGCCCGCGGGAGCAGAAACCACCGGACGGACCGCGGCGAGCCGGGGGGTCAGCGACAGCCGACGTCGCTCCAGTCGGGGTCGGTGCGCACTCGCTTGCCGGACCGGAAGCCGTAGGCCGAGCAGTAGTAGCTGCTCAGCAGCTTCGGCCGACGCAGCACGACCGGCTCCCACCTGCCGTTGCCGACCGGTTCGAGGTAGCGGAACCGCGGACGCAGCAGCCGGCGGTCGCGCCGGTCGTGCTTGAGATAGCGGTCGAGCCAGGCCTGGGTGAGGACGCTGCTGAGCGCCTGCCCCCACCGGCTGGCCGGCAGGACGAGCGGGATGTCGGTGTAGTCGAGGTGGGTCGTGGCGCGGCCGACCACGAGCATCGCATCCACCCCCGCCCGGCGCCAGGCGTCGTAGCCCGTGCGGCGCTCGCGCATCGGGTCCGGGCCGCTGGTGCTCAGCGAGGGAGCCAGCGAGTCGCCGCCGAGGACCGACGGCGCGACGGTGAAGCCGTACTCCGCCTGCAGGGCCAGCGCCGGCACGGCCGGACGGACGCCGTCCCCGGCCAGCGGGCCGGTCGCGCTCGGACCGCTGAGCTTGTCGAGCGCGACGACCGCCGCCACCCGCTTGTCGTGGCCCTGCACGTAGGAGACCGCCCGTGCGCCCATGGAGTGGCCCACGATCGCCAGCCGCGTACGCCGCCCCGGGGTCGCGGGTCGCGGGTCCGGCGACCGGTCCCACAGCCGCCAGTAGGGGTTGAACCGGTGGGTGCGCACGTCGCCGCTCGCCTTCCCCCGGTAGGGCTTGCCCGGGCGGGAGACGAAGAAGTCGATCGCGTCGCTGGTGCCGGTGGTGAAGTTCGACAGCTGCTGGAACGGCACGCCGGGGCAGCCCGTCTCCTCGGCGGTGCCGTCAGCGGTCTGGCCGGCCGGTGTGCCGAAGAGCTCGCAGAACGGCAACGCGGCACCGGACGTGTGGGGAAGGGTCTCGCTGCGGCCCTGCCCCTGCACGTCGTAGGTGAGCACGACGTACCCGCGCTCGGCGAGGTCCTGTGCCAGCCAGCGATACATGTTCTCCGAGCCCTGCACGGACCCTGTCGTGATCACCACACCCGGGAAGGGGCCCTTCAGGCGAACGCCGGTGTAGGGGTCCCGGGCACCCGCCCGCGGTGCGTAGACCGTGCCCCGGAGCAACGCACCGAAGCGGTTGGTGAAGGCGACGTCGCGCATGCGGCCACGGGTGCGCTCCCAGCCGGCACGCAGCGGGTTGCCGACGTTCCATCCGGGCACGACCATCCCCGCGGTCAGCGCCAGCCGGTGCGGGGTCGCGACCTGGGCGAGCAGCTGTGCGACGGTGACCGCCGAGGCCTGCTGCACGAGGGCGGGAAGGTACGCCGGGTTGCGCAGCTGGCCACCGGGGCCGGTGATCCGCCCGTAGGCGGCCGCGATGTTGCCGAGGTCGTGCACCAGATGGTCGGGGGTGCCGAAGTCGGGGGCCGGCGCTGCGGTGCTCGGGCCGGCCAGCGACGTCACCCCGAGGGCGAGTGCAGCGAGGGCGGCGGGCAGTGCGGTGCGCAGGCGCATGGATCCTCCAGGGTCGACTCTGTGCAGCCCAACGCCTGCACGTGACGGGCGTTACGCCGGGGAGCGGGCGAGCGCGCCGACGCCGGGCGTACAGTCGCGGCCGTGAGTCAGCCCGAGGGCCCCGTCCCGCAGCGCCAGCGCGTGGCGGCGTACGCCGTGGTCCGGCGCGAGGACGGCGCGGTGCTGCTGACCCGGGTCGCGCCGCGGATCGCCGGCGCGGCGGGTCGCTGGACCCTGCCGGGCGGCGGCATCGACCACGGTGAGGACCTGCGTACGGCGGCGGTGCGTGAGGTCTACGAGGAGACCGGGCTGCACGTCGAGGTGGGCGCGGTCGTCGACGTCCGCTCCGCTCACTGGGTGGGTCCCCGTCCCGACGGCGTCGTGGAGGACTTCCACGCCATCCAGGTCGTCTTCGCCGGGGTGCCGCGCCCGGAGTCGCGCGATGTCGTCCCACACGTCACGGAGGACGACAGCACCACCGATCGCAGCGAGTGGGTGGCATGGGCCGACGTCGCGGACCTGCCGACCGTCCCGCTCGTCGACCACGTGGTGGGCCTGCTCGCCCCGTGAGCGGGAGCGATACCGTGGGCCCCATGGACGCGCGGCCCGAGTCGGTCTTCACCTATGGCGCGCCCGCCCTGAAGTTCGGGCTGGGCGCCGCCGAGGAGATCGGGCACGACGTCGTCCAGCTCGCCGACGGTGTGCGCACGCGCCCCGCGCGCGTCCTGGTCGTCACCGACCCCGGAGTGCGGGCCGCCGGCCACGCCGACGCCGTCGCCGAGCGCGTCCGGGCCGCCGGTGCGGGGGCGGTGGTGTTCGACGCCGTCCACGTCGAGCCCACCGACGTGAGCATCGACGACGCGGTGTCGTTCGGCCGCGAGGAGGGGCCCTGGGACGTCATCGTCGCCGTCGGGGGCGGGTCGGCGATCGACACCGCCAAGGCCGTCAACCTGCTGACCACCAACCCCGGCGAGCTGATGGACTACCTCAACGCGCCGGTCGGCAAGGCCCGTGCACCCGAGCAGCCGCTGCGACCGCTGGTCGCCGTGCCCACGACGACGGGCACCGGCAGTGAGAGCACCACCATCTGCGTGCTCGACGTCCTGGCCCTGCAGGTCAAGACCGGCATCAGCCACGCCCGGCTGCGCCCGACCCTCGCCGTCGTCGACCCGCTGCTCACCCTCACCCAGCCCGCGGAGGTCACCGCCGCTGCAGGCATGGACATCCTCTGCCACGCCCTCGAGAGCTACACCGCGACGCCGTACGACGCCGGGCAGCGCAAGCAGCCCCACGAGCGCGTGCCCTACTGCGGCGCGAACCCGATCGCCGACATGTGGGCCGAGAAGTCGTTGAGCCTGCTGGCGGGTGCCTTCCGCACTGCGGTGCGCGACGGCGACGACCTGGCGGCACGCGAGCAGATGGCGCTCGCGGCCACGTTCGCCGGGATGGGCTTCGGCAACGCCGGCGTCCACGTCCCGCACGCCTGCGCCTACCCCATCGCCGGCCGGGTGCGCGACTTCCGACCGGCGGGCTACCCGGACCCGGACGGCACCCGCGAGCCGATGGTGCCGCACGGGATGGCGGTGTCGCTGACCGCGCCCGAGACGTTCCGGTTCACCTTCGACTCCGACCCGTCGCGCCACCTGCGCGCGGCCCGGCTGCTGGCCCCCGCCACCACGCGGGACGACGGTCCCGACCTGCTGCCCGACGTCTTGGCCGACCTCATGCGCGACATCGCCATCCCGCCGGGACTGGCCGCGGTCGGCTACGGCGCCAGTGACGTCGACGACCTGGTGGAGGGGGCGCTGAAGCAGCAGCGGCTGCTCGCGACCGCTCCGCGCCCGGTCGGGGCCGGGGACCTGGCGGGCATCCTCACCCGCTCGCTGGAGCTGTGGTGAGGGCCTGGTTCTGGGGCACGGTCGCGGCGTACTTCGTGGTCTGGGCCTACGCCGCCGCGGTGCTCCCGCAGCGGGTGCCCGTCCACTTCGGTCCGCTGGGCGAGGCCGACCGGTTCGCCTCGCGCACCGAGGCGCTCGTGACCTTGGGCCTGGTCGGGCTCGGGACCGCGCTGATCTTCGTGCTCACCGACCTCCTCCTCCGGCGCGGCGACATGAGCATGCTCAACATCCCGCACAAGCCGTGGTGGACCGCGACCCCCGCCCGCCGTGACCGGGCTCGCCTGCTGATGCGCGACGACATGCACCTCTTCGCCGCCGCCACGATGGCGCTGCTGGTCGTGGTGGCGGCCTCCACCGTCGCCGCGGCGCAGGCCGACGAGCCGCGCCTGGGCTGGGGATTCTTCGTCGCGCTCTTCGCCTACCTCGTCTTCACCGGCGTGTGGCTCGTGCGGATGTATCGCGCCTACCACCCGCGCCGCCACCCCGACCTCGAGCAGGACTGATGACCGCGACCCCGACCTCGGCCGACACCCGCGACGTCGCCGCCGCCCTCCGCGCGCACGGCCTCACCGACGTCGACGACTCCGCCCTGGCGCGAGCGCTGTATTCCAGTGACGCCTCGCTCTACCGGGTCCCGCCCCAGGTCGTCGTGCGTCCGCGCGACATCGACGAGGTCGCAGCAGTCCTGGCCGCCGCACGCGAGACCGGTACGCCGATCACCCCGCGCGGCGCCGGCACGTCGATCGCCGGCAACGCCGTCGGGCCGGGCATCGTCGTCGACTTCGTCAAGCACCTCAACCGCGTGCACCACATCGACCCGGATCGCCGTACGGCGTGGGTGGACCCGGGGGCCGTCCACGCCACCCTCCAGCGCGCTGCGCGCCCCCACGGTCTGCGCTTCGGTCCGGACCCGTCGACCCACACCCGCTGCACGATCGGCGGGATGATCGGCAACAACGCCTGCGGGTCCCGCGCACTGGCCTACGGCCGCACGGTCGACAACGTCGAGGCCCTCGAGGTGCTGACCGTCGACGGACGCCGGTTGCGGGTCGGACCCGGAGCCGTCGAACCGGTCGCCGGCCTCGACGCGCTGGTCGACGCCCACCTGGCGGAGATCCGCACGCGGTTCGGCCAGTTCTCCCGTCAGGTCTCGGGCTACTCGTTCGAGCACCTGCTGCCCGAGAACGGCCGCCGGGCCGACCGGTTCCTCGTCGGCTCCGAGGGGACGCTCGCGGTCGTCGTCGGCGCCGAGATGCGGCTGGTCGCCGACGCGCCCCACCGCGCGATGGCGGTGCTCGGCTACCCGTCGATGCCTGAGGCCGCGGACGCCGTCCCCGGTCTGCTGCCGCACCCCCTCACGGCCTGCGAGGGGCTCGACGACCGGCTGGTGAGCGTGCTCCGGGCACGCCCGGGCGCCGGTCCGCTGCCGGAGCTGCCCCAGGGCGCCGGCTGGCTCTTCACCGAGGTCACCGGCGACACCGAGGCCGAGGCCCTGGCTCTCGCCGAGGCGGTGTGCCGCGACGCCGGCACCCCCCACACCCGCATCGTCACCGGTCCGGCGGAGCAGGCCGCGCTGTGGCGGATCCGCGAGGACGGGGCCGGCCTGGCCGCGCGCAGTCTGTCGCGCCCAGCCCACGCGGGGTGGGAGGACGCGGCCGTGCCGCCGGAGCGGCTCGGCGCCTACCTGCGCGACTTCGACGCCCTGCTGCGCCAGCACCACCTCGACGGGGTGCCCTACGGCCACTTCGGCGACGGCTGCATCCACGTCCGCATCGACTTCGAGCTCGAGCACGACGCCGGTCGTGTCGGGTTCCGCCGGTTCGTCGAGGCGGCCGCCGACCTCGCCGCGTCGTACGGCGGGAGCTTCTCGGGAGAGCACGGTGACGGACGGGCGCGCTCGGAGCTGCTGCCGCGGATGTACGACGACGTCGCGCTCGCGCTCTTCGCCCAGGCCAAGCGGCTCTTCGATCCGCAGAACCTGCTCAACCCCGGCAACATCGCCGACCCGGCGCCGTTCGACGTCGACATCCGGCTGGCCGCCTCCCGGCGCGAGTCGGGGCGGACGTTCCTGCGGCTGACCCACGACGGCGGCTCGATCGATGCGGCCGCGCACCGCTGCACCGGCGTCGGCAAGTGCATCGCCGACAACACCGGCACGGGCGGGGTCATGTGCCCCTCCTACCAAGCGACGCGCAACGAGAAGGACTCCACTCGCGGGCGGGCCCGGGTCCTGCAGGAGATGCTGGTCGGCGACGTGGTCGGTGACGGGTGGGCCGACGACGCCGTCCACGAGGCGCTCGACCTGTGCCTGTCGTGCAAGGGCTGCGCGAGCGACTGCCCGACGGGCATCGACATGGCCACCTACAAGGCCGAGGCGCTGCACCAGCGCTACCGGCGCCGACTCCGCCCTCGCAGCCATTACGCGCTCGGGCAGCTGCCGCGCTGGGCCCGCATGACCACCGGCCCGCTGGCGCCGGTCGCCAACGCCGTGCTGCGCAGCCGGGCCGGGGGAGGCCTCGCCAAGTCCGCCGCCGGCGTCGACCGGCGCCGCTCGCTGCCGGCGTTCGTCCGCCGGTCGTTCCGCCGGGTCGTGGGTGGGTCCGAGGCAGGACTGCTCGCGCCGCTCGTGACCGAGCTCGACGGGGGCGCCGACGTGTGGGTGTGGGCCGACACCTTCACCGACTCCTTCACCCCGGGCCCGGGACTGGCCACCGTCCGGGTGCTGCAGCGCGCCGGCCTGCGCGTCGGCGTCGTCACCGAACCGGCCTGCTGCGGACTGACCTGGATCTCGACGGGGCAGCTCACCGGCGCGCGCCGGATCCTTTCGCGCACCATCGCCACCCTCGCGCCGTACGCCGCCACCGGCGCCCCCATCGTCGGGGTCGAGCCGTCCTGCCTCGCGGTGCTGCGCCACGACGCCGCCGAGCTCGTCGACGACCCGCGGGTCGCGGAGGTCGCCGGATCCGTGCGGACGCTCGCCGAGCACCTCACCAGCCTGGCGGGCTGGACCGCGCCGGACCTCAGCGGCCGCACCGTGGTCGCCCAGCCGCACTGCCACCACGCGTCGGTGCTGGGCTGGAGCGCCGATGATGCGCTGCTGCGCAGCACCGGGGCCGACGTACGGCGGGTGGGGGGTTGCTGTGGCCTGGCCGGCAACTTCGGGGTCGAGCAGGGTCACTACGAGGTCTCGGTCGCGGTGGCCGAGCACGACCTGCTCCCGGCGGTCCGTGAGGCAGGTCCGGAGGCGGTCGTCCTGGCCGACGGATTCTCGTGTCGCACCCAGCTCGACGACCTCGCCGGGGTAGGCTCGCTGCACCTGGCGGAGCTTCTCGACCGGCATGCTGGCGCAGCCGCGGTGCCCTCGTTTTGACCCCTCCTGACCGAGCCGGTAATCTTTTCCCTCGTGCCTGGTCGACTAGGCACATCTTGCGTGCCCCTCTGGCACGGCCCGGTCCTCCGGTCCGCGTCCGCAGCGGCTCGCGGCGCTCGTCGAGAGCGTCCCAGGACGAGATCCCACTGGTCAGCGGCAGTGCTGCGCGCCGGTCCGGGGAGGGCGACACGCCCGACCTCGGGGGGAGATCGCCGCGGGATGCCGGACCAGCCCACCACGAACGCGAAACCTAAACAGCTCCACCAGGACCGCCCGGCTCCGGCCGCCGGTCAACCGAGGTCACCGGCCGGTGACCGCCAAGACGAGATCCACGAACGAAGGGGAACCACGCGGTGCCCACCATCCAGCAGTTGGTCCGTAAGGGCCGCCAGGACAAGGTGTCGAAGAACAAGACGCCCGCGCTGAAGGGCTCGCCCCAGCGGCGCGGCGTGTGCACGCGTGTCTACACGACCACCCCGAAGAAGCCGAACTCCGCCCTGCGCAAGGTCGCCCGTGTGCGGCTGTCCAGCGGCGTCGAGGTCACCGCCTACATCCCGGGCGTGGGTCACAACCTCCAGGAGCACTCCATCGTGCTCGTCCGCGGCGGCCGGGTGAAGGACCTCCCGGGTGTGCGCTACAAGATCGTCCGTGGCTCGCTCGACACCCAGGGCGTCAAGAACCGCAAGCAGGCCCGTAGCCGTTACGGCGCGAAGAAGGAGAAGAGCTGATGCCGCGCAAGGGTCCCGCTCCCAAGCGTCCGGTCGACGTCGACCCCGTCTACGGGTCGCCCGTCGTCACCCAGCTGGTCAGCAAGGTTCTGCGCGACGGCAAGAAGCAGACTGCGCAGCGCATCGTCTACACCGCCCTCGAGGGCTGCCGCGAGAAGACCGGCACCGACCCGGTCGTCACGCTCAAGCGCGCGCTCGACAACGTGAAGCCGGCCATCGAGGTCAAGAGCCGCCGCGTCGGTGGTGCGACCTACCAGGTCCCGATCGAGGTCAAGCCCGGCCGGAGCACCACGCTCGCGCTGCGCTGGCTCGTCGGCTACGCCGCCGACCGTCGTGAGAAGACGATGGCCGAGCGGCTCATGAACGAGATCCTCGACGCCTCCAACGGCCTCGGTGCCGCTGTGAAGAAGCGCGAGGACACCCACAAGATGGCCGAGTCCAACAAGGCCTTCGCGCACTACCGCTGGTGACCTCACGGTGACGGCGTGACCACCCGTCCGCCGTCGCCGTCCGCCAGTCCCGCACCACCCATCCGCGTCACGAACGCGGTCCACCCAGAGTGGAGTGGGCTCCGGCCCATCCGGATCCAGAAGATCAGCACCGAACCCGAGGGGACTCCCGAGAAGTGGCCGTCGACATCACCACGGACCTGAAGAAGGTCCGCAACATCGGCATCATGGCGCACATCGATGCCGGCAAGACCACCACGACCGAGCGGATCCTGTTCTACACCGGGATCAACTACAAGATCGGCGACACCCACGAGGGTTCGGCGACGATGGACTGGATGGAGCAGGAGCAGGAGCGCGGCATCACCATCACGTCGGCTGCGACGACCTGCTGGTGGAAGGACCACCAGATCAACATCATCGACACCCCCGGCCACGTCGACTTCACGGTCGAGGTCGAGCGGTCGCTGCGCGTCCTCGACGGCGCGGTCGCGGTGTTCGACGGTGTCGCCGGTGTCGAGCCGCAGTCGATGACGGTGTGGCGCCAGGCCAACAAGTACGCCGTCCCGCGGATGTGCTTCGTCAACAAGCTCGACCGCACCGGTGCCGACTTCTTCCGCTGCGTCGACATGATCGTCGAGCGGCTGAACTCCACCCCGCTGGTCCTGCAGATCCCGATCGGTGCCGAGCAGGACTTCCTGGGCGTCGTCGACCTGGTCCAGATGCGGGCCCTCACCTGGCGTGGCGAGACCACGATCGGTGAGGACTACGAGGTCGAGGAGATCCCGGCCGAGCTGGTCGACCAGGCCAACGAGTGGCGCGAGAAGCTGCTCGAGACGCTGTCCGAGGCCGACGACGCGATCATGGAGAAGTACCTCGAGGGCGAGGACATCTCCGTCGAGGAGATCGAGGCGGCCATCCGGCGCGCGACGCTCGCCGACAAGGTCAACCCCGTCCTGACCGGCACCGCGTTCAAGAACAAGGGCGTCCAGCCCCTGCTCGACGCGGTCGTGAAGTACCTCCCCTCGCCGCTCGACATCGACGCGATCGAGGGTCACGCGGTCAACAACGAGGACGAGGTCATCGCGCGCAAGCCGTCCGACGAGGAGCCGTTCGCCGGCCTGGCGTTCAAGATCGCCGCCGACCCCCACCTGGGCAAGCTCACCTACGTCCGCGTCTACTCGGGCAAGCTCGAGGCCGGCGCCACCGTGCTCAACTCGGTGAAGGGCAACAAGGAGCGGATCGGCAAGATCTACCAGATGCACGCCAACAAGCGTGAGGAGATCGCCTCCGTCGGCGCGGGCCAGATCGTGGCCGTCATGGGTCTGAAGAACACCACCACCGGTGAGACGCTCTGCGTGCAGAACGCCCCGGTCGTGCTGGAGTCGATGACCTTCCCGGCGCCCGTCATCGAGGTGGCCATCGAGCCGAAGACCAAGGGTGACCAGGAGAAGCTCGGCACCGCGATCCAGCGGCTGTCCGACGAGGACCCGACCTTCACGGTGAAGACCGACGAGGAGACCGGCCAGACCATCATCGCCGGCATGGGCGAGCTGCACCTCGAGGTGCTGGTCGACCGGATGAAGCGTGAGTTCAAGGTCGAGGCCACCGTCGGCAAGCCGCAGGTCGCCTACCGCGAGACCATCCGCAAGAAGGTCGAGAAGCACTCCTACACCCACAAGAAGCAGACCGGTGGGTCCGGCCAGTTCGCGAAGATCCAGATCTCGATCGAGCCGAGCATCGACCCCGAGACCGGGGCGGGTGCGGGCTACGAGTTCGTCAACGCCGTGTCCGGTGGCCGGGTGCCGAAGGAGTACATCCCCTCGGTCGACCAGGGTGCCCAGGAGGCCATGGAGTTCGGCGTGCTCGCCGGCTACCCGATGGTCGACGTGAAGGTCACGCTCGAGGACGGCGCCTACCACGACGTCGACTCCTCCGAGCTCGCGTTCAAGATCGCCGGCAACCAGGCCTTCAAGGAGGCCGCCCGCATGGCGAAGCCCGTCCTGCTCGAGCCGATGTTCGCCGTCGAGGTCACCACGCCGGAGTCCTTCCTGGGCACCGTCATCGGTGACCTGAACTCGCGACGCGGTCAGATCCAGGCCCAGGAGGAGCGCCACGGCGACATGGTCGTCAATGCGCTGGTGCCCCTCTCAGAGATGTTCGGGTACGTTGGCGACCTGAGGTCCAAGACCTCCGGTCAGGCGTCGTACTCGATGGAGTTCGACTCGTACGCCGAGGTTCCCCAGAACGTCGCCGACGAGATCATCAAGAAGGTCCGCGGCGAGTAGCACCGCGGCCTCGGCACGCACCACCCACCACGAGTCAAGACACAACCACACCAGGAGGAGCCCCCCGTGGCTAAGGCGAAGTTCGAGCGGACCAAGCCGCACATCAACATCGGCACCATCGGTCACATCGACCATGGCAAGACGACGCTGACTGCTGCGATCACCAAGGTCATGCACGACAAGTTCCCCGATCTGAACGAAGCCTCCGCCTTCGACATGATCGACAAGGCGCCCGAAGAGCGGCAGCGCGGCATCACGATCTCCATCTCGCACGTGGAGTACCAGACCGAGGCGCGCCACTACGCCCACGTCGACTGCCCGGGTCACGCCGACTACATCAAGAACATGATCACCGGTGCTGCGCAGATGGACGGCGCGATCCTGGTCGTGGCGGCCACCGACGGTCCGATGCCGCAGACCCGTGAGCACGTCCTGCTCGCCCGCCAGGTCGGCGTCCCCGCCCTGGTCGTCGCGCTCAACAAGTGCGACATGGTCGACGACGAGGAGCTCATCGAGCTCGTCGAGATGGAGGTGCGCGAGCTCCTCAGCGAGTACGAGTTCCCGGGTGACGACATCCCGGTCGTGCGCGTCGCAGCGTTCCCCGCTCTCGAGGGCGACGCCAAGTGGGGCGAGTCGGTCGCCGAGCTCATGCAGGCGGTCGACGACTACATCCCGACCCCCGAGCGTGACGTCGACAAGCCGTTCCTCATGCCGGTCGAGGACGTCTTCACGATCACCGGTCGCGGCACCGTCATCACCGGTCGCATCGAGCGCGGCATCGTGAAGGTCAACGAGGAGGTCGAGATCATCGGCATCCGCGAGGCCTCGCAGAAGACCACCGTCACCGGTGTCGAGATGTTCCGCAAGCTCCTCGACGAGGGCCAGGCGGGCGAGAACGTCGGTCTGCTCCTCCGTGGCACCAAGCGCGAGGACGTCGAGCGCGGCATGGTCGTCATCAAGCCCGGCACCACCACCCCGCACACCAACTTCGAGGCGAGCGTCTACATCCTCTCGAAGGAGGAGGGTGGCCGTCACACGCCGTTCTTCAACAACTACCGTCCGCAGTTCTACTTCCGGACCACGGACGTGACCGGTGTCGTGACCCTGCCCGAGGGCACCGAGATGGTCATGCCCGGCGACAACACCGACATGTCGGTCGAGCTGATCCAGCCGATCGCCATGGAGGACGGCCTGAAGTTCGCCATCCGCGAGGGTGGCCGGACGGTCGGCGCTGGTCGCGTCACCAAGATCCTCAAGTGATCGCCGCTGGTCACTGACCAGCTGATCTCCACCAGAGGCCCCGGACCCGACGGTCCGGGGCCTCTGGCGTGCCGGGGGCGTGTGCGCCCGCGCGGCCTGCACGACGGCCCCGTGGTGCCTCGCCGGGACCGCCCAGGGAGAATGTCCCGGTGACCGACGCACCCGACGGCTCCGTGCAGCCCGCTCGTCCCCAGACCCGGCTGACCGATGACGGACGCCGGATGCGCGAGGTGCTCAGCTACGCCCGGCGCAGCGCGCGACTGAGCGACGGCCAGCAGCAGGCGTGGGAGCGGCAGCGCGAGCGGTGGTGGCTCTCGCCCGAGACCGTCCAGGCCCCGGGCTTCACCTGGGCCGGTGCGTTCGGACGGGATGCGGCGCTCCTGGTCGAGATCGGTTCGGGGGTGGGGGAGGCGACGGTCGCGGTCGCCGAGCGGCACCCGGACCACAACGTCCTCGCCCTCGAGGTGTGGCTGCCCGGCGTCGCCCAGACGATGCTGCGGATGGAGCGCGCAGGTGTCGACAACGTGCGCCTGTGCGGGCTCGACGCCGTGTGGGCGATGGACCACCTGTTCGCCGCGGGGAGCATCGACGAGCTGCTCACCTTCTTCCCCGACCCGTGGCCCAAGAAGAAGCACCACAAGCGACGCTTGCTGCAGCCCGCGTTCGTCGCCCGGGCCGCGAGCCGGCTCCGCGCGGGAGCGACCTGGCGCCTGGCCACGGACTGGCCGGACTACGCCGAGCAGATCGCCGAGGTCCTCGGGGCCGAGCCCCTGCTCGAGGGCGGGGCGGTCGAGCGGTGGGAGACCCGGCCGGTCACGCGGTTCGAGCGACGCGGCATCGAGGCCGGGCGGCCGATCGCCGACTTCGCCTACCGCCGCCGCTGATCCGGGTGGCTCGGCAGCACGCAGGCGGTGTCGAGGCCGAGGACGCGGTTGAGCCGGCCGAACGACAGCCAAGAACCCAGGCACATCGTCAGCTCGACCAGCTGCCGGTCGTCGTACAGGGCTCGGCATCGGTCCCAGAACTCGTCGTCGAGCCCGTGGTGGTCCAGGGCATACCGCTCGGCGTACTCGGCCGCCATCCGGGCACGGTCGTCCAGCGCCTCGGTGGTCCGCCAGTTGCTCACCGCCGCGGGGAAGTCCGCCTCGACCGTGACGCCGTCGCGATCGGTGCGCCAGTCCTGGCAGAACACGCAGCCGTTGATCTGGGCGATCCGCAACCGGGCGGCCTCGAACTCGCGCAGGTCGAGGGTGGAGTGCTCGTAGACGGCGGTGGCCAGGGTGGCCGCCGCGGGCCCGATGCCCGGCACGAGCCTGCCCCACACGTGCATGATCGGGTCGACACCCTCGGGGACGTCGATGCGCATCAGCTGCTCCTTCCGAGACGGCCGGCGGCGGGGGAGAGGGGGACGTCGAGCGCGTCGTAGATCCCCGGGGACTGCGCGCGCAGCCAGGGGATGGCGTTCACGAGGCGGACCGCTGCGGTGGCGTTGCCGCCCGCGGCGCGGTTGCCACCCTCGTCCTCCGCCTCGATCGTGACCGACAACCGGGGGCGTCCCTCGATCACGACCCGGTGGGCGCCGTCGGCACCGTCGGCCGGACGCGGCCAGTCCGGGGCGACGTCGGGACCGATGCGGGTCACGTGCTCGACCACGATGCGGGGCTGGCCGCCGACGATCCCCTGCACCTCGAAACGCAGTGCGCCCTGGGTGCCGGCCGCGAACGTGCCCATCGCGTTGTGGACATCGGCGTCGAGAGCGCGCCGTTCGAGGGTCTCACGGACCTCGTCGAGCTCCACCCCGAGCCCGCGCGCCAACAACCGGACCTGCCCGCCCCAGACCATCGTGGGCACGCCGGGAGCGACCATCGGCGGCTCGTAGGCCATCGGCTCACCCATGCCGACGAGCGTGCGTACGGCGTCGGGCTGGTCGTAGGCGCTGTAGTCGAAGATCTCCTGGCAGCGGACCTCGTCGACCGTCCCGGCCAGACCGCTCAGCAACAGGGGCAGGACGTCGTTGCCCCACCCGGGGTCGATGCCGCTGACGAACAGCGCCGACCCACCCTCAGCCGCCGCGGCGCGGATCGGGCCGACGAGCTCCGCCGGGGCGCTGGCCGGGTCGTAGAGCGCGTAGAGCGCGGGGGTGACGACGGCGGCCCCACGGGCAAGCGCCCGGCACACGTCGGCCGCCGCGTCATCGGGGCGGATGTCGCCCGAGGCGGCATAGACCACGGCACCGCGGCCTGCGACCAGCGCGAGCGCGGACTCCACGTCGGTCGTGGCTCGCACGCCGGTGCTGGCGCCGGCGCCGGCGAGCTCACCGGCGTCGACACCGACCTTGGCTGCGGTGTGCACCACGACCCCGGCGAGCTCCAGCCCGGGGTGGGCGAGCACCGCCCGGATCGAGGCACGCCCCATGTTGCCGGTGCCCCACACGAGCACCGGCACCCGGTCCGCGACCGCCAGGGGCGCGGCAGAATAGAACGTGTTCTCGTCGGTCACGTGGTGACCCTAGTCACCCCGTGGCGTGTTGCCCAGGGGCGGCCGCGGCTCGATTTGGTGCTGGGTGGGATGTCTGCCAAGATAGTCCGGTTGCTCCGGCTGGGTGCCGGGGTGCACGCCACTTTGACTCGTGAACAGGTTCTCCTCGACGTCGTCGGTCACCACCGCGCGTCGGCCCTACCTTGCGAGCTGCGTGGTGGGCACTCCATCAGGAGACCCTGTCCGATCCCGACCGCCCGGTCGGGGGCCACCAACATCGACGGATTCGGTCGTTCGTCGCGCGAAGTCAGCGCGACACGCCCGACCGCGGGGGTGGGAGCGGGGCGGCGTACTCCACCGGGGGTGCGACCGGACGAAGTGGCACCGACAAGCAAAGGACGACGAGGAGCTATGGCGGGACAGAAGATCCGCATCAGGCTCAAGGCCTACGACCACGAGGTGATCGACACCTCGGCGCGCAAGATCGTTGACACGGTCACCCGTACGGGCGCGAAGGTCGCTGGACCTGTGCCCCTGCCGACCGAGAAGAACGTCTACTGCGTGATTCGCTCGCCGCACAAGTACAAGGACAGCCGCGAGCACTTCGAGATGCGCACCCACAAGCGCCTCATCGACATCATCGACCCCACGCCGAAGACCGTCGACTCGCTGATGCGACTCGACCTTCCTGCCGGCGTCGACATCGAGATCAAGCTCTGAGGACGTCACGATGAGCACTACGTTCGAACGCAACGTCAAGGGCCTGCTGGGCACCAAGGTCGGGATGACCCAGACCTGGGACGAGAACAACCGCATCGTCCCGGTCACCGTCGTCTCCGCCGCGACCAACGTCGTCACCCAGGTCCGTACCCCCGAGGTCGACGGCTACAACGCCGTGCAGATCGGGTACGGCGAGATCGACGGTCGCAAGGTGACCAAGCCGCAGGCCGGCCACTTCGCGAAGGCCGGGGTCACCCCGCGCCGCGCGCTGGTCGAGATCCGTACCGCCGAGGCGTCCTCCTACGAGGTCGGCCAGGAGATCGCTCCTGACCTGTTCGCTGCCGGTGACGTCGTCGACGTCACCGCCACGAGCAAGGGCAAGGGCTTCGCCGGCGTCATGAAGCGCCACGGCTTCGCCGGTGTCAGCGCCTCCCACGGTGCGCACCGCAACCACCGCAAGCCCGGGTCGATCGGCGCCTGCGCCACGCCCGGCCGCGTCTTCAAGGGCATGCGCATGGCAGGCCGGATGGGTGGCGACACGGTCACCACCCAGAACGTCACCGTGCACGCCATCGACGCCGAGAAGGGTCTGATCCTGCTCAAGGGCGCCGTTCCCGGCCCCAAGGGCGGACTCGTCATGATCCGTTCGGCTGCCAAGAAGGAGGCCCGCGCATGAGCGAGAAGTCCAGCGCCAAGGTCGTCAGCGTCGACTTCCCGGCTGAGATCTTCGACGCCGACGTGTCCATCCCGGTGATGCACCAGGTCGTCGTCGCCCAGCAGGCAGCTGCTCGCCAAGGCACCCACGACACCAAGTCCCGCGGCGAGGTCCGCGGCGGTGGCCGCAAGCCCTACAAGCAGAAGGGCACCGGTCGTGCCCGCCAGGGTTCGACCCGCGCGCCGCAGTTCGCCGGCGGTGGCGTGGTGCACGGCCCGACGCCGCGCAGCTACGACCAGCGCACCCCGAAGAAGATGAAGGCCGCCGCGCTCCGCGGTGCTCTCTCCGACCGGGCTCGCGCGGGCCGGATCCACGTCGTCGAGACCCTGGTCGAGGGTGACAAGCCCAGCACCAAGGCCGGCCTCGCCGCCCTCGCCTCGATCACCGACCGTCGCCGTGCGCTGGTCGTCCTCGAGCGGGCCGACACCGTCAGCTGGCTGTCGCTGCGCAACGTGCCGAGCGTGCACCTGATCGCCGTCGACCAGCTCAACACGCTCGACGTGCTGGTCTCCGACGACGTGGTCTTCACCAAGGGCGCGTACGACGCCTTCGTCGCCGCCCGCACCAGCACCAAGGAGGCCGCGAAGTGAGCACCCTGCAGAAGGACCCCCGCGACGTCCTGATCGCGCCGGTCGTCAGCGAGAAGAGCTACGGCCTGCTCGACCAGAACAAGTACACCTTCCTGGTGCACCCCAGCGCCAACAAGACCGAGATCAAGATCGCGGTCGAGAAGGTGTTCAACGTCAAGGTCACCAGCGTCAACACGATCAACCGTCAGGGCAAGACGCGACGGACCCGCTTCGGCATGGGCAAGCGCGCCAACACCAAGCGGGCGATCGTCAGCCTGGCCGAGGGCCAGAGCATCGACATCTTCGGAGGTCCGGTCTCCTGACCGGGCTCACGAGCGAGGACTGAGAACTCATGGCAATCCGCAAGTACAAGCCGACCACGCCCGGTCGTCGCGGCTCGTCGGTCGCCGACTTCGCCGAGGTGACGCGGTCGACCCCGGAGAAGTCGCTGGTCCGCCCGCTGCCCAAGAAGGGCGGCCGCAACAACCAGGGCCGGATCACCACCCGGCACCAGGGTGGCGGTCACAAGCGCGCCTACCGGGTCATCGACTTCCGTCGCTACGACAAGGACGGCATCCCGGCGAAGGTCGCGCACATCGAGTACGACCCCAACCGCACCGCGCGCATCGCGCTGCTGCACTACGCCGACGGCGAGAAGCGCTACATCATCGCGCCGCAGGGTGTCACCCAGGGCACGCGCATCGAGGCCGGCGTCGGGGCTGACATCAAGCCCGGCAACAACCTGCCGCTGCGCAACATCCCGGTCGGCACCACGGTCCACTGCATCGAGCTGCGGCCCGGCGGTGGCGCCAAGATCGCCCGCTCCGCGGGCGCCTCGGTCCAGCTGGTCGCCAAGGAGGGCAGCCGTGCGCAGCTGCGCATGCCCTCCGGCGAGATGCGCTACGTCGACGTGCGCTGCCGCGCCACCGTCGGTGGTGTCGGCAACGCCGAGCAGTCGAACATCAACTGGGGCAAGGCCGGCCGCATGCGGTGGAAGGGCAAGCGCCCGACCGTCCGCGGTGTCGTCATGAACCCGGTCGACCACCCGCACGGTGGTGGAGAGGGCAAGACCTCCGGTGGTCGCCACCCGGTCTCGCCGTGGGGCAAGCCCGAGGGCCGGACGCGCAAGCGCAAGGCCTCCGACGCCCTGATCGTCCGTCGTCGCCGCACCGGCAAGAAGCGCTGAGTAGGGAAGTAGTCAGATGCCTCGCAGCTTGAAGAAGGGCCCCTTCGTCGACGACCACCTCATCAAGAAGGTGGACGTCCAGAACGAGAAGGGCACCCACAACGTCATCAAGACCTGGTCGCGGCGCTCGATGATCGTGCCGGCCATGATCGGCCACACGATCGCGGTGCACGACGGTCGCAAGCACGTCCCGGTCTTCGTGACCGACTCGATGGTCGGCCACAAGTTGGGCGAGTTCGCGCCGACGCGGACCTTCAAGGGTCACATCAAGGACGACCGCAAGAGCCGCCGCCGCTGACGCGGGGCCGACGAGCAACGACGAGAGAAGACAGAGCAATGAGCGTTACAGAGCGCCGGCGCAGCAGCGCCCGCCGCGAGTCCCTGCTGGGTGACCAGCCGGGTGCCTTCGCCAGCGCACGCTTCGTCCGGATCACGCCGATGAAGGCTCGCCGTGTCGTCGACATGGTGCGCGGCCTTCCGGTGGACGAGGCCCTGGCCCTCCTGCAGTTCGCACCGCAGGCCGCCAGCGAGACCGTCTACAAGGTCCTCGAGAGCGCAGTGGCGAATGCCGAGACCACCGAGAACCTCGACCGCGCCTCGCTGGTCGTGAGCAAGGCGACCGTCGACGAGGGACCCACCATGAAGCGGTGGCGCCCCCGTGCGCAGGGCCGCGCCTCGCGGATCAACAAGCGCACGAGCCACATCACGCTGGTCGTTCAGCCGGCGGAGGAGAAGGGACGGACCGCCTGATGGGTCAGAAGATCAACCCGAACGGGTTCCGGCTCGGCATCTCGACCGACCACCGCAGCCGGTGGTACGCCGACAAGCTGTACAAGTCCTACGTCGGTGAGGACGTCGCGATCCGCAAGCTGCTCTCCAAGGGCATGGAGCGCGCCGGCATCTCCCGCGTGGAGATCGAGCGCACCCGTGACCGTGTCCGCGTCGACATCCACACCGCGCGCCCCGGCATCGTCATCGGTCGCCGCGGCGCCGAGGCCGACCGCATCCGCGGCGAGCTCGAGAAGCTGACCGGCAAGCAGGTGCAGCTCAACATCCTCGAGGTCAAGAACCCCGAGGTCGACGCGCAGCTGGTCGCTCAGGGAGTGGCCGAGCAGCTCGCGGGCCGCGTGGCGTTCCGCCGCGCGATGCGCAAGGCGATGCAGACCTCCATGCGCTCCGGCGCCAAGGGCGTGCGGATCCAGTGCTCCGGCCGACTCGGCGGCGCCGAGATGTCCCGCTCGGAGTTCTACCGCGAGGGTCGCGTCCCGCTGCACACGCTCCGGGCCGACATCGACTACGGCTTCTACGAGGCCAAGACCACCTTCGGCCGCATCGGCGTGAAGGTCTGGATCTACAAGGGCGAGGTCGCGGGCACCCGCGCCGAGCGTGAGGCGCAGGCCGCCGCACGCGCCGGTGCGCCGAGCCGTGGCCGTGGTGGTGCTGGCCGGACCGGCGAGCGCCCGGGCCGCGGCACCCGCGGCGACCGCCCCACCCGCAACGACCGCTCGCGCGCCGAGGCTCCGGCCGACGCCGCGCCGAGCACTGAGGCTGCTGCCCCCGAGGCCGCAGCGACCGGACAGGAGGGCTGAGTGCCATGTTGATGCCCCGCAGGGTCAAGCACCGCAAGCAGCACCACCCCAGCCGTCGTGGCATGGCCAAGGGTGGCACCCGGCTGGCCTTCGGCGACTTCGGCATCCAGGCTGTCGAGGGTCACTACGTGACCAACCGGCAGATCGAGTCCGCGCGTATCGCCATGACCCGCTACATCAAGCGTGGTGGAAAGGTGTGGATCAACATCTACCCCGACCGCCCGCTGACCAAGAAGCCGGCTGAGACCCGCATGGGTTCCGGCAAGGGCTCGCCCGAGTGGTGGGTCGCCAACGTCAAGCCCGGCCGCGTCATGTTCGAGCTGTCCGGCGTCCCCGAGGACGTCGCCCGTGAGGCGATGCGCCGCGCGATGCACAAGCTCCCCATGAAGTGCCGCTTCGTCACCCGCGAGGCAGGTGAGTTCTGATGAGCACGACAGCACACGAGCTCGACGCGTTGAACGCGTCGGACCTGGAGAGCAAGCTCCGCGAGGCCAAGGAAGAGCTGTTCAACCTGCGCTTCCAGGCCGCCACCGGCCAGCTCGAGAGCAACGGCCGGCTCCGCACGGTCAAGAAGGACATCGCCCGGATCTACACCGTGGTGCGTGAGCGCGAGCTCGGCATCCGGCAGGACCCGGACGCGACCAACGCAGAGACCGACAAGGACGGTGACGCATGAGCGAGCAGGCCACCAGCACCGAGGAGCGCTCGCGCCGCAAGGTGCGTGAGGGACTCGTCGTCAGCGACAAGATGGACAAGACCATCGTGGTCTCCGTCGAGGACCGCGTGAAGCACGCCCTCTACGGCAAGGTCATGCGGCGCACGAGCAAGCTCAAGGCGCACGACGAGACCAACGAGTGCGGCATCGGCGACCGCGTCCTGATCATGGAGACCCGGCCGTTGTCCGCCACCAAGCGGTGGCGGGTCATCGAGGTCCTCGAGAAGGCCAAGTGACCGCCGAACCGTCGAGCGAAGCGCGCTTGGTTCGGCGGAACGTCAATCAGCCCGGCGCAGCCGGTCCAAGCATTTCCGGCCTCTAGGCCGGCGGTGATCCCCCAGGCTTCCGTAGCGGAAGAACCGGGGCGACAAGGAGAAGGAAATGATTCAGCAGGAGTCGCGACTCAAGGTCGCCGACAACACGGGTGCCAAGGAGATCTTGTGCATCCGCGTGCTCGGTGGCTCCGGTCGTCGCTACGCCGGCATCGGAGACGTCATCGTTGCCACGGTGAAGGACGCGATCCCCGGCGGCAACGTCAAGAAGGGCGACGTCGTCAAGGCGGTCGTCGTGCGCACGGCCAAGGAGCGCCGTCGGCCCGACGGGTCCTACATCCGCTTCGACGAGAACGCCGCGGTGATCCTGAAGGCGGACGGCGAGCCGCGTGGGACCCGCATCTTCGGCCCCGTCGGCCGTGAGCTTCGCGAGAAGCGCTTCATGCGGATCGTCTCGCTCGCTCCGGAGGTGCTCTGACATGGCACAGAAGAAGGCGAACAAGCTGAACATCAAGAAGGGCGACACCGTCAAGGTCATCGCCGGCAAGGACAAGGGCGCCGAGGGCAAGGTGATCGCGGTCCTCCCCGAGGAGTCGCGCGTCATCGTCGAGGGCGTCAACCGGATCAAGAAGCACACCAAGGTGGTCAACACCGGCGGTCGCGACGGCAACACCGGCGGCATCGTCACCACCGAGGCCCCGATCCACGTCTCCAACGTGATGCTGAAGGACGGCGACGGGGTCACCCGTGTCGGCTTCAAGCGCACCGAGGTCACCAAGCGTCGGCCGGACGGCTCGACCTACGCCGCTCAGCGCAGCGTCCGGGTCTCGCGCAAGTCCGGTGAGGAGATCTGATGAGCACCACCACCAACGAGATCCCGCGTCTCAAGGCGCGCTACCGCGAGGAGGTCCTCCCCGCGCTGCGCAGCGAGTTCGAGATCGCCAACGTCATGCAGGTGCCCGGCTTGACCAAGATCGTGGTCAACATGGGCGTCGGCGAGGCCGCGCGTGACTCGAAGCTGATCGAGGGCGCGATCCGCGACCTGACCGCGATCACCGGTCAGAAGCCGCAGGTCACCAAGGCCCGCAAGTCGATCGCGCAGTTCAAGCTGCGCGAGGGCATGCCGATCGGTGCGCACGTCACGCTGCGCGGCGACCGCATGTGGGAGTTCCTCGACCGTCTGCTGAGCCTTGCGCTCCCGCGGATCAGGGACTTCCGCGGCCTGTCCGCGAAGCAGTTCGACGGCCGGGGCAACTACACGTTCGGTCTCACCGAGCAGGTCATGTTCCACGAGATCGACCAGGACAAGGTCGACCGCAGCCGGGGCATGGACATCACGGTCGTCACGACGGCCACCAACGACGACCAGGGTCGGGCGCTGCTGAAGCACCTCGGCTTCCCGTTCAAGGAGCAGTGAGTCGATGGCGAAGACATCCCTCAAGGTCAAGGCGGCCCGCAAGCCCAAGTTCGCGGTGCGCGGCTACACCCGGTGCCAGCGGTGCGGACGGCCGAAGTCGGTCTACCGCAAGTTCGGCCTGTGCCGGATCTGCCTGCGCGAGATGGCGCACCGGGGCGAGCTGCCCGGTGTGACCAAGTCGAGCTGGTAATCGCTCGGGGCTCCGCCCCGAGTACCCCGCTGGGGGCTCCGCCCCCAGACCCCCGGGAAGCCGGGACACCTGAACACGAGACACGGCGAAGGTCCGCAGACGAGTTCCTGCGGAAACCACGGCGAGAAAGGGCCTGACGGCCATGACGATGACTGACCCGATCGCAGACATGCTCACGCGTCTGCGCAACGCCAACCAGGCGTACCACGACACCGTGACGATGCCCTACAGCAAGCTGAAGGCTGGCGTCGCGGAGATCCTCCAGCAGGAGGGCTACATCACCAGCTGGAAGGTCGAGGACGCTGCGGCCTCCGAATCCGCCCAGACGGTCGGCAAGGTGCTGACGCTGACGCTGAAGTACGGCCAGAACCGCGAGCGCTCCATCGCCGGCCTGCGCCGCATCAGCAAGCCCGGTCTGCGCGTCTACGCGAAGTCCACCGGACTGCCCAAGGTCCTCGGCGGTCTGGGCGTGGCGATCATCTCCACGAGCCAGGGTCTGCTGACCGACCGCCAGGCCAACCAGAAGGGCGTAGGTGGGGAAGTCCTCGCCTACGTCTGGTGACGACGGACCGAGAAGGAGGAGACAAGACATGTCGCGTATTGGCAAGCTCCCCATTGCGGTCCCGTCCGGTGTTGACGTGGCGTTCGCCGAGAACGTCGTCACCGTGAAGGGCCCCAAGGGCACCCTGACCCACAACGTCGTCGAGCCGATCACGGTCGACCGCGGCGAGGACGGCACCATCGAGGTGAAGCGTCCCGATGACCACCGGGACAGCAAGGCCCGCCACGGCCTCACCCGCACCCTGATCGCCAACATGGTCACCGGCGTGACCGACGGCTACGAGAAGAAGCTCGAGATCGTCGGCGTCGGTTACCGCGTGCTGTCGAAGGGTCCGACCCAGCTGGAGTTCCAGCTCGGGTACTCCCACCCGATCATCTTCGACGCCCCCGAAGGGATCACCTTCACGGTCGACGGGCCCACGCGCCTCGGCGTCCAGGGCATCGACAAGCAGCTCGTCGGCGAGACCGCTGCAAAGATCCGGAAGCTCCGGAAGCCCGAGCCCTACAAGGGCAAGGGTGTCCGCTACGCGGGCGAGCAGGTCCGCCGCAAGGTCGGAAAGGCTGGTAAGTGATGGCCATCGCACTCAAGCAGGGCAAGCGCACGAGCGCTCGCACCGCCTCGCGTCTGCGTCGCCAGGTCCGCGGTCGCAAGAAGATCGCCGGGACCGCCGAGCGTCCGCGGATGGTGGTCACCCGCTCTGCCAAGCACATCACCGTGCAGGTCGTGGACGACCTCGTGGGCAAGACGCTGGCGTACGCCTCCACCATGGAGGCCGACCTGCGGTCGACCGACGGGGACAAGACCGCCAAGGCCCGCCGGGTCGGCGAGCTCGTCGCCGAGCGGGCGAAGGCCGCGGGTGTCGAGGGCGTGGTCTTCGACCGCGCCGGCAACAAGTACCACGGCCGGATCGCGGCGCTCGCAGAGGGCGCCCGCGAGGGCGGTCTGGCGTTCTGATCGCAGACGAGACGTACGAAGGAAGAGGACAGACATGAGCGGATCCCAGCGCCGCGGTGGCCGTGACGATCGTCGCGGCCGCGACTCTGCGGACAAGACCGCCTACATCGAGCGTGTCGTCGCGATCAACCGTGTCGCCAAGGTCGTCAAGGGTGGTCGGCGCTTCAGCTTCACCGCCCTGGTGATCGTCGGCGACGGCGACGGCATGGTCGGTGTCGGCTACGGCAAGGCCAAGGAGGTGCCCGCCGCGATCGCGAAGGGCGTGGAGGAGGCGAAGAAGAACTTCTTCCGCGTCCCCCGCATCCAGGGCACCATCCCGCACCCGGTCCAGGGCGAGAAGGCTGCAGGCGTCGTGTTCCTGCGCCCGGCCTCTCCTGGTACCGGCGTGATCGCCGGTGGACCGGTGCGCGCGGTGCTCGAGGCCGCCGGCATCCACGACGTGCTGAGCAAGTCGCTCGGCTCGTCGAACCAGATCAACATCGTGCACGCCACCGCCGAGGCGCTGCGCTCGCTGGAGTCCCCGGAGGCGGTCGCCGCTCGCCGTGGGCTTCCCGTCGAGGACGTCGCCCCGGCCGCGCTGCTGAAGGCTCGTGCGGAGGTGGCTTCCTGATGGCACGCCTGAAGGTCGAGCAGAAGAAGTCGACGATCGGGTGCAAGCAGAACCAGCGCGACACCCTGCGCACGCTGGGCCTGAAGCGCATCGGCGACGTCGTCGTGAAGGAGGACCGCCCGGAGATCCGCGGCATGGTCCACACGGTTCGCCACCTGGTGACCGTCGAGGAGGTCGACTGACATGACGCTCAAGCTGCACCACCTGCGTCCCGCTCCGGGCGCCAAGACCGCCAAGACCCGCGTGGGTCGCGGTGAGGCCTCGAAGGGCAAGACCGCCGGTCGCGGTACCAAGGGCACCAAGGCGCGCTACCAGGTGCCGGCCGCCTTCGAGGGTGGCCAGATGCCCCTGCACATGCGGCTCCCCAAGCTGAAGGGGTTCAAGAACCCCTTCAAGGTGGAGTTCCAGGTCGTCAACCTCGACCGCATCGAGAAGCTGTTCCCCGAGGGGGGCGACATCTCCGTGGCCGACCTCGTCCGCAAGGGCGCGGTCCGCGAGGGTCAGCCGGTCAAGGTCCTGGGCCAGGGCGACATCTCGGTGAAGGTCGCGGTGAGCGCGCATGCGTTCTCGGCCTCCGCCAAGGAGAAGATCGCTGCTGCCGGAGGCTCGACCACCGAGCTGTGACCGACCCGTCCGGACGTTGAGCGAGGGACGTAGACGGCCAACCAGCCGACTGCGTCCCTCGCCCGTTCCCATCCCGGGTCACCGCCGCTGTTAGGCTTCCGCCGGTCCCCGGGGCCTCGGGAAGACGACCAGGACATGCAAGAAAGGCCGTATACGTGCTAGGCGCCTTCGCCAACGCTTTCCGGACACCGGACCTGCGTCGCAAGCTGCTGTTCGTGCTGGGGATCCTCGTGATCTTCCGTGCCGGCTCGCAGCTGCCCACCCCCGGCGTGCACTACGAGAACGTCCAGGAGTGCTTCGCCCAGATCGAGAGCGAAGGTCTCTACGGCCTGATCAACCTGTTCTCCGGCGGCGCGCTGCTCCAGCTGTCGGTCTTCGCGCTCGGGATCATGCCCTACATCACGGCCAGCATCATCCTGCAGCTGCTCGTCGTGGTGATCCCGCGGCTGGAGACGCTGAAGAAGGAGGGGCAGGCCGGACAGAGCAAGATCACCCAGTACACCCGCTATCTCACGCTCGGCCTCGCCGTCCTCCAGGCGACCGGCATCGTCGCGCTGGCCCGCAGCCGCAACCTCTTCGAGGGCTGCAACCTGCCGCTGCTGCGCGACGAGAACAGCACCATGCAGTTCCTCATCATGGTCGTCACGATGACCGCCGGCACGGCCGTCATCATGTGGTTCGGCGAGCAGATCACCGAGCGCGGTGTCGGCAACGGCATGTCGATCCTGATCTTCACCCAGGTCGTCGCGACCTTCCCCAGCTCGCTGTGGCAGGTCCGCGTCCAGCAGGGCTGGACGATCTTCGCGGTCGTCTTCGCGATCGGCTTGGTCATCATCGCCGCGGTCATCTTCATCGAGCAGGCGCAGCGCCGGATCCCGGTGCAGTACGCCCGGCGGATGGTCGGACGCAAGATGTTCGGCGGCTCCTCGACGTACATCCCCTTGAAGGTCAACCAGGCCGGCATCATCCCCGTCATCTTCGCCTCGAGCCTGATGTACCTGCCGATGATGGCCGCGCAGTTCAACCAGAACACCCAGTCGTGGTGGGTCGACTTCATCACCACGTACTTCCAGGACGGCGGACACCCCCTCTACATGGCGGTGTACTTCGCCCTCATCATCTTCTTCACCTACTTCTACGTCGCGATCACCTTCAACCCCGTCGAGGTCGCCGACAACATGAAGAAGTACGGCGGCTTCATCCCCGGGATCCGGGCGGGCAAGCCGACCGAGGACTACCTCAGCTACGTGCTGTCCCGCATCACGCTGCCTGGTGCGCTCTACCTCGGCTTGATCTCCCTGATCCCGCTGATCGCGTTCGTGCTGATCGACGCCAACCAGAACTTCCCGTTCGGTGGCACCTCGATCCTGATCATGGTCGGCGTCGCCCTCGACACGGTGAAGCAGATCGAGAGCCAGCTCCAGCAGCGCAACTACGAAGGGTTCCTGCGCTGACATGCGAATCATCCTGATGGGGCCTCCCGGCGCCGGGAAGGGCACGCAGGCGAAGGTCGTCGCCGAGCGGCTCGGCATCCCCGCGATCTCGACCGGTGACATCTTCCGCGCCAACGTCGCTGAGGGCACGGCTCTCGGCGTCCAGGCCAAGCGCTACATGGACGCCGGTGAGTACGTCCCCGACGAGGTCACCAACGGGATGGTCCGCGACCGGCTGGCCGAGGACGATGCCCGCGAGGGCTTCCTCCTCGACGGCTACCCGCGCACCGTCGCCCAGGTGCACGAGCTCGACGGCATGCTCACCGCGCTCGGCTCGAGCCTCGACGCCGTGGTCGTCCTGACCGTGGATGAGGACGAGGTCGTGCAGCGACTGCTCCAGCGCGCGGAGACCGAGGGTCGCACCGACGACACCGAGCCGGTGATCCGGCACCGCCAGGAGGTCTACGCCAAGGAGACCGCGCCGCTGATCGCGGTCTACGGCGAGCGCGGCCTCGTGCGCGAGGTCGACGGCATGGGCTCGGTCGACGAGGTCCGGGCACGCGTCTTCGCCGCACTCGGCACCGACGCACCCGCGTCCTGAGCATCGGCGTGCGCCATGGGCCTGCGTGACCGCGGGGTCGAGATCAAGACTCCGGAGCAGATCGCTCTGATGCGGCGCGCCGGACTGGTGGTCGGGCAGACCCTCGAGCTGCTGCGCGGGCACGTCCGGCCCGGGGTCTCGACCCGGGAGCTCGACGCGATCGCGGAGGACGCGATCCGCAGCTCCGGCGCGACGCCGTCGTTCCTGGGCTACCACGGGTTCCCCGGCACGCTGTGCACGTCGGTCAACGACGTGGTCGTCCACGGCATCCCCGACGATCGCGTGCTCGCCGCGGGTGACGTCATCTCCATCGACTGCGGCGCGATCGTCGACGGCTGGCACGGCGACGCCGCGATCACGGTGCCCGTGGGCGAGGTCGCCCCCGAGGTGGCCGAGCTGCTGCGCGTGACCGAGGAGGCGCTCTGGGCCGGCATCGCCGCCGCTCGGCTCGGCGGTCGGGTCACCGACATCTCCCACGCGGTCGAGCAGTCGGTGCGCAGCCAGCCCGCGACGTACGGCATCGTCGAGGACTACGTCGGCCACGGCATCGGCTCGGCCATGCACCAGCCGCCCAACGTGCCGAACTTCGGCAGGCCCGGCAAGGGCCCGAAGCTCGTCGAGGGCCTCGCCCTCGCGGTCGAGCCGATGATCACCCTCGGCGACCAGGCCAACCGGGTGCTCGACGACGAGTGGACCGTCGTCACCCTCGACGGCAGCTGGGCGGCCCACTTCGAGCACTCCTTCACCCTCACCCCCGACGGCGCGTGGGTGCTCACCGCCCTCGACGGCGGCGAGGCGCGCCTCACCGCCCTCGGCGTCCCCTTCGGCGGGCGTTGAGCTCCCTGCGAATTCGCTACACGTGTAGTGAATTTGTCCCTGTGTACACGTTCCAGTCGGCGTGTCGCGCAAGTTCGTGTACAAGGTCCGGAAGGGTACGGCGGTCGTGGGCGTTGGTGGTGGTGTGACTTCACCCCGCCCGCTCCGGCTCTCCGTCCTCGACCTCGTCCCCGTGCGCACCGACCAGACCAGTGCCGACGCGGTGGCGGCGAGCCGGGAGCTCGCCCGGGTGGCGGACGCGGCGGGCTACCACCGCTACTGGGTGGCCGAGCACCACAACATGCCGGCGGTCGCGGCGACGAACCCGCCGGTCCTGATCGCGCTCCTGGCGGCAGCGACCGAGCGCATCCGGGTGGGGTCCGGTGGCGTGATGCTGCCGAACCACGCCCCGCTCGTGGTCGCGGAGCAGTTCGCGCTCCTCGAGGCCGCGTTCCCGGGTCGGATCGATCTCGGGCTCGGACGCGCGCCCGGGACGGACCCGGTCACCAGCTGGGCCCTGCGCCACGGCGCCGGGGGAGTGGGGGAGGACGCGGTGGCGCGCTTCCCGCAGTACGTCGACGAGATCATCGCGATGATGGACACCGCCGGCGTCGGGCTGGAGGTGGCCGGGCGGACCCATCCGCTGCGGGCGACCCCGGTCGCATCAGGCCGTGCACCGGTCTGGCTGCTCGGGTCCTCCGACTACTCCGCGCGGCTCGCCGCGGCTCGCGGGCTGCCGTACGTCTTCGCCCACCACTTCTCGGGGCAGGGGACGGCCGAGGCGCTGGCGTTGTATCGCGACCAGTTCCAGCCCTCCGAGCTCTGCGCGGAGCCGCGCACGTTCCTGACCGTGAACGTCGCCGTCGCCCCGACGGCGCAGGAGGCGGAGCGGCTCGCGCTCCCGCAGCTGCTCGCGATGCTGACGCTGCGCACCGGCGGGCCGCTCGGAGCGCAGCTCCTCGTCGAGGAGGCCGAGGACGTCGCCGTGCCCACCGAGCACGAGCGGCTCCTGGCGGCGATGCGCGAGCGCTGGATCATCGGCGACCCCGGCACCGCGGCGCACCGGGTGCGTGAGCTGGCTGCCGGCTTCGACGTCGACGAGGTGATGGTCCACCCGGTGGCCGGTGCGTACGCCGGGACCGATCCCGCCGCTGCCCCGGCACGCGCCGAGACCCTGCGTCTGCTCGCCGAGGCCGCAGGCGGCCTCGATTGGTGATTGCCCCCGGATCGGACTAGACTGGCCAGTCGGCCCAACATGGGTCCGTTCTGTGGTGCCTCGCGGCTGCCCGGCGTTCGCTCGATCCACTCCTTCACGGCGTGGTTCGCACGTGCTCGGCATGGGGTTCACGACGGTCCCGTGAGGTCCACCGGCCCCGCGGCGCACCCGCGTCGGGGGTCCGGGCGGTTCCCGGGCCAACGGTAGATGACGTGAACGACGACTCTTGAGCAGATTGCGGAGGACATGCCGAAGAAAGAAGGCGTGATCGAGATCGAGGGCACGGTGGTTGAGGCCCTCCCGAACGCGATGTTTCGGGTGGAGCTCTCCAACGGCCACAAGGTTCTCGCGCACATCAGCGGCAAGATGCGCCAGCACTACATCCGGATCCTCCCCGAGGACCGCGTCGTGGTGGAGCTGTCGCCGTACGACCTCACCCGGGGTCGCATCGTCTACCGCTACAAGTGAGTAGGCAGCCGACACCTGAAAGGCCTCACCCATGAAGGTCCAGCCGAGCGTCAAGCCGATCTGTGACAAGTGCAAGGTGATTCGTCGCCACGGCCGCGTCATGGTCATCTGCGAGAACCCTCGCCACAAGCAGCGGCAAGGCTGAAGCCACGCGCGACGAAGGAGCGCGAGGCGTCTCAGCCGCAGATCGAGCAAGCCCTCCGACCGAGCCTGCGAGGTCGGAACGGGCGGGTCGAGATCCCGAGAGGGACTGACCAGCTCGACCGAGAACCGCCACAACTGAACATGCACAACTGAACACCGAACAACGTGATCGCTGGGTACCGATCGGCATTGGCCGAACGGGACTCTCACCTCCGGGGACAGGCCGGAGCCCGCACCGACGAGGACCGGGACGCGACACGACCGACACCTGTCGACATCGAAAGGACACCGCCGCATGGCACGCCTCGTTGGTGTTGACCTCCCGCGCGACAAGCGCATCGAGATCGCACTCACTTACATCTACGGCATCGGCCGTACCCGCGCCCAGCAGCTGCTCGCCGCAACCGGGGTCGACCCGAATGCGCGCGTCCACACGCTGGGCGACGAGGAGCTGGTGAAGCTCCGCGACGAGATCGAGGCCAACTTCAAGATCGAAGGTGACCTCCGTCGTGAGGTCCAGGCTGACATCCGACGCAAGATCGAGATCGGCAGCTACCAGGGGCGCCGCCACCGTCAGGGCCTCCCGGTCCGCGGTCAGCGCACCAAGACCAACGCGCGCACCCGCAAGGGACCCAAGCGCACCGTCGCCGGCAAGAAGAAGAAGTGACCTGCGCCTCGCGCAGCACTTCCCTTCCTCGTAGAGCCAACCCAGAACCTCAGGAGAATTTCTAGATGCCTCCCAAGAGCCGCCAGGCTTCCGGCGCCAAGAAGGTGCGCCGCAAGGAGAAGAAGAACATCGCTCAGGGCGAAGCCCACATCAAGAGCACGTTCAACAACACCATCGTCACGATCACCGACCCGACCGGTGCGGTGATCTCGTGGGCCTCTGCCGGCACCGTCGGCTTCAAGGGCTCGCGCAAGTCCACGCCGTACGCCGCGCAGATGGCCGCCGAGGCCGCTGGTCGTCGGGCGATGGAGCACGGGATGAAGAAGATCGACGTCTTCGTCAAGGGCCCGGGCTCGGGCCGCGAGACGGCGATCCGTTCGCTGGGTGCGATCGGCCTCGAGGTCGGCACCATCCAGGACGTCACGCCCACGCCCCACAACGGATGCCGGCCGCCCAAGCGCCGCCGCGTCTGACCCGACACCGAAGGCTAAGGAGAGACTGACAGATGGCCCGTTACACCGGCCCCATGACCAAGAAGTCGCGCCGCCTCGGTGTCGACCTCGTCGGCGGCGACGCAGCTTATGAGCGTCGCCCGTACCCGCCCGGCCAGCACGGCCGCGCCCGGGTGAAGGAGAGCGAGTACCGCACTCAGCTCCAGGAGAAGCAGAAGGCGCGCCTCACGTACGGCGTCCTCGAGCGGCAGTTCCACCGCTACTACGTCGAGGCGAACCGTCGCCCCGGCAAGACCGGTGACAACCTGCTGCAGCTGCTCGAGTCGCGCCTCGACAACGTCGTCTACCGCGCCGGGTTCGCCCGCACGCGGCGGCACGCGCGTCAGCTCGTGGTGCACGGCCACTTCCGCGTGAACGGCAAGAAGGTCGACATCCCGTCGTACCAGGTCAGCCAGTTCGACGTCATCGACGTCCGCGAGAAGTCGCTGGAGATGACCCCGTTCATCATCGCCCGCGAGACCCACGGCGAGCGCGTCGTCCCCGCGTGGATGGACGTGCAGCCGAACCGGATGCGAATCCTGATCCACTCGCTGCCGGTGCGTGCGCAGATCGACCTGCCGATCCAGGAGCAGCTGATCGTGGAGTTCTACTCCAAGAAGTAATCGGTCGGGGGGCTCCGCCCCCCGACTGCCCCCCGTTCGGTGGCTGCGGTCGTTGATCAGCTGCAGCCACCAGCGGGAGGGCAGCGGAAGTCCCCACGATTTCGCCTCTCTCCATCTCTCTCGTTCGGGTCCTTCAAATAGCGGTCGGATCCGGAAAGGACACCCACAGTGCTCATCGCTCAGCGTCCGACCCTGTCGGAAGAGGTCGTCGACGAGTTCCGCTCGCGGTTCGTGATCGAGCCGCTGGAGCCCGGCTTCGGCTACACGCTCGGCAACTCGCTGCGGCGCACCCTGCTCTCCTCGATCCCCGGGGCAGCCGTCACCAGCATCCGTATCGACAACGTGCTCCACGAGTTCTCGACCATCGAGGGCGTGAAGGAGGACGTGACCGAGGTGATCCTCAACCTCAAGGGTCTCGTGGTCTCCTCCGAGCACGACGAGCCGGTCACGATGTACCTGCGCAAGTCCGGTGCCGGTGACGTCACCGCCGCCGACATCGCACCCCCGGCGGGTGTCGAGGTGCACAACCCCGACCTCAAGATCGCCACGCTCAACAGCAAGGGCAAGCTCGAGATGGAGCTGGTCGTCGAGCGCGGTCGCGGCTACGTCAGCGCCGTGCAGAACAAGGGCCTCGACAACGAGATCGGCCGCATGCCGGTCGACTCGATCTACTCGCCCGTGCTCAAGGTGACCTACAAGGTCGAGGCGACGCGTGTCGAGCAGCGCACCGACTTCGACCGTCTCGTCATCGACGTCGAGACCAAGCCCTCGATCCGTCCCCGCGACGCCCTCGCCTCGGCCGGCCGCACCCTGGTCGAGCTGTTCGGCCTGGCCCGCGAGCTCAACGTCGAGGCCGAGGGCATCGAGATCGGCCCCTCGCCGGTCGACGAGCAGTTGGCCGCCGACCTCGCCCTCCCGGTCGAGGACCTGCAGCTCACCGTCCGGTCCTACAACTGCCTCAAGCGTGAGGGCATCCACACCGTGGGTGAGCTCATCTCGCGCTCGGAGCAGGACCTGCTCGACATCCGCAACTTCGGCGCGAAGTCCATCGACGAGGTCAAGGCCAAGCTCGTCGAGATGGGCCTCTCGCTCAAGGACAGCGCCCCGGGCTTCGACCCGACCGCTGCCCTGGCGGCGTACGAGGACGACGACGCCAGCTTCGTCGAGGACGAGCAGTACTGATCTTCCCCACCATCTACTCCGGTACCTGATACGGCCGGGGAGAAAAGAGAGAACACCTCATGCCTACCCCTAAGAAGGGCACCCGCCTCGGCGGCAGCCCGGCCCACCAGCGGCTGATGCTCGCCAACCTGGCGACCGCCCTCTTCGAGCACGGTTCGATCACCACCACCGAGGCCAAGGCGCGCACCCTGCGTCCGTACGCCGAGCGGCTGATCACCCGTGCGAAGAAGGGTGACCTGCACTCCCGTCGCCTGGTCCTGCGCACCATCCGCGACAAGGGCGTCGTCCACCTGCTCTTCACCGAGATCGCGCCGTCGTTCTCCGAGCGCCCGGGCGGCTACACCCGCATCACCAAGCTCGGCCCCCGCAAGGGCGACAACGCCCCCATGGCGGTCATCGAGCTGGTGACCGAGGCCTACGAGCCGAAGGCGTCGAGCACGAAGGCTGCTCCGGCTGCCGCCGCTGCTCCGGCCGCCGAGGTCACCGAGCCCGAGACCGACGCCGCTCCGGCCGAGATCGAGGCGACCGACGAGGCCGGGGAGACCCAGGTCCTGGAGGTCAAGGAGACCGAGGCGGAGGCGGAGGCGGAGATCGCCGAGGCTCCGGCCGAGGACGAGGCTCCTGCTGAGGAGTCCACCGAGGGTGAGGACGAGGCGAAGGCCTGATCCACCCCCCGTCGTACACCACGAAGGCCTGCCACCGTCACGGTGGCAGGCCTTCGTCGTGTCTCAGGGCCGCCAGGCGGGGTCGCGGCCGATGAGTCCGATGAGTGGCTCCTGGGTGGTCGCGTCATCGGGCACGGGCACCCGCGGGCCGTACTGCCCTGATGCCGCGAGCGTGTCCGCCATCGGCTCCATGCCGGCGAGCAGCTCGGCACACACCTCCGCGTCGAGCGCGTCGTCCTGGGCGGTGGCCCGGGCCAGGTCCCAGGTGTGCAGGAAGATGTCGGTGACGTAGTAGGCCGCGACCGCCTCGGTCAACGTCTGGGGCGGCAGCGGCGGGTGAGTGAACGCGGAGCTGACAGCGACCGGGTCGTCGAGCAGCGCCTGGACGCGCGTCGCGTGCGTGCGCCAGACCTGCGGCGGGTCGGTGGTGTCGCCGGCGCCGTGGGCCGACAGGTGGTGCTCGCTGCCGCCGGCGAGGAAGCCGGGCAGCCAGGTCACCAGGTGCTCGACGACGTCACGCGCTCGCCACGACGCGACCGGCGTCGGCGCCTCCCAGTCGCGTACGCCGCCCACCACGTCCTCGAAGCGTGCTGCGACGACGCGGTGCCGGTCCGCCGGGTCGGTCGGCCAGGTCACGAGGCGTCGTCCAGCGTGCCGTCGGCGAGCATCGCGTCGATGGCGGCGTAGCCGGGGTGGATGCCGTACTCCATGCCGCTGGCCAGCCACTGGTCGCGGCCGACGAAGGAGTCGCACAGCGACATCGCATGCAGCCGGGTGGTGCCATCGCCGAGGTCGGTGAAGGTGAGCGTCTCCAGGCTGACGTCGTCGGGCATGCCCTCCCAGGTGAAGGTCTGCACGATCCGATCGGGTGCGATGGTGTGGAAGCACCCGCGGAAGAAGTGCTCGTCATCGGAGCCGGGCTGGCGGGCGACGTAGCGCCAGCTCCCCCCGGAGCGCGCGTCCCACGCGAGGATCTCGTTCTCGAGCTCGGTCGGGCCCACCCACCGAGCGAAGAGCTCCGGGTCGGTGTGAGCGCGCAGCAGCTGGGCGGGGGTGCCGCGGAAGTCGCGGACGATGTGGATTGCCGGGACCTCGGGGTCGGCGGTGATCTCGGCACGGGGGTAGCGCTGGTCGGTCGGGGTCGATGGAGTCTGGGTCGTGGTCATGATGCTTCTCCTGGGCGTGCGGATCGGTCGGGAGAGGACGGCAGGTCGCTGCCGTCGGGGGCGAGCTCGTCGAGCACGGCGTCGAGGAGCTGGTAGCGCCCCTCGGCGCGCTGCCGGTAGCGCTCGAGCCACTTCGTGGCGAGGTCGAGCACCTCGGCCTCGAGTCGGACGGGTCGGCGTTGTGCGTCGCGTCCGCGGGTGACCAGCCCCGAGGCCTCGAGCACCTTCAGGTGCTTCGAGACCGCCTGCAGGCTGATGTCGTACGGCGCGGCCAGCTCGCCGACCGTGGCGTCCCCGTCGGTCAGCCGCTCCACGAGGTCGCGGCGGACGGGATCGGCGAGGGCGGCGAAGACGCGGCCGAGCTGGTCGGTCACGGCACCTCCTGGTAGTCAACTGATCGGTTGAGCAACCATCCGCCTCGCCGCCGCTCGTTGTCAACCCCTTGGTTGAGGAAAGCGGCCTCGGTGGTCTGGGACGATGGGCGCGTGCGCCTGCGTCTCGACGTCGCCTACGACGGATCCGACTTTCACGGCTGGGCGACCCAGCCGGATCTGCGGACCGTGCAGGGGGAGCTGGAAGGTGCGTTGAGTCGGGTGCTGCGCCTCGATGCCGCGCCCGTGACGTGTGCTGGACGCACCGACACCGGCGTGCACGCGCGGGGTCAGGTCGTCCACCTCGACCTCGAGCCCACCGTCCTGGACGCCGCCGCCGGCCGGTCGACCGCGACCCCGACCGAAGCCCTGTGCCGTCGCCTCAACGGCGTCCTTCCTCCCGACGTGCGCGTGCGCGGCGTGCGGGAGGTGCCGCCCGCGTTCGACGCGCGGTTCTCCGCGACCTGGCGCCGCTACGCCTACCGGGTCGCCGACCGGCCCGGTGCCCTCGACCCGCTGACCCGCAGCCACGTGCTCGCGTGGCCACGCCAGCTCGATCTCGAGGCCATGAACGCCGGCGCCCACGGCCTGGTCGGGGAGCACGACTTCGCCGCGTTCTGCAAGCGTCGTGAGGGCGCGACGACGATCCGCCGGCTGACCGCCTTCGCCTGGCACCGCGCCGAGGACGGCACGGCTGTCGCCCACGTCCAGGCCGACGCCTTCTGCCACCACATGGTGCGCTCCCTGGTCGGCTGCCTGCTCGCCGTGGGGGAGGGGCGGCGTCCGGCCGACTGGCCCGCGCAGGTGCTCGCCCGTCGGGAGCGGGACCCGGCCGTCACCGTCGTCCACGCCCACGGGCTGACGCTGGAGGAGGTCGGCTACCCGCCCGACGACCAGCTGGCGGCCCAGGCGGCCGCGGCCCGCCGCGTCCGTACGCTGCTGGAGAGCGAGGGGGTGCTGTGAGCGAGCAGGAGCACTACTTCTCCGCCGACCCTGACGTGGCCTTCGCCCGCACCCCGGTCCGCTGCACCGTGTGGGGCCTCGACCTCGAGCTCACCTCGGGCTCCGGGGTCTTCGCGAACGGGCGCCTCGACGTCGGGACCGCGGTGCTCTTCCGCGAGACCGACCCGCCGGGTGCCGGACGCTTCCTCGACCTCGGCTGCGGGTACGGCGTGATCGGCGCGGCGCTCGCCCGCCAGGATGCCGCGGCCGACGTCACCGGTGTCGACGTCAACGCCCGCGCGGTCCTGCTCGCCAACGAGAACGCCGCGGCACTGGGCGTCGCCGACCGGTTCCGCGCGGTCCTCGCCGACGACGTCGACCCGGGGGCGACGTACGACGAGATCTGGTCCAACCCGCCGATCCGCATCGGCAAGGAGGCCCTGCACGCCCTCCTCCTGCAGTGGCTCCCGCGGCTCGCGCCGGGTGGGCGCGCGGTGCTGGTCGTCGGCAAGAACCTGGGCGCCGACTCGCTGCAGCGCTGGCTGGACGCGCAGGGGTGGCCGGCCTCGCGGCTGGCCAGCGCGAAGGGGTTCCGCGTCCTCGAGGTGCGCCGTGGGGGAGAGCGTGGAGTGGACTGATCCCGAGGCGCTGCCGCGCGAGGTCGAGGCGGTCTGCGCCGAGTTCCTCGCTCTCGCCGACGAGGCCGTGCCGGGCCTGGTCGAGGGTCTGCACCTGCGTGGGTCGCTCGGCTTCGGTGAGTGGTACGCCGGGCGCAGCGACGTCGACTACGTCGCGGTCCTGACGCGCTCACCCGCTGCGGTGGTCGAGGTGCTCGCGTCCGTGCACGACCGGTTGGCGGCGGCGTACCCGAGTCCGGCGTTCGACGGGATCCACCTGGTGGGTGAGGACTTGCTCGCCGGCCCCGCGGCGACCCCGGACCGCCCCTGCACCCTGCAGGGCCGGTTCCTGCCTGCGGCCCGGAAGGAGCTCACGCCGGTGACCTGGCACGAGCTCGCCGAGCACGCGGTCAGCGTCCGCGGCGAGGTCCCGCTCAGGCTGTGGCGGGACGCGCAGGCGCTGCGGGAGCACACGCGTACGAACCTCGCGACGTACTGGGCAGGGCAGATCGACGCACTCGACGGCTTCCGTGCCGATGCCGGCATCGCCGACGTCGCCTGGGTGGTGCTCGGGGTCGCGCGCCTGCATCACCTGTTGGTCCACGGCCGGCTCACCTCCAAGAACGGCGCCGGGCGCCACGTCGTCGATCACTTCGGTGAGGATTGGCGCCTGCTCGCCTCCGAGGTGCTCGCGTGGCGCGTGACCGGCGACCCGGTCGGGCTGCTGTCGCGCGAGGAGCTCGTCGACCAGGCGGTCAAGTTCGGGCGGCTCGTGGTCGCCGACGGGTCCGGGAGGGCCTGAGCCACGGATCAGAGGACTCCCGACACGGCCTTCTGGATCTCGGTGACGGCCAGTGCCGCGAAGGCCAGGGCGATCAGGGCGAGGGCGACGTTGGTCCACCATCGGTTGCGCCACCGGTCGGGCACCCGCGAGGTGTTGAGCAACCACAGCAGCGTGACCGCCATGAACGGCATGAAGACCGCACCCAGCACGCCGTACGCGAGGATGAGCCACACCGGCTCGCCCCAGAAGATGATCGTGATCGGCGGGAACGTGAGCCACAGCAGGTAGGCGCGGAAGTAGCGACCGCCCGCCTGCGCGTCGGGGTGGTCGCCGGGAAGGCCGCGCAGCTCGGTGGCGAAGTCGGCGAACATCAGGCTGACGCCGTGCCAGACCCCGAGCAGGGACGACATCGCCGCCGCCCAGAAGCCGACGAGGAAGAGCGTGCCGTAGATGTCGCCGTACCTGTCGCGCAGGACCTCCGCGACGTCGACCATGCCCTGGTCGCCCGTGCTGACGGCGATGTCGGCGGCGTGGAACAGCTCGGCACCGACGATCAGAGTGGCGCTCACGAAGATGCCGGTGATGACGTAGGCCATGCGGTTGTCGATCCGCATCACCCGCATGAACCGTGGCGTGTTCCAGCCCTTCTCCCGCAGCCAGTAGCCGTACGCCGCGACGGTGATCGTCCCGCCGACACCGCCGGCGACACTGAGCAGATAGACCACGCTTCCGTCGGGGATGGTCGGGACCAGCCCGCGCAGCAGGTCGGGCACGTTCGGCACGGCGATGGCGGCAGCGGTCACCATCGACACGAACATCAACGCGACCATCGCGGTGATGACCTTCTCGAACAGGCCGTAGTGGCCGAACCAGACCAGCGTCAGCCCCAGGAGCGCGGAGAGGATCCCCCACCAGGCGACGCTGAGGCCGCCCAGCAGCGCGGCCAGGGCGAGCCCGGTGCCGGCCATCGCCGCCGAGCCGTAGACGAAGCCCCAGATCACGATGTAGGGACCGAAGTACCAGTGCGTCCAGCGGCCCAGGCTGGACCAGCCCTCGAAGATGGTGTGTCCGGTCGCGAGGGTCCAGCGGCCGGCGCCCTCGACGAGCACGATCTTCATGATGCAGCCGAGGATGGCGCACCACAGCAGCGTGTAGCCGTACCTGCTGCCGGCGATCAGGGTGGCGATCAGGTCGGCGGCGCCCACGCCGGTCGCCGCGACCAGGAGCCCCGGGCCGACGATCTTCCAGCGCGGCTCGTCGTCGGTGTCCGTCGAGGACGGGGAGTTCGTGGTGTCCATGGCTGCTCCCGGTGGCGTGCGTGCGGCAGGCAGTTCCTACCCCGCGAGCCGGTAGCGGAAATCGTGGACCGGCTCGGCACTCGGCGGTGCGTGCTCAGCGCGACATGGTTGCTTCTCGGCTGGGATTCCTTTACGGTGTAAAAGAATTGCAGCGCGGGCGGCGAGGAGGTCGAGTGCCCAGCGAGAACGCCTTCGATCCGACACGGTCCCTGCCGCTGCTGTGGCGCGCGCACCGTCCGCCCGGCACCTCGGCGGATGGCGAGCGGCGTGGGCGCCCCCAGTCGCTCAGCGTCGACGCCGTCGTGGCGGCCGGGGTCGAGCTCGCTGACGCCGAGGGGATCGACGCGGTGTCGATGCGGGCCGTCGCGGAGCGGCTCGGGCGCACCCCGATGGCGCTCTACACCTACGTGCCGAGCAAGGACGACCTTGCCGAGCTGATGTACGACCACGTGCTCGGCGAGCTGCCCGCGGCGTACGACGAGGACAGCTGGTGCGCCGGCGTGCTGGCCTGGGTGCGCGCCCACTGGACGCTCTACCTGCGCCATCCGTGGATGGTGAAGATCGGCTCGGCCCGGCCCACGCTCGGACCCCACGAGTTCGCCGACCTGGAGGCCTTGAGCGTGATCCTCGACGCGGCCGGCCTGACACCGGTGCGCCAGGTGCGGGTGATGTCGGGGCTGGCGCAGCTGGTCCGCGGCTCGGCGCTGCTGGTCGCCGAGACGCGCGAGACCACCCGCGTCACGGGGATCTCGGAGACCGACTGGTGGTATGCCCGCTCGGCCAAGCTCGACGAGGTCGCGCCGCACCTCGCCGAGCTGATCCCGTCGCTCACCCGGCTGTCGAGCGCGGGCGCCTATGACGGCGCCAGCGAAGACGGGGGCGACGATGAGCCCTACCTCGAGCGCGAGGCCCGCGAGGCGATGGAGGAGGCGGTCGTGCTCCTCCTCGACGGCGCCACCCGGACGCCGGAAGTGGGCGGAGCGTGACCGGAAAAGCAGGTGCGCGGCCGGACAGGTCGCCGCACAATCGAGAGGTCGGTCCGGGCACCCACCCGACGGGTGGGCGGCACGAGCCGGTCATGGACCGGAGCAACAGGAAGGAGCCGCGATGACCGGACTGGCCATCGAGACCGAGGATCTGGTGAAGATCTTCGGCGACAACCGCGCGGTCGACGGTGTCGACCTCCGCATCCCGACCGGAGGGGTGTACGGCGTGCTCGGCCCCAACGGGGCGGGCAAGACGACGACGATCAGGATGCTGGCCACCCTGCTCACCCCCGACGGGGGGCGTGCCGAGGTCCTCGGGTACGACGTCGCCCGGCAGGCCGCCGAGGTCCGCTCGCGCGTGGCGATGACCGGTCAGTTCGCCTCCCTCGACGAGGACCTCACCGGTCTGGAGAACCTCACCCTCCTTGCACGGCTCTACGGCTTCGGTCGCGCCGCGTCGAAGGAGCGCGCGCGTGAGCTCCTGGCGGCCTTCGACCTCAGCGACGCGGCGAACCGGCAGGTGAAGGCGTACTCCGGGGGCATGCGGCGACGCATCGACATCGCCGGCAGCCTCGTCGTACGCCCGGAGCTGATGTTCCTCGACGAGCCCACCACGGGGCTCGACCCCCGCAGTCGCAACCAGGTCTGGGAGATCGTCCGCGCGCTCGTGAGCGCCGGGACCACGGTGCTGCTGACGACGCAGTACCTCGAGGAGGCCGACCAGCTGGCCGACCGGATCGCGGTGATCGACCATGGTCGGGTCATCGCCGAGGGCACCAGCGGCGAGCTCAAGGCCTCGGTCGGCTCCGGTGCCGTGCGGGTCCGGGTGGCCGACCCGCTCCAGCGCGACGAGGTGGCCCGGATGCTGGCCGAGTCGCTCGGCGTGGAGCCGCTGCTGGAGTCCGACCCCGCCGCGCTGTCGCTGCGCGTCGACGCGCCCGGTCGTGTCGCCGGCGCGCTGGCGCGGGTGGGCGACGCCGGCCTGACCGTCAGTGAGTACTCGCTCGGCCAGCCCAGCCTGGACGAGGTGTTCCTGGCGTTGACCGGCCGTCCGGCCGATGAGCCCCGTGCGGACCTGCAGCCCGAGGAGGTGCCGGCATGACGACCACCGCCGAACGACCCGACGCCGGGGGCAAGCTCGACGCCCAGGTGATCGCCGCCCTCGGTGGCGGGGAGCGCCCCGCGCCGGCCTCGCCGTGGACGAGCTCGTTCGCCTTCGGCTGGCGCGCGATGCTCAAGATCAAGCACGTCCCCGAGCAGCTCTTCGACGTGACCATGTTCCCGATCATGTTCACCTTGATGTTCACCTACGTGTTCGGCGGGGCGATCTCGGGCTCGCCGGGGGAGTACCTGCAGTACGCCCTGCCCGGGATCCTCGTGCAGACGGTCGTCTTCATCACGATGTACACCGCACTCACGGTCAACACCGACATCGAGAAGGGCGTCTTCGACCGGATCCGCTCCCTGCCGGTGTGGCGGCCCTCGATGCTGGTCGGCGCGCTGCTGGGCGACTCGGCGCGCTACGCGATGGCCTCCACTGTCGTGCTCACCGTGGGCGTGATCATCGGGTACCGCGCACCCGGCGGGTTCCTCGGCGTCATCGCCGCGGTCGTCCTGCTGGTGACGTTCTGCTTCTCGTTGACGTGGCTGTGGCTGATCGTCGGTCTCAAGGTGCGCACCCCCAACGCGGTCATGGGGGTGTCGATGATGGTGTTGTTCCCGCTGACCTTCGTGAGCTCGGTCTTCGCTCCGCCGGAGACCATGCCCGGCTGGCTGCGCTCGTTCGTCGAGGTCAACCCGATCACGCTGCTCGTCGAGGCCGCGCGCGGCCTGATGAACGGTGCGACCGACGTCTCCGACATCGTCTGGGTGCTCGGGCTCTCGGCGGCGCTGATCGCCATCTTCGCCCCGATCGCGATGCGGCTGTTCAACCGGAAGAGCTGATCGGTCCGCGGAGTGAGCCCCGGGGATGGGCGCGGCGAGCGCGCGTAACATCAGTTAGGTAAGCCTTCCCAACTGAAGCGAGCTCCGATGACGCGTCCCTCCCGCTCCGCCCGCATCCTGGTCCCTCTCCTCCTCCTCGCCGCGCCGGTTCTCGCCGCCTGCGGCGGTTCCGGCGACGGCGGGGAGGAGGGCAACGGCGACGAGGCCCTCGTGGTCTACGTGGGCCGCGACGAGGAGCTCGTCGCCCCGTTGATCGAGCAGTTCACGGACGAGACGGGGATCGAGGTCGAGGCGAGGTACGCCGGGACCACCGACCACCTCGCGACGCTGCTCGAGGAGGGCGACAACACCCCCGCGGACGTCTTCTTGTCCCAGGACGCCGGTGCGCTGGGTGCATTGTCCGACGCCGACATGCTGCAGCCGTTGTCGGCCGAGATCACCGACGCGGTCCGTCCCGGCTTCACCTCCACCGACGGTTCCTGGGTCGGCGTGACCGGTCGTGCGCGGGTCATCGCCTACAACTCCGATGCCCTCACCGAGGACGAGGTGCCCGACAGCGTGCTGGCGCTCACCGACGACACCTGGGAGGGGCGCGTCGGCTTCCCGCCCGGCAATGCCTCGTTCCAGGCGTTCGTCACGGCCTTCCGGGTCGCCGAGGGCGACGACGCCGCGCAGTCGTGGCTCGAGGGCATGGCCGGCAACGACGTCCAGACCTTCGAGAGCAACGGCGACGTCCTCGAGGCTGTCGACAGTGGAGTGCTCGACCTGGGTCTGATCAACCACTACTACCTCTACCGCAATGCCGCGGAGGTCGGCATGGACAACCTCACCGCGCGGTTGAAGTTCCCGGCGGCAGGTGACCCGGGTGCGCTGGTCAACGTCACGGGCGCCGGTGCGCTGTCGGAGCACCCGGCGGCGGAGGAATTCATCGCCTACCTGGTCTCCGAGGACGGCCAGCGGTACTTCGTCGAGGAGACCTTCGAGTACCCGCTCGTGCCGTCCGTCGAGGCGCCGGAGGGGCTGCCGTCGCTCGAGGACATCGACGGGCCGATCTCGGACCTCGGCGACCTCGCCGACCTGGAGGCTTCCCTCCTGATGATCGATGAAGCAGGCCTGAGCTGACCCGGTCCGGCGCCCGCCGTCGCCCACCGGCCGCGCTGCTGCTCAGCGCGCTGGTGGGGGCGGGCGTCGTGCTGTTCCCGCTCGCCTACCTGATGGTCCGCGCCGGCGGCGCGGTGGGCGATGAGCTGACCACCTCGGTCCTGCAGCGCCAGGTGCTGCCGTGGACGCTCAACAGCGTCGTGCTGGTGGTCGCGGTGGGCGGGACCTGCTTGGTGCTCGGAGTGCTCACGGGGTGGTGGGTCGCGTGCACCGACCTGCCCATGCGGGGCACCGTCCTGGTCCTGGCGGCACTGCCACTGGCCACCCCGTCGTACGTCGCCGCGTATGGCTGGACCAGCACGATCGTCGGATTGCAGGGCTTCTGGCCGACATGGTGGGTGCTCTCGGCCGCCTGTGTCCCCTACGTGACCCTCCCGGTGGCGGCGGCGTGCCGCCGTTTGGACCACGGTCTGATCGAGGTCGCGCAGGCAGCCGGATCGGGTCCCGTGCGTGCCTGGCGCCAAGCGGTCTGGCCCCAGATCGCGCCGGCTGCCAGCGCGGGCGCACTGCTCGCCGCGCTGTATGCCCTGGCCGACTTCGGGACGCCCGCGTTGCTTCGGCACCAGGTGCTCACCTTGGCCATCCACCGCCAGTACGGCTCCTTCGTGGGCCGCGAGCGCGCAGCGCTGCTCGCCGTGATCCTGGTGCTCGGTGCCGTGCTCCTGGTCGCGCTCGAGCTGAGGGCGCGCGGCAACGGGGAGCGTTGGCGGACCTCGGCGGGCGCTGCTCGGCCTGCCCGACCCGTCCGGCTGGGTCCGTGGCGATGGGCGGCGCTCGCGGTGGCCGTCGTCCCCACGGTCGTGGGCGTGGCGATCCCGATCGTCGCGCTGTTCCGGCGGATGGCCCTGGGCACCCGCAGCTCGCTGCACTGGCCGACCCTGGTCGACGCGACGGTGGCCACCGTGACGGTGGCGCTCCTGGGCGGACTGCTCGCTCTGCTGCTCGCGGCCGGCGTCGGTGTGCTGGCCGCCCGGTATCGCTCGCCGTTCAGCCAGACGATCGAGTCGGTCGCGTTCTCCGCGCACGCCCTGCCCGGCATCGTGGTGGGGCTGTCCTTCGTCTACTTCGGCCTCCGCACCGCCCCCGGGCTCTACCAGACACTGACCCTGCTGGTGCTCGCGTACGGCGTGCTGTTCATGCCCAAGGCCGTCGGGGCGGTACGGACGTCGGTCGCCGCTGTCTCCCCGCGCCTGCCCGAGGTCGCGCGCAGCCTGGGTCGTCCGCCCTGGCGTGCCGCCTTGGTGACCGGTCGGCTCGCGGCACCCGGTGTGCTCGTCGGCTTGTGCCTGGTCGTCGTGACGGCGATGAAGGAGCTCCCCGCCACGTTGATGCTTCGCCCGACCGGGATGGACACCCTGGCGGTGGAGATGTGGAGCCGGACCTCGAGCGCGGCCCAGGGAGCTGCCGCCCCGTACGCTCTGGCCCTGGTCCTGGTCGCGAGTGTGCCGTCCTTCCTGCTCACGCGGAGGTCGACATGGGCCGACTGAGCACGCCGCAGCCTCGCGCTCGGCCGACGGCGGGAGAGCGACGATGAGCGAGGTGCGGGTCCGAGACCTCGTCTTCGCGTACGCCGGACCGCCGGTCCTCGACGGCATCGACCTCGACGTCGCCTCGGGAAGCCTCACGAGCCTGATCGGTCCGAGCGGGTGCGGCAAGACGACCCTGTTGCGACTGCTCGCCGGCTTCGAGCGTCCGAGTGCCGGGCAGATCCTGCTGGGCGATCGCGAGGTCGCGGGTGCGCGCTTCGTACCCGCCGACCGGCGCCGGATCGGCATCGTCCCCCAGGAGGGTGCGCTCTTCCCGCACCTGCGCGTGGCCGACAACGTGGGCTTCGCGCTGCCGCGACGTGCGCGCGACCGCGAAGCCAGGATCGCGGAGCTGCTCGACCTGATCGGCCTGGCCGGCTATGGCGACCGGTACCCCCGCGAGCTCTCGGGCGGCCAGCAGCAGCGGGTCGCCCTGGCGCGGGCCCTCGCACCGCGGCCCGACGTGGTGCTGCTCGACGAGCCCTTCGCCTCTCTCGACGCCAGCACCCGCCACGAGGTACGCCGCGAGGTGCGTCGAGCGCTGCACGAGGAGCAGGCGACGGCACTGATGGTGACCCACGACCGGGAGGAGGCGCTCTCGGTGGCCGACCAGGTGGTCGTGCTCGGCGGAGGCCGCGTCGCGCAGGCGGGGCGACCCGAGGAGGTCTACCGCCGCCCGGCGACGGCTGCGGTGGCGACCCTGCTCGGTCGGGCCAGCCTGCTGCCGGTCCTGCACCAGACCGCGACGTCCGTCGTCTGTGCTCTCGGCGAGGCCCCGGTGGGGTCCAGCGCCGCGGCGAACGGCCCGGCGGCGGTGCTCGTGCGACCCGAGCAGGTGCTGCTGACCCCGGCCCGCGCGGGGGAGGAGGCGGCCGCCGTGGTGCTCGACGCCGAGCTGCTCGGACCTGTCTGGCGGGTCCGCCTCCAGGCCGCCGAGCACGTCGTCGAAGCGGCGGTCTCGATCACCAGCGCGATACCGGAGGTCGGCTCGCGCACCCACACGCACCTCGTCGGCACCGTCCACCTGGTGCCGGCCGTGTCCCGAGGCGCCGGCGAGTCCTGACCCCAGACGCAGAACGCCCCGCACCATCGGTGCGGGGCGTTCTCGCGTGACTGGGGCGATCAGGCCCAGCGCTGCTCGCGCGGGGTGAAGTCCAGACCGCGGCCGCCGGTGTAGATCTGCTTGGGACGAGCGATCTTCTGCTCCTTGTCCTGCACCAGCTCGAGCCACTGCGCCAGCCAGCCCGGCGTACGCCCGATGGCGAACAGCACGGTGAACATCTCAGGCGGGAACTGCAGCGCCTCGTAGATCAGGCCCGAGTAGAAGTCCACGTTGGGGTAGAGCTTGCGCGAGACGAAGTACTCGTCCTCGAGCGCGATCTTCTCCAGCTCCTGGGCGATCTCGAGCAGCGGGTTGACGCCGGTGACCTCGAAGACGTCGTCGCAGGCCTTCTTGATGATCTTGGCGCGCGGGTCGTAGTTTTTGTAGACCCGGTGACCGAAACCCATGAGCTTCTCGTCGCCGTTCTTCACACCCTCGATGAACGCGGGGATGTTGTCCTTGGTACCGATGCGACGCAGCATCCGCAGCACCGACTCGTTGGCGCCACCGTGCAGCGGGCCGTAGAGCGCCGCGACCCCGGCCGCGACGGCCGAGTAGGGGTCGACCTGCGAGGAGCCGACCGAGCGCACGGCATTGGTGGAACAGTTCTGCTCGTGGTCGGCGTGCAGGATGAAGAGCACGTCGAGCGCCTTGACCAGGCGCGGGTCCGCCTCGAACTTGCGCTCGCTCATCTTGAAGAGCATGGCGAGGAAGTTCTCGGTGTAGGACAGGTCGTTGTCGGGATAGACGTACGGCTTGCCCTGCGCGTTGCGGAAAGCCCAGGCGCCGAGCGTCGGCATCTTGGCGATCATGCGGACGATCTGCATGTGCCGGTTCTCGGGGTCGCTGATGTTGCGCGACTCCGGGTAGAACGTCGAGAGCGCCCCGACCGAGGCCATCAGGATGCCCATGGGGTGGGCGTCGTAGCGGAAGCCCTCCATGAAGCCCTTGACGTTCTCGTGCACGAACGTATGGAAGGTGATCTCGTGCTCCCACGCGGCGTACTGCTCCCTGGTGGGCAGCTCGCCGTGGATGAGGAGGTAGGCCACCTCCAGGAAGGTGGAGTGCTCGGCCAGCTGCTCGATGGGGTAGCCGCGGTACTCGAGGATCCCCTTCTCGCCGTCGATGAAGGTCACCGCGCTGCGGCACGAGGCGGTGTTGACGAAGCCCGGGTCGTAGACGGCCAGCCCGGGGGTGTCGTCATCGACGCGGATCTTGCCGAGGTCCGCCGCACGGACGGTCCCGTCGGTGATCGGCACCTCGTAGGACTCCCCGGTGCGGTTGTCTGTCACGGTCAGGCTGTCGGCCACGTCGGCTCCTCGCTGTCGGGCCCGGGTGAACTGGTCGCGCTGTGGTGCGCCATGTCGCTGAGCTGTCGCTGAGCTGGCCCCGGGGCCGTCGGTCTGGGAAAAATCCATGCTGACCGTCGGCCCGGTGGGGCGCGGTCGGTCCCAACCTATTCCCGCGCGCGCGGGACCGCGAAACCGGGTCGGCTACCGTCCAGTACGTGAGCGCGTGGCTCGCTGGTCCGTGCTGTGCGGTGCCGGGCTCGCACGGCGTACGTCGTCCTCGTTTTGACCCTCCTGCGCAGCGCACCGTATTGTGCGTAGTTGCGTCTCCTGCCGCGCCGCGGTGTTCGATCACGACTTGATCCAAGCCTGATCCGAATCGTGCGACTCCGCCGTGGTGCAGACCCGGATCGGCTCCCCGCCGAACCCGGGCAGAGTTCGTCAGAAGACGTGGCAGCACCACCCGGCGGACACATCCGTGCGGGAACCACGAACGAAGAGAGCAGAGCCGTGCGTACGTACAGCCCCAAGCCCGCTGACATCCAGCGCGAGTGGCACGTCATCGACGCCACCGACGTCGTCCTGGGTCGGTTGGCGGTCCAGGCCGCGAACCTGATCCGCGGCAAGCACAAGCCGCAGTTCGCCCCGCACATGGACCTCGGTGACTTCGTCATCATCGTCAACGCGGAGAAGGTTGCCCTCAGCGGCAACAAGGCGACCACCAAGATGGCCTACCGCCACTCGGGCTACCCCGGTGGCCTCTCCGCGACCCCCATCGGGGAGCTGCTGGAGAAGGATGCGCGCAAGGCGATCGAGAAGGCCGTGTGGGGGATGCTGCCGAAGAACCGCCTCGGTCGGCAGCAGCTGAAGAAGCTCAAGGTCTACAGCGGCCCCGAGCACCCGCACCAGGCCCAGAAGGCGAAGCCGTTCGAGATCACGCAGATCTCGCAGTGAACGCCGCCCCCACCAGCGCACCGACCAGCAAGGACCAGTGAGGAACACCGTGAGCACTTCTGAGACCGAGGTCGAGGACTTCCAGGTCAACGAGGAGGGCGTCGCCTACACCAGCGAGAGCGCCCCCTCCGCCGACGCGCCCCCGCGCCCGGCGACCATCGCCCCCGCGTCGGCCACCGGCCGCCGCAAGGAGGCTGTCGCCCGCGTCCGGATCGTCCCGGGCACCGGCGAGTGGACCGTCAACGGCCGCGCCCTTGACTCCTACTTCCCCAACAAGCTGCACCAGCAGGTCGTCAACGAGCCCTTCGTGACCGCCGACCTCGTGGGCCGCTTCGACGTCATCGCCCGGATCTCCGGCGGCGGCATCACCGGCCAGGCCGGCGCGTTGCGTCTCGGCGTGGCTCGTGCGCTCAACGCCGTCGACCTCGAGGCCAACCGCCCCGCGCTGAAGAAGGCCGGGCTGCTCACGCGTGACGCCCGCGTCATCGAGCGCAAGAAGGCCGGTCTCAAGAAGGCCCGCAAGGCGCCGCAGTACAGCAAGCGCTGATTCAGGAGACGTACGCCGTATGGCACGTCTCTTCGGCACGGACGGGGTCCGGGGCCTGGCCAACGGTCATCTGACCGCGGAGCTGGCCCTGGACCTTTCCGTTGCCGCCGCACACGTCCTGGGCGAGGCCGGAGCCTTCGAGGGGCACCGGCCCGTGGCCGTCGTCGGCCGGGACACCCGGATCTCGGGCCAGTTCCTCGAGGCCGCGGTCGTGGCCGGGTTGGCCTCCGCCGGGGTCGACGTACTCCTGCTGGGGGAGCTGCCGACCCCTGCGGTGGCCTACCTGACCGCCCACCTCGACGCCGATCTCGGCGTGATGCTGTCGGCCAGCCACAACCCGATGCCCGACAACGGCATCAAGTTCCTCTCCCGTGGCGGCGTCAAGCTCGACGACGCCCTGGAGACCGCGATCGAGCAGCGGCTGCGCGAGACCTGGCAGCGGCCCACGGGCGACGGGGTCGGGCGGATCCGCACGTACGACGCGGCCGTGGCCGACTACGCCGCGCACCTGGTCGGCACTCTCGACGGCGGGCTTGGTGGGCTGGGTGGCGCCGGCGAGCGGCCGCTGCGGATCGTCCTCGACTGTGCCCACGGGGCTGCCTCGGTGGCCGGCCCGCGGGCGCTGCGCGAAGCCGGCATCGACGTCGTCGCGATCTGCGCCGAGCCGGACGGGCTCAACATCAACGACGGGTGCGGATCCACCCACCTCGAGGTCCTGCAGAGGTCCGTGCTCGAGCACGGGGCCGACGCGGGGTTCGCCGTCGACGGGGACGCCGACCGCTGCCTCGCCGTCGACCACACCGGGGCGGTCGTCGATGGCGACCAGATCCTCGCCATCCTCGCCCTCGCCCTGCGCGACGCCGACCGGCTGCACGCCGACACGGTCGTCGGCACCGTGATGAGCAACCTCGGGTTCGTCCAGGCGCTGCAGCGCGAGGGCCTCGCCGTACGCCAGACCAAGGTGGGGGACCGCTACGTCCTCGAGGAGATGAAGGCCGGCGGCTACTCCCTCGGCGGCGAGCAGTCCGGCCACGTGATCCTCAGCGACCACGCCACCACCGGTGACGGCCTGCTGACGGCCCTGCACGTCGTCCAGCGCATGGCACGCACCGGTCGCAGCCTCGCCGACCTCGCCGCCGTCATGACCCGCCTCCCGCAGGTGCTCGTCAACGTCCCCGACGTCGACAAGAACCGCACCGACGACCCGGAGCTGCTCGCCGCCGTCGCGGAGGCCGAAGCCGAGCTGGGCGACACCGGTCGCGTCCTGCTGCGCGCCTCCGGCACCGAGCCGCTCGTCCGCGTCATGGTCGAGGCCACCAGCGCCGACCAGGCACACGCCGTCGCCGACCGGCTCGCCGGGGTCGTCCGCTCCCGCCTCGCCCTCTGACCGGCGTACGCGCGGTCGGCCAAAGTCGCCACATATGTGGTGACCTTTACGCTTCCGACAGCTCTTGGCCGGCGTGTCGCGCAAAAACGCCACATATGTGGCGAATCTTGTGACGCGTGAGGTCAGGTGGGTACGACCTACCCATGACCAACACACCTGACGAGATCCAGTACACCGCGCGCGTGCAGATCGTGGGCGGCAGGCAGGGCGGCCGAGCCGTGTCGGAGGACGGCGTGATGGACGTGCAGCTGACGGCGCCGAAGGAGACCGGCGGGCCGGGCACGGGCACCAATCCCGAGCAGCTCTTCGCGATGGGCTACGGAGCCTGTTTCCAGAGCGCGCTGACGGCGGTCGCGAAGAAGGCCGGCGTCGACGCCTCGGAGTCGACTGTGGAGGTGGCGGTCGGGTTCGGCCCGCACGACAAGTCGTTCGCGCTCACGGTCGAGCTCACTGGCCGCATCCCCGGCGTCGATGCTGAGCAGGCCCAGGAGCTCATGGAGGCGGCACACGAGATCTGCCCCTACTCCAAGGCCACCCGCGGCAACGTGCCGGTCACGCTGCGTGGCGTCGTCGCGACCGAGGCCTCCGAGACGCCGTAAGTTGCGCCCCTCGGGTCCCACGGGTCCCACTCGTCGTACGAAACCGGGCGTCTGCTGCGTCAGTTTCGTACGACGGGCGGGCGTGTTGTGGCTCGGGCGGTGAAACTGCCCCCGCCCGACGGGTCAGGACACCGCAGCGATGTCGTTGAGCCAGGAGGACTTGAGGCCGAGGCGGATGCGCATCTGGTCGGCCTTGCCGGAGATCCGCCGGGTGGCCTTGGGGCCGTAGGCCGTCAGCTCGCGCAGCCCGCCGCCGGTGTGGCGGCCGGTGATCTCGATGCGCAGGACCTGCTTGAGGTTGAACAGCTCACGGGCCTGCGCCTGGCTCAGCGTGGTGGTCCAGCTGCGGTTGGGGTTGTCGGCGGTGATGGACCACGGGTCGTTGACCGCGCGCAGGTATGGCACCTCCGCCGACCAGACGTCCTCGCTGTTGAGCGTGCTGCCGCCGGAGGAGGAGTAGTAGAAGGTCTCCGCCAGCCCGCTGCCGTAGCGCAGGACGGTGCCGCGGGTGGCGACGACGGCGGCGACCCAGCGCTTGCCGTACGCCGCGTTGGTGCCCTCGGACTCCTTGCCCCATCCGCCGTACACCTGGTTGACGACCGAGTCGCGCAGGTTGCACCGGCAGTCGCTCTTGATGCCGGGCGCGACGCGCAAGGCGTAGGTGCGGGCGATGATCGCCTGGGCCTGTAGCGCTGCGGTCTCCCACGACGAGGGCATCTCGGCGATGCCGCGCAGGTACTCCCGCTGCAGGTTCAGCCGGACGACGGCGTTGAGCGCGCCACTGCCGTAGGGGTGCACCCACAGCCGGCCGTGGCGGTACTCGCGGCCGGTGTCGAGACGTAGGACGGCGTTCTTGCCCTTGACGTAGCGCGTGCCGGTCCAGCGCATCCGCACGGTGTCGCCGGTCACGGTGTGGGTGCGGCCGCGGGCGTTCGTGACGAGCGCGCGCACCCCGTTGCCGGAGCGCTCCACGACCACCTGGCCGGCGGTCGCCGCGTCGGCGGTGGCGTCGGCGATGCGGCGCTTGGCGACGCACGTGCCACCCCGCATGCCGCAGACCTCGAGGACGGCTCCCGGCTGCAGCGCGCGCAGGGCCGCGGTGAAGCGGCTGGTCTGGTAGCGGACGTTGACGTCGACGAGCCGGCCCTGGTTGTTCTTGCCGAGCTCCGTGCCGCGGTAGTAGTGCTGCAGGATCTGCGGCGTGGTGCGCCCGGCCTTGGCCATCGCCTGGGCGCCGTACTGCGAGAGCCCCACCCCGTGGCCCCAGCCGGACCCGGTGAGCTCGAAGGCGCGCGGCGGCTGCTCCGCGCCCTGCTTCTGGGGTACGGCGAGGGGCGCCGCTGCCGTCGGCTCGGCGATCGCCGGACCGGCGAGCGAGGCGACGACGAGGACGGCTGCGCTCGCGGCAGCAACGAGGAGACGGTGGGTGCGCATGGAGATTCCCCCGGGGAAGACGGCGGGGCTGATGAGCCCGTTGGGACCGGTGTGACTCGTGAGGCTAGCGACCCGAGGACGGATCGCGCTACCCCAGTCCCTTCGGCAGTCAAGCCGACACGCCGAGAAATTCTGCAGAATTACATCAATGTCATCCGGTCAGAGCTTGCGAAGCCGGACATAACGGACCGAATGGTCGGAGTCCTTGCGCAGCACCAGCGTCGCGCGTGAGCGGGTTGGAGCGACGTTCTCGCGCAGGTTGGGACCGTTGATCGAGTCCCAGATCCGTGCCGCCTCGCCGCGCGCCTCCTCGACGCTCATCGCTCCGTACTTCGCGAAGTAGGACGCCGGGTTGCGGAAGGCGGTCTTCCGCAGGCGCAGGAATCGCTCGGTGTACCACCGCCGGATGTCGCCCGCGGAGGCGTCGACGTAGACCGAGAAGTCGAAGAAGTCACTGACCGCGAGCCCGGTGCGGCCGTCGGCTCCCACGCGTGCGGGCTGGAGGACGTTGAGCCCCTCGATGATCACGATGTCGGGGCGGCGTACGACGATCCGCTCGTCCGGCACGACGTCGTAGGTCAGGTGGGAGTAGACCGGCGCCTCGACCTCGTCCTTGCCGGACTTGATGTCGACGACGAAGCGCAGCAGCGCCTTGCGGTCGTAGGACTCCGGGAAGCCCTTGCGCTGGAGCAGGCCGCGGCGCTCGAGCTCGGCGTTGGGGAGCAGGAACCCGTCGGTGGTGACCAGCGCGACGCTGGGGTGCTCGGGCCAGTGCGCGAGCATCTCGCGCAGCACGCGCGCGGTCGTGGACTTGCCGACGGCGACCGACCCGGCCAGGCCGATGACGAACGGCGTACGCGGCGGCGTCGGGCGGTCGAGGAACTCCTCCTGCGCCCGGTGCAGCCCGCCGGCCGCGCTCACATAGAGGCTCAGCAGGCGCGACAGCGGCAGGTAGACCTGGCGCACCTCGTCGAGGTCGAGCTCGTCGCCCAGGCCGCGGACCCGCTCGATCTCCTCCTGGCTCAGCGGCTGCTCGTTGTTAGCCGCCAGCGCGGCCCACGCGGCTCGCTCCAGCTCGATGTAGGGAGAGGTCTCGCGCGTCTCGGGCGTAGGGGCGGGCCGCGACATGTCCGGCATTCTTGCGTACGGCGGCGCGTGCCCCGACGTGACCTGGGTCCCAACGCCCGCGCGCGGAGGCGGGAGCGGGCCCGCGCGCGGCGTACCCTGAGGCGCATGTGCGGGATCGTGGGATACGTGGGCGCCCGGGAGGCGCGCGAGGTCGTGATCGAGGGATTGCGGCGGCTGGAGTACCGGGGCTACGACTCCGCCGGCGTCGCTGTCGTCGACACCGCGGCCGGCGCCATCGCCAGCGACAAGCGGGCCGGCAAGCTCGCCAACCTGGAGAAGGCGCTCGCCGAGAGTCCGCTGCCCGCGTCCAGCACCGGCATCGGTCACACCCGGTGGGCGACCCACGGCGCGCCCAACGACGTCAACGCCCACCCCCATCTCGGCGGCAGCGGGCGGGTCGCGCTGATCCACAACGGGATCATCGAGAACTTCGCCCGGCTCCGCGACGAGCTCGAGGCCGAGGGGCACCACTTCGCGTCCGAGACCGACACCGAGGTCGCCGCGCACCTGCTCGACCGCGCGGTCGTCGCGGGTGCCGACCTCACCACGGCGATGCAGGAGGTCTCGCGCCGCCTCGAGGGTGCCTTCACCCTCGTCGCGATCGATGCCCAGGACCCGGCCCGGGTGGTCGCGTCGCGGCGCAACTCGCCCCTCGTGGTCGGGCTGGGCGAGGGGGAGAACTTCCTCGCCTCCGACGTCGCGGCGTTCATCCCCTACACCCGCGAGGCGCTCGAGCTCGACCAGGACCAGGTCGTCACGATCACCGCCGAGGACGTCAGCGTCACCAACTTCGACGGCACCCCGGCCGAAGGCAAGCCCTACCACGTCACCTGGGACCTCTCCGCGGCGGAGAAGGACGGGTTCGACTGGTTCATGCGCAAGGAGATCTTCGAGCAGCCCGACGCGGTCGCCGCCTCCCTCCTGAGCCGCCACACGGCCACCGGTGCGCTGCAGCTCGACGAGGTGCGGATCTCCGAGGACGACCTGCGTGAGGTCGACAAGATCATCGTGATCGCGTGTGGGACGTCGTTCTACGCCGGCCTGGTCGCGAAGTACGCCATCGAGCACTGGACCCGCATCCCCTGCGAGGTCGAGCTCGCCTCAGAGTTCCGCTACCGCGACCCGATCCTCACGCGCGACACCCTCGTGGTCGCGATCAGCCAGTCCGGCGAGACCGCCGACACGCTCATGGCCATCCGCTACGCCCGCGCCCAGCGCGCCAAGGTGCTGGCGATCTGCAACTCCAACGGCTCGACGATCCCGCGCGAGTCCGATGCGGTCATCTACACCCACGCCGGCCCCGAGATCGGCGTCGCCTCCACCAAGGGCTACCTGACGCAGCTCATCGCCTGCTACCTGCTCGGCCTCTATCTCGCCCAGGTCCGCGGCACCCGGTTCGGCGACGAGATCGCGATGATCGTGCGCGAGCTCGAGACCATGCCGCAGCACATCCAGACCGTGCTCGACAACGCCGAGGAGGTCTACGCCCTCGCCCGCGAGTACGTCGATGCCACCTCGGTGCTCTTCCTCGGCCGCCACGCGGGCTATCCGGTCGCGCTCGAGGGCGCGCTGAAGCTCAAGGAGCTCGCCTACATCCACGCCGAGGGGTTCGCCGCGGGCGAGCTCAAGCACGGCCCGATCGCGCTCATCGAGGACGGCCTGCCGGTCTTCTGCGTCGTCCCGCCCCGCGGGCGCGACCAGCTGCACGACAAGATGATCAGCGGCATCCAGGAGATCAAGGCGCGCGGTGCCACCGCCATCTGCCTGGCCGAGGACGACGACGACGAGATCACGCCGTACGCCGACCGGCTGATCCGGCTGCCGAAGGTCTCGACGCTGCTGCAGCCGCTGCTCTCCGTCGTGCCCCTGCAGCTGTTCGCGTGCGAGCTCGCCACGCTCCGTGGCCACGACGTCGACCAGCCGCGCAACCTCGCCAAGTCCGTCACCGTCGAGTGAAGTCGGTCGCCCGATGGCTGTAGTCGGCGTCGGCATCGACGTGGTCGACATCGACCGGTTCGCCGCCACCCTCGAGCGGACACCGGCGATGCGCCTACGGCTCTTCACCCCCGCGGAGCAGGAGCTCGGCATCGCCTCACTCGCGGCGCGGTTCGCCGCGAAGGAGGCGGTCGCCAAGGCGCTCGGCGCCCCGGTCGGCCTGTCGTGGCTGGACGCCGAGGTCGTCTGCGAGGACTCGGGGCGCCCGCACCTGCAGCTGCGCGGCACCGTCGCGATACGCGCCGCGGAGCTCGGCGTCACCAGCAGCCACGTGTCGCTCTCGCACGACGCCGGGATCGCCAGCGCGGTCGTGGTCCTCGAGTCCTGAGCTCCCAGGAATAGGCTGACGACATGCGTGAGGCCCACACCGTCGAGCAGGTGCGCGCCGCCGAGGACGTCGTGCTGGCCCGCGTCCCCGACGGTGCGCTGATGCAGCGCGCCGCCGGCGGTCTCGCCAGCGCGCTCGCGGACTTCCTTGGACGTGTGTACGGCGCACGCGTCCTGCTCCTCGTCGGTGCCGGCAACAACGGCGGTGACGCGTTGTACGCCGGAGCCAGCCTCGCGCGCCGCGGCGCGCAGGTCGACGCGGTGTTGCTGGGGGGCGAGCGCACCCACGCCGCGGGGCTCGCGGCGTACCGCGCAGCGGGTGGCCAGGTGGTCGAGCCCGCGCAGGTGCGCGACACGGACGTGGTGGTCGACGGCATCGTCGGGATCGGGGGCACGCCGGGTCTGCGGGCCGAGGCGATGGCCGTGCTCGACATGGTCGATGCGCCGGTGGTGGCGGTGGACGTGCCGTCGGGGGTCGACGTCGACACCGGCGAGACACCGGAGGCACACGTCGTCGCCGACCTGACCGTCACGTTCGGGACGCTCAAGCCGTGTCACCTGATCGACCCGGCCGCGCAGGCCTGCGGTGCGGTGCACCTGGTCGATCTCGGACTCGACCTGCCCCGTGCCGATGTGGTCGCCCTCCAAGCACCCGAGGTTCGAGCCCTGCTGCCGCGCCCGACGCCGGACGCCCACAAATACACCCGTGGCGTCGTCGGGCTGCGGGTCGGCTCCGCGACCTATCCGGGAGCCGCGGTCCTCAGCGCGCTCGGTGCCTCCAGCGGGCTGGTCGGGATGGTGCGCTACGTCGGCAGCGCGACCGACCAGGTGCTGGCCGTCGCGCCCGAGATCGTGGGCGCCGGACGCGTGCAGGCATGGGTGGTCGGATCCGGGGGTGGCGACGAGGCGGCGGAGGCGCTGGCGGACGCGTTCGCCGACGAGGTGCCCGTGCTCATCGACGCCGACGGGTTGCGGCACCTCGACGCGCCGCCGCCGGTCCCGGCGCTGCTCACGCCGCACGCCGGGGAGCTCGCCGCGATGCTGGACGTCCCACGCGACGACGTGGAGACCGCGCCACTGCGCCACGCACGGGAGGCAGCCGACCGGTTCGGCGCCGCGGTGCTGCTCAAGGGTCGCCGCACCCTGGTCGCCGAGCCCGGCGGACGGGTCTACGTCAACACCACCGGCACGCCCTGGCTGGCGACCGCCGGTGCCGGAGACGTGCTCGGCGGCCTGTGCGGCGCACTGATGGCGGCCGGTCTGGAACCGGTGCTCGCCGGCGCCGTGGGCTCCTGGGTGGCCGGCGCCGCCGCGTCCGAGCTCGCCGCGGACGGTCCGCTGACCGCCTCGCAGCTCGCCAGGGCGATCCCGGGCACCGTGCGCCGCCTGCTGACCGACCCCGAGGACGGTCCGTGGTGAGTGTCGCTCGTGCCGAGCTCGTCGTCGACCTGGACGCGATCGAGGCCAACGTCCGCCGCCTCGCCGCGGCCGCCGGCCCCGCGCGGCTGATGGTCGTCGTCAAGGCCGACGGCTACGGCCACGGGATGGTCCCGGTCGCCCGGGCCGCGCGGCGCGCCGGTGCACCGTGGCTCGGCGCCGCCGTCCTCGAGGAGGCGCTGGCGCTGCGCGAGGCCGGCGACACCGGCCGGATCCTGACCTGGCTCACCGTGCCGGGGGAGGACGTGCGTGCGGGGGTACGCGCCGGGCTGGACCTCACGGCGTACTCCGTCGCGGAGGTGGAGCACGTGCGGGCGGCGGCCCGCGACACCGGCGTGCGTGCCCGGCTGCAGCTGAAGATCGACACCGGCCTGCACCGGGGCGGCGCGACCGAGACCGCGTGGCCGGCGGTGGTGCAGGCAGCGCTCGACGCCCAGCGCTCCGGCGAGGTCGAGGTCACCGGCATGTGGTCCCACCTCGCCTGCGCCGACGAGCCCGACCACCCCGCCAACGGCGCCCAGGAGGGGGTCTTCGCCCGGGCGGTCTCCGTCGCCGAGGACGCCGGCCTGCGCTTCGAGGTGCGCCACCTCGCCAACTCGGCGGCCACCCTGGTCCGGCCGTCTGCACACTGGGACCTCGTTCGGTGCGGCATCGCGGCGTACGGCCTCACCCCCGACCCCGTGCTCGGCACCGCCACCGAGCTCGGCCTGCGCCAGGCGATGACGGTGCGCTCGCACCTCGTGCTGGTGAAGCCTGTCGCCGCGGGCGAGGCCGTCTCCTACGGCCACACCTGGCGCGCGCCCCGCGACACCGTCGTCGGCCTGGTGCCGCTGGGGTACGGCGACGGGATCCCGCGCCACGCCTCCTCCGGACCGGACGGCCGCGGTGCCGAGGTGCTGGTCGGCGGACGCCGGGCACCGGTGCGCGGTCGCATCTGCATGGACCAGTTCGTCGTCGAGCTGGGACACCCGGCCGACGGCGGGATCCCCGCCCGCGCCGGTGACCCGGTGACGCTGCTCGGGTCGGCCGACGGTGCGCCCAGCGCCCAGGACTGGGCCGACGCCGCCGGCACGATCGGCTACGAGATCGTCACCCGCATGCGGGGGCGTCAACAGCGGCGCTACGTCGGCGCCCACGCCGAGGAGGACACCCGGTGAGCACCCTGCGCCGGATCGCCCTGGGGCTCGGCGGGCTGGTCGCTGCCGCCGGTGCGGCCGGAGTCGTGGCCGAGCGCGCCCACACGCGCCGCCGCTCCCGGCTGCAGGGGTCCATCGACCGACTCGGCTCGCTGCGGGGGGAGGTGCGCACGGTGCGCGCGGGTGACGGTGTCGGTCTGCACGTGGAGGTCGACGAGCCGGGTGAGCAGCCGAACGGCGACGCGGGCGAGCTGACGATCGTCTTCGTCCACGGCTACGCCCTCAACCACGACTGCTGGCACCACCAGCGTGCGTGGGCCCGGAAGGCGGGGATCCGTGCGGTCCTCTACGACCAGCGCTCCCACGGCCGATCCGAGCGCTCTGAGATCGACAACGCCACCATCGAGCAGCTCGGCCGCGACCTCGCGCGCGTCATCGACGAGGCCTGCCCGGGACCGGTCGTGCTGGTCGGCCACTCGATGGGCGGGATGACGCTGCTGGCGCTGGCCGAGGAGCGTCCGGAGCTGTTCGGCGAGAAGGTCGTCGGCGTCGCCCTGGTATCGACCACGGCAGGTGGGCTCAACCCGGGTCGCGTGCTGGCGCCCTTCTTGCCCGCCGACCTCTCCGGCACCCTCGCACCCCGTGCGATGGCGGCACTGTCGCGGGTGCCGGCGGCGGTCGACCTCGCCCGGCGCCGCGGCACCGAGATCGGCACGCGCGTGATCAGCATGTTCGCCTTCGGCGAGCGGCCCGACCCCGCGACCGCGATCTTCGTCGACGAGATGATCGCGCAGACGTCGTTCGAGGTGCTGGCGGAGTTCTTCGACAACTTCGGGCGCCTCGACAAGTTCACGGTGCTCGACTCGCTCGCGCACGTCCCGACCGTGATCGTCTGCGGCACCCGCGACAAGCTCACCTCGATCGGGCACTCGCGCAAGATGGCCTCGTTGCTGCCGACCGCGGATCTCATCGAGTGCGAGGGTGCCGGTCACATGGTGATCCTCGAGCAGCCCGACGAGGTCAACGCAGCCCTGGCGACCCTGGTCGAGCGGGCGAGCGCACGATGACCGGCGCCGCACGCGTCCGCCGCGCCGTCCCCGCCGACGTGCCCGCCATGGTCGAAGTCATCCACACCGCGTTCGCCGCACGACCCGCCCTCGACCCACCCTCCACCCAGCTCGAGGAGACCGCCGCCTCGGTGGGCCGGGTGGTCGACGGATCGGGGGCGCTGGTCGCGCTCGGGCCGGACGGGTCGGTCGTCGGCACGATCCTGCTCGCCGACCACGGCGAGCGGTTGGGCCTGCACCGGGTGTCGGTGCTGCCGACCCACCAGGGCGAGGGCATCGCGGTCGCCATGGCCCAGGCCGCCGAGGACGAGGCGCACACCCGGGGCCACAGCGGGGTCGAGCTCGGTGCCCGCGTCGAGCTCCCGCACAACGTGGAGTTCTGGCGCAACCTCGGGTACGCCGTGATCGACCGTGCCGGTCCCCACCTGACGATGGCACGCGAGCTCCCGGTCGCCATCGACCTCGCCACCGCCGAGGACACCCGCGCCGCGGGTGCCCGGTTGGCCGGCCTGCTGCGCGCCGGCGACCTGCTGATCCTCACCGGCGACCTCGGCGCCGGCAAGACCACCTTCACCCAGGGCCTGGGAGAGGGGCTCGGCGTGCGCGGGCAGGTCACCTCGCCCACCTTCATCCTCGCCCGCACCCATCCCTCGCTGGGCGACGGGCCGGGCCTGGTGCACGTGGACGCCTACCGCCTCGGGGGGATCGACGAGCTCGACGACCTCGACCTCGACACCGCGCTCGCGACCTCCGTCGCCGTCGTGGAGTGGGGGGAGCAGATGGCCGAGGCGCTGGCCGAGGACCGGCTCGAGATCACCCTGCGTCGCCGCCGCGGCAGCGACGCTCTCGTCGACAACGACGATCTCGACGACACCGACCCCCGCGAGCTGGTGGTCACCCCGGTCGGACGGCGCTGGGTGGGCGCCGGTCTGCGGGCGGTGCTGACCGGCGCACGGTCACACCCAGCGGAAGAGCCGGGCCGCTAGGCCACCGGTCACCACCCCCCACCCGCCGAGTGCGGCGATGTGGGCCGGCTCGGGCCGCTCGCCGACCCACACGTCCGACAGCGCCGCGTTGCCCGCGCCGTACGGCAAGGACTCCCCGATCGTCTGCAGCACTCCCGGCAGGTTCTCCGCCGGACCGAAGCCGCCCCCGAGCGCGAGCATGACGAAGAACGCGCCGAGTCCGAGGGCGAGCGCGGCGTTGACCGACGGGGCCACGGCGGCGATGAGGATGCCGACGCCATACATGGCGGTGAGCAGCAGGACGCCGACGAGCAGCGCCCACCCGAGGCGCGCGGGCGGTGTCACGCCGAAGAACGCGGCGCCCACACCGAACATCAGCCCGACGCCGATCAGGACCTGCGCGAGGCTGACGGCGACCTGCGCGAGCAGGATCATCACGGGTCGGGCAGGCGTGACCGCGAGCCGTTTGAGGACGCCGTACTTGCGATAGGTCGCCAGGAAGGACGGCATGTTCACCACCCCGACCAGCGCCACCACCATCGTCACGGTCAGCGGCATGAGGATGGCGTTCATGACGGTGGAGCCGTCGGCCAGGCGCTGGTCGCCGTCCTGGCCGATCCCGTTCATCACCAGGAGCAGGAACGGCATGCCGATCGGGAGGATCAGCCCGGAGGTGTCCCGGGCCGTCATCCGAGCCTCGGCGAGGAGCAGCTGGCCCCAGGCGGCCGCCGGCAACGGACGGGGGGCGGGAAGCTCGATGCGGGGGTCGGTCATCGTCATGGCCTCTCGTCGGGCTGCCCGGGCTCACCGAGCTCGTGACCGGTGAGCTGGAGGAACGCGTCGTCGAGGGTCACCGTGGTCGCGCGGAAGTCGGTGGCGGGTACGTCGGCGGCCACGCGCCGCACCAGCCCTGCCGGGCTGTCGAGGGCGACGACCTTCCCCGTGTCGAGGATCGCGACCCGGTCGCAGAGGCGTTCGACCTCGGCCATGTCGTGGCTGACGAGCACGATGGTGGTGCCGTCGTCGCGCATCTCCTCCACGAGCTGCCACACCCCACGCCGAGCCGAGGAGTCGAGCCCGGTGGTGAGCTCGTCCAGCACGGCCAGGCGCGGTCGGCCGACCAGCGCGAGCGCGATGCTCAGCCGCTGACCCTCGCCGCCGGAGAGCTTCTCGTAGCGTGAGTCGCGGACCTTGCCCAGACCCAGCCGCTCCACCAGCTGCTCCGGGTCCGCGCCCTCGCGATAGAACGAGCGATACAACCGCACCAGCTCCATCACTGTCAGGCTCGGGTGCAGGTGGGTGGCCTGCAGCTGGGCGCCGACGACCTGCTGGACCCGGGCGCGCTCGGTGCGGGGATCGAGTCCGAAGACCCGCACCTGGCCACCGTCGGGCCTGCGCAGCCCGAGGGCGCACTCGACCGTCGTCGTCTTCCCGGCGCCGTTGCGGCCCAGGACCCCGAAGATCTCGCCGCGCTCGACCGCCAGGCTCACGCCGTCGACGACGGCACGACCGCCGTACGTCTTGCGCAGGTCGGTGATCTCGACAACCGGCATCGGTTCCCCCTTCATCGGTGCCGAGGACGCTAGGAGCCGAACGGAGCCGGCACATCTGCCGATCGTCACCACCCGCACCCATGACCTTCGGCACCTGCCGGCTGGCCTCGGCTTCCCTAGGCTGAGCCGATGCAGCACAACGACCGGGTGGAGCTCTGGGCGGGCGCGAGCATGCTCGTCGTCTGCCTGCTGATCGGGGGTGTGGAGGCGAGCTCGGTCCTGGCACACGCAACGGGCGGGTACTTCGCCGGCTGGCTGCTGACCTTCGTCGTGTTCGTCGTCGGCCTGCTGCTCGCTGCAGTGATGGTGGGGCGCTCGCGGGAGCCGGCGCAGCGGCTGCTGCTGGTGGCCCCTCCGGTGGGGGCGGCAGCGGTGCTGGTCCTGCTCTCCCCCAGCCGCGGGGGGATGGTCGCGATCCTGGTGGTGGTGAGCACCGCCATCTGCGCCTACCACCTGGGCGTACGCGGTCTCACCGTCGTCATCGTCGGGAACTCCGCCGTCATCGCGGCCGCCGCGGCGGGTCTCGGCCCGTTGGTGGGCCATCCTGCTCGGACATCGGAGGTCGTCCTGGTCGCCGTGCTCTACGCGCTGCTGCAAGCCGGCAGCGCCGCCGCGGTGTGGAGCCAGCAACGGGTGGAGGCAGCGCTCGAGGAGGTCTCGGCCGCCCACGTCGCGCTGCGCAGCACCTCGGCGCTGTTGGCCGAGTCGAGCCAGGCGCAGGAGCGACTGCGGATCGCTCGGGACCTGCACGACGTCCTCGGCCACCAGCTCGCTGCGCTGGCGCTCGAGCTCGAGATCGCCTCGCACCGGGTCGAGGGTGCGGCTGAGGAGCACGTGCTCCGGGCGCGGGGGTTGGCCAAGGAGCTGCTCGGCGACGTGCGGGCCGTCGTCGGCAACGAGCGACACCGCTCCTTCGACCTTGCGTCCGCCCTGGTCGGCATCGTCACGGAGGTGCCACGGCCGCAGGTGCATCTCGACGTCGACCCGGACGTGGACCTCGACGACGACCGTGCTGCAGCGCTGGTGCGCATCGTGCAGGAGGTCACCACCAACGCCATCCGCCACTCCGCTGCGGCGCACCTGTGGATCCGCCTCGGCGGGGACGGACGCCGGGTCTGCCTGGAGGCATGGGACGACGGGGTCGGGGTGCCCCGCGGCGTCATCGTGCCGGGCAATGGGTTGCGCGGGCTGACCGAACGGGTCGCCGAGATCGGCGGGACGGTCGAGCTCGACGGGACCTCGGGGTTCCGGGTCCGAGTCGAGCTCCCAGCGCGGCAGGCGACGCCCGCATGATCCGGGTCTGCATCGCCGACGACCAGACCATCGTGCGGCAGGGCATCGAGAGCCTGCTGGCCCTGAGCGACGAGGTCGAGGTCGTCGGACGGGCCAGCGACGGTGACGAGGCGCTGACCGTCGTCGAGACCGCGGGCCCCGACGTCCTCCTGCTCGATCTCCGCATGCCCGGCCGGGACGGCATCGCGACGCTAGAGGCACTGCGTGAGGCGGGAAGCAGCGTCGCGGTCCTGGTCCTGACCACGTTCGACGACGACGAGCTGGTGCTGCGCGCGCTGCGTGCGGGCGCCAGGGGCTACCTGCTCAAGGACGTCACCCTCGAGGAGCTCGTCGAAGCGATCCGGGTGCTGGCTGCCGGCGGGACGCTCGTCCAGCCCGCGCTGACCGACCGGTTGCTGCGCCACATCGACGCCGAGCCGCTGCCCGACGGCTTCAGCCACCTGCCCACCCCGCAGTCGCTGACTTCGCGCGAGACCGAGATCCTCCGGTTGCTCGCCAGTGGCTTCACCAACCGCGAGGTCGCCGAGGCGCTGTTCCTCGCCGAGGGCACCGTGAAGAACCACATCTCCACCGTCCTGGCCAAGCTCGGGGTCAAGGACCGCACCCGGGCGGTGCTCCGGGCGCTGCACCTCGGACTGCTCACCCCGCCCAGGCCGTAGGCTTGGGCCTCGTGCTCCTCGCCCTCGACACCGCCACCCCCGACGTCACCGTCGCCCTGCGCGACGACGAACGCGTCGTGGCGAGCGCCGGCGGTGATCACCCGATGCGCCACGGCGAGCAGCTCGCACCGGCCATCGCCGAGGTGCTCGCCGCCGTCGACGCGACGCCCCGCGACGTCACCGCGATCGCGGTCGGCACGGGGCCGGGACCCTTCACGGGCCTGCGCGTCGGCATCGTCACGGCGCGCACGATGGCCGCGGTGCTGGGGATCCCGACGTACGGCGTGTGCACGCTCGACGTCCTCGCCGCACAGGCCGCCGACACCGGGGTGGTCGAGGGCCGCTTCCTGGTCGCCAGCGACGCGCGGCGCAAGGAGGTCTATTGGGCGGCGTACGACGTCGCGGGTCCGGGTGAGCAGGTGGTGCGTCTCGACGGTCCGCAGGTGGGTGCCGCTGCCGATCTGCCGGCCGAGCTGCGCGCGCTGCCGGTCGTCGGGGAGGGCGGGCGTCTCTACCCCGTCGCGTTCGGTGACGTCCGGGGTCCGGAGCGGCCGTCGGCGGCCGTGCTCGCCGAGGTCGTCGCCGCCGAGCGGGTCGAGTTGCGCGATCCCGAACCCCTCTACCTCCGCCGGCCCGACGCGGTCGAGCCCACGCCGCGCCGGCGGGTCTCGTGAGCACCGTGACGGTCGCGCTGCGTGCCGGAGAAGCGGCCGACCTGGCGGCGCTCGCCGCGCTCGAGCACGCCTGCTTCGGCGCTGACGCCTGGGACACGGGCTCCCTGCGCGCCGAGCTCACCGGCCCGGGCCGGCAGCTGCGCGTGGCGACCGATGACGCCGGGAGCATGGTCGGCTACGCCGACGTGCTCGTCGCCGGCGACGTCGCCGACCTGCTGCGCATCGCCACCGACCCGTCCGCGCGGCGCACCGGTGTCGCCACGGCGTTGCTCGGCGACGCGGTCGCCCATGCCCGAGCGGCCGGCGCCGACCGGATGCTGCTCGAGGTCAGCGACGCCAACGCAGGAGCCGTCGCGTTCTACACCGCGCGCGGCTTCACCCCGATCGACGTACGCCCGCGCTACTACCGCGACGGCAGTGCCGCGCTGGTGCTGCGGCGCGACCTCGCACTCCCGGGAGGAACGCAGTGAAGGACGAGCCACTGGTGCTGGGCATCGAGTCCTCGTGCGACGAGACCGGCGTCGGTCTCGTGCGCGGCACCACCCTGCTCGCCGACGCCGTGGCCTCCAGCGTCGAGGAGCACGCCCGCTTCGGCGGCGTCGTGCCCGAGGTCGCCTCCCGCGCCCACCTCGAGGCGATGGTCCCGACGCTGGAGCGCGCGTGCGACGAGGCGGGGGTGAGCCTGTGGGACGTCGATGCGATCGCCGTGACCAGCGGCCCCGGACTCGCGGGTGCGCTGCTCGTCGGCGTCGCTGCTGCCAAGGCGCTCGCGGTCAGCCTCGGCAAGCCGTTGTACGGCGTCAACCACGTCGTCGGCCACGTCGCCGTCGACCAGCTCGAGCACGGTCCGCTGCCTCCTGAGTGCCTTGCCCTGCTGGTCTCCGGCGGCCACACCAACCTGCTGCGCGTGGCCGACATCGCGTCCGACGTCGAGGAGCTCGGCGGGACGCTGGACGACGCCGCGGGCGAGGCCTTCGACAAGGTCGCCCGGCTGCTCGACCTGCCCTACCCGGGCGGGCCGAGCATCGACGCGGTCGCCGTCGACGGTGACCCCTCGGCGATCCGCTTCCCGCGCGGGCTGACCTCGCAGCGCGACCTCGAGCGGCACCGCTACGACTTCTCGTTCTCCGGCCTCAAGACCGCGGTCGCGCGCTGGGTCGAGGCGAAGGAGGCCGCCGGAGAGCCGGTGCCGGTCGCCGACGTCGCGGCATCCTTCCGCGAAGCCGTCTGCGACGTGCTCACCCGCAAGGCGTTCGACGCCGCGAAGCAGCACGGCATCACCGACATGGTGGTCGGCGGGGGAGTCACGGCCAACGCCCGGCTGCGGGAGATGGCCGCGACCCGCGCCGAGGCGGCGGGAGTCCGGCTGCGCACGCCACGACCACGGCTGTGCACCGACAACGGCGCGATGATCGCCGCTCTCGGTGCTGCCGTGGTCGCCGCCGGCCAGGAGCCTTCGGGCCTGGACCTGGCCGTCGACTCCTCGCTGCCGCCGTCCGAGGTCCGGGGCTGACTCAGCCCTGGGCCTGTGGGTGCAGCAGGGTGAGGCGCTGGTCGGCGTTCTCGGACCAGGGCAGCACCTCGGAGACCAGCTCCACGGTGCCGTCGAGGTCGAGGCGCAGCACGGCGTACTCCGCCGGGCCCTCCCCGTCGCTCTGGTCGACGCTCACCAGCAGCGAGTCCGCGTCCTCCCACGCTGACTGGATCACGAAGAACTGCAGGCCCTGTGGGGCCGTGAAGTCCACGACCGTCTCCCCGGTGGTGGCGTCCAGCACCGAGATGCCCGGGTCGCCCCCTCCGCTGCGATAGGCCGGCCCTGCGCTGAGGAAGCGGCCGTCGGGACTGAAGTCGCGCAGCCCCTGCTCGCAGGTGCGCTCCCAGGCCGGCTGGCCGGTCGCGACGTCGATCACCGCGAAGCAGCCGGTGTTGTCGGCGCGGACGTCGACCTGCGCGGTCACGCGTCCGGTGGCGGCGTCGAGACCCTCGAAGCCCTCCGGCGGGGTGCCGATCGGGGTCGCGGTGCCGTCGGGGGAGATCCGTTGCAGCGTGGGTGACTCCGCCTTGGTGGCCGGCTCGACCAGGGTGATGACGTCGTCGCCGGCGAAGCCGCGCGGGACGGTGCCGTCGGACAGGTCCGCGCGCCACAGTTCGACGCCATCGGCGTCGACCACGACCAGCTCTGCGGTGTCCCCCTCCCGCACGACGTACGCCGTACGCCCGGTGGCGGGGTCGTGGGCAGGCGCGGCCGAGGGGAACCCGTCGGTGACCGCACCGTCGGCGTCGAGGATCCAGCCGTAGCGGTCCTCGCCCTGCACGTAGCCCTGCACGAACCACCCGTCCCCGAGCGGCACGGCCTGCTGGGTGGTGCCGAGGTCGTCGACCTGCAGGTCGCCGAGGCGCAGCGTCTGACCGTCGACGACGAACCCGGTGGTCGCCGGAGGCTCGCCCGGCTCCGCGTCGCGCAGGTCGAGCGGGACCACGCGGCCGTAGTCCAGCTGCACGACGGCGGGCTCGTCGATCGGGTCGTCGACCCGCGAGCCCTCGTTGCCGAGCAGCAACGCGCCGGGCACCGCCGCGCCGGCGACGATCGCCAGCGCGGCGAGCCCGGTGCCGATGCGCCGGCGGCGCTGGATGCCGCGGGCGGTGGACTTGATGTCGTCGAGTCCGATCGGGGTGAGGTCCGGTCGGTCCGCCTGGGTGCGCAGCGTGCGCACCAGGTCCAGCTCGTCGAGGGGACTCATCGGGCCTCCTCCCCCTCTCGGTCGGTCTCTGTCGGGTCGGAGCGGTAGCCGGCCAGCGCCTGGGTCTCGGTGGCGCGGCCGCGCAGGGTTGCCAGGGCACGGGAGGCCTGCGACTTCACGGTGCCGGGGGAGATCCCCAGCACCTGGGCGATCTCCGCCTCGCTCATGTCCTCGTAGTAGCGCAGCACCACCACGGCCCGCTGCTTGCGGGGCAGGGTCTGCACGAAGTCCCACAGCGCGGCCTGGAGGCCGTCATCGGGCACGTCGGCGTACGCCCGGTCGGGCAACGCGTCGCTGGCGTGCTCACGGCGCTTCCACGCGCGGCGCCACAGGGAGTTGTGCTCGTTGACGAGGATCCGGCGGACGTAGCCGTCGATCACCTGCTGGTCGCGCACCTTGTCCCACGACAGATACAGCTTGGCGAGCGCGGTCTGCACGAGGTCCTCGGCGGTGTGCCGGTCCCCGCTGAGCAGGTACGCCGTCCGCAACAGCGACGGCTGGCGCGCGGCCATGTAGGAGGCGAACTCGGCGTCGCGGTCAGCCGCCCGACTGCTCGCCACCCGGTCGGTCTCGCCGGCCATGCCCACCTCCCGTACGGGTATGCCGGCCGCGGCATCTCGTGCCTGCATCGGCCCCTCCATCCTTCCTGGTCCACCGGCCGGTGGACCAGTGTCGACACCAAGACGCGAGGGGCGCGTCGCAGGTTGCATCGGGGTGCTCGCCGCCCTGCCGGTGGCGTGCCCATGGTCACTAGGGTGGGGGCAGCGGGACGGAGTGGTCCTGCAGCGAGCTTGAGGAGGAGACGTGGCGCAGCAGGTACGCGCAGTGGTGGCACGAGCCAAGGGCGAGCCGGTCGAGGTGGTCACGATCAACGTGCCCGACCCGGGGCCGGGCGAGGCAGTGGTGAAGGTGCAGGCCTGCGGGGTCTGCCACACCGACCTGCACTACCGCGAAGGCGGCATCAACGACGACTTCCCGTTCCTCCTCGGTCACGAGGCGGCGGGTGTCGTCGAGGCCGTCGGGGAGGGCGTCACGGCGATCGCGCCCGGTGACTTCGTCGTCCTCAACTGGCGCGCGGTCTGCGGTGAGTGCCGCGCCTGCAAGCGCGGCCAGCTGGAGTACTGCTTCGCCACGCACAACGCGACGCAGAAGATGACGCTCGCCGAGGGTCCGGACGCTGGCACCGAGCTCTCCCCGGCGCTGGGCATCGGCGCGTTCGCGGAGAAGACCCTGGTCGCGGCCGGTCAGTGCACCAAGGTCGACGAGTCGGCCCGCCCGGCGGCGGTCGGCCTGCTCGGCTGCGGCGTGATGGCCGGCATCGGTGCGGCGATCAACACCGGGGCCGCGACCCGCGGCAAGTCGGTCGCGGTCATCGGCTGCGGCGGTGTGGGCGTGGCCGCGGTCGCGGGCGCTGCGCTCGCCGGCTCCAGCCCGATCATCGCGGTCGACATCGACGCCAAGAAGCTCGAGGCGGCCAAGAAGCTCGGCGCCACCCACACGGTCGACTCGTCCCAGGTCGACGCGGTGGAGGAGATCAAGCGCATCTGCGCCGAGACCTACGAGGGCGCCGAGGGCGCCGACGTGGTCGTCGAGGCGGTCGGTCGCCCGGAGACCTGGAAGCAGGCGTTCTATGCCCGCGACCTCGCCGGCGTCGTGGTCCTCGTGGGAGTCCCCACGCCCGACATGCAGGTGCCCGAGCTGCCGCTGATCGACGTGTTCGGCCGCGGCGGTGCCCTGAAGTCCAGCTGGTACGGCGACTGCCTGCCCGAGCGCGACTTCCCGATGCTGGTCGACCTCTACCAGCAGGGGCGGCTCGACCTGGACGCGTTCGTCACCGAGGAGATCGGCATCGACGACATCGAGGCGGCCTTCGAGAAGATGCACCACGGTGACGTGCTCCGCTCGGTGGTGATCCTCAAGTGACCGCACGCATCGATCACGGCACCACGTCGGGCACCTTCAGCCTCGACGGGCAGACCTTCGACGTCGACAACAACGTGTGGGTGGTGGGCGACGACACCGAGTGCGTCGTCATCGACGCCCCGCACGACGTCGACGGCATCATGGCGGTCGTCGGCGACCGCACCGTGCGCGCGATCCTGCTCACCCACGCCCACGACGACCATGTGCGGGTCGCTCCGGCGCTGCGGGAGCGGACGCAGGCGCCGTTGCTGCTGCACCCCGACGACAAGCCGTTGTGGGAGCTCACCCACCCCGACGAGCTGTGGGACGCCGACCTCACCGACGGCCGCACCATCGAGATCGGCGGCACGTCGCTGCAGGTCATCCACACGCCCGGGCACGCTCCGGGCGCGGTCTGCTTCTACGCCCCCGACCTGGGGTGCGTCTTCACCGGCGACACGCTGTTCAACGGTGGTCCGGGAGCGACCGGACGCTCGTACTCCGACGAGGACCTGATCAAGTCCTCCATCCGCACCCGGCTCTTCCCGCTGCCCGACGACACGGTCGTCCACACCGGCCACGGTGACGACACGACGATCGGCGCGGAGAAGGCGACGCTCGGGGAGTAGCCCGACCGCGACCCCTCAACGGTGTCGTCTGGTGTCAGCAGGTGGCACCAGACGACACCGTTGTCGTCTGCTCGGGACCAAAGGCCCACTGACACGTGTCATTGAGCGGTAGGCCGGGTAGGCGCGGTCTTCGTACGTTGTTCTCGGGAGGGGAAAGAGCCCCTCACAACGGAAGGAAATCTCATGCGCGCGGCACTCGACCGGCTCATCTCCTGGACTGGAATCCTGCTCGCCCTCGTCCTGCTCGTCGCGGGCGGACTGCTCACCTGGGCCAGCATGTTCATCGGCGACCAGGTCGACCAGCAGCTCTCCGACCAGGAGATCGTCATGCCGACCGAGGAGGCGATCGATGCCGACGAGGCGCTGACCGACGAGGACCGGGACGCGCTGCGTGAGTTCGCCGGTGAGCCCCTCGACAACGGTCCGAAGGCCAAGGCCTACGCCGACAACTACATCCTCCGGCACATGGAGGCCGCCACCGGTGGCGAGACCTACAACTCGCTCGGCGCGGTCCAGCGCGAGGCGTGCGCCGACCCCGAGAGCGAGGAGTGCGCGCAGGTGAACGCCCAGCGCGACACCGCGTTCAAGGGCAACACCCTGCGCGGCCTGCTGCTCTACGGCTACGCGTTCGCCACGATGGGCACGATCGCCGGGTACGCCGCCATCGGTGCCTTCGTCGGCGCGGTCCTGCTGCTGATCCTCGCCGGTCTCGGGATGCGGCACGCCAAGCGCGCCGAGGAGGAGCGCAAGGCGGGCGTCACCACCGTCTGACCCACGCCGTCTCGCAGGACGTCATACGCCCCCGGAGCTATAGCCCCGGGGGCGTATGACGTTAGGGGGCGGTCTGCGCGGGGCTGAGCGGCTCGACCAGGAACGCGCAGCCCTTGTCGGCCACGCGCGTGAGGACGAGCGTGGCGGCGCTGTCGCCGCGCAGGGCAAGCCGGGGGCGCAGCTGCTCGGGCGTCACCGCGACGCCGCGGGTCTTGATGGTGAGCGCCCCGATCCCGCGCGCGCGCAAGGCGGCGCGCAACGGCTTCTCCCGGAACGGCACCTCCTCGACGACGCGGTAGCCGCGCGCGAAGGGGGTGGAGTACGCCGCATCCGCCGTCACCCAGGCGATCCGCGGGTCGACCAGCCGGCCATCGACGCCCGCGGCCACGGCCGTGACCAGGCCGGCGCGGATCACCGCGCCGTCCGGCTCGTAGAGGAAGGCGCCGACGTCCCCGACGGGGCGGTCGGCGGGGGTGAGGTGCCAGGGGTCGTCCTCCTCGGTGAGGGTGGCGAGACCGCCGGCGCCGAGCACCGTTGCGCGTCGCGCACAGGTCGCCAGCCACGACGACCACAGCACGGCCTCCTTCACGTCGCCGCGGTCGCTGACCCACTCGGCCTCGATACCGCCCGGGACCAGGTCGTGATCCAGACCGGGCGCGAGCTTCACGACCGAGGCGCGGCGCAGCAGCGACGTGATGAACGACCACGGCGGCGTCCACCCCTCGGCGTCGAAGACACGTCCTCGCGCCCCGCGGCGGGCCGGGTCGGCGTACACCACGTCGAAGGGGGAGAGGTCGAGAGTCGTGCCGTCGGCGACCTGGACCGCTCCGGGCAGGTCGAGGGCCTCGAGGTTGGCGCGGGCGATCGCCACCCGCAGCGGGTCGGTGTCGACGCCGGCCGCGGTCAGACCCGCGTCCGCGAAGGCGACGAGGTCGCCGCCGATGCCGCAGCCGAGGTCGAGCAGGGAGTGCGGGGTCGCCGCGGTGAGGCGCCCAGCCCGATGGCGGGCCACCGGCAGCCGCGTCGCCTGCTCGAGGCCGTCGGGAGTGAAGTACATCCGCGACGCGAGCTCGCCGAACTTCGCCACCGCGCGGATCCGCAGCTCGGCCTGGGCGAGGGCGGTCGTCGCCCGCTCGGCGGACGCACCGGTGCGGCGTACGGCCTCGGCGCGGGCGACCGGGTCCGCATGCTCCGCGCACGCCTGCTCGGCCCGGGCGAGAAGCTGCTGACCGGGTGGGGTGAGCAGCCAGGCGAACGCGTCGGGATCCACGCCGTCATCCAACCAGGACGGTCGCTGTGGCGCCCCCACGCCTGAGGTGTTGGCACTCGACTTGACCGAGTGCTAACCGCGGCCTAGATTTCGGATTGGCACTCTCCGCGTGAGTGTGCCAGCTCGTGTGGCGCGACCCCCGCGACGGCGCGCCGGCCATGAGCACCCCCAATCGACAACACGCGAATCACTTCAGCGAAAGTGGAGGTCGACATCGTGTCGGTCAGCATCAAGCCCCTCGAGGACCGGATCGTCGTCAAGCAGGTCGACGCCGAGCAGACCACTGCCTCGGGCCTCGTGATCCCGGACACCGCCAAGGAGAAGCCCCAGGAGGGCGAGGTCGTGGCGGTCGGTCCCGGCCGTTTCAACGACGACGGTGACGAGCGCGTCCCGATGGACATCAGCGTCGGCGACAAGGTCATCTACAGCAAGTACGGCGGCACCGAGGTCAAGTACGGCGGCGAGGAGTACCTCATCCTGTCCGCGCGTGACGTCTTGGCCATCGTCTCCTGACGAACTGGCACTTCGGCTGCCCGCCAGAAGATCCCTGCGATCCCTGGCGGGCTGCTGTCTTTGTGCGTCGCTGACGCCACACCGTTTTCGACAAGGAGAAACACATGCCCAAAATTCTGGAGTTCGACGAGAACGCACGCCGCTCGCTCGAGCGCGGCGTCGACGCGCTCGCGAACGCGGTCAAGGTGACGCTCGGCCCCAAGGGCCGCTACGTCGTCCTCGACAAGAAGTGGGGCGCCCCGACCATCACCAACGACGGTGTGACCGTCGCGCGTGAGGTCGAGCTGGACGACCCGTTCGAGAACCTCGGTGCGCAGCTCACCAAGGAGGTTGCGACCAAGACCAACGACATCGCCGGTGACGGTACGACGACCGCGACCGTGCTCGCTCAGGCGATGGTGCACCAGGGTCTGCGTGCGGTGGCTGCCGGCGCGAACCCGCTCGGTCTCAAGCGCGGCATGGACGCCGCGGTCGAGGCGGTGTCGGAGGCGCTGCTGAAGTCGGCGCGCGACATCGACTCGAAGGAGGACATGGCCGCGGTCGCGACCGTCTCCTCGCGCGACGCGCACATCGGCTCGCTGCTGGCCGAGGCCTTCGACAAGGTCGGCAAGGACGGTGTCATCACCGTCGAGGAGTCCAACACCATGGGCACCGAGCTCGACTTCACCGAGGGCATGCAGTTCGACAAGGGCTACCTGTCGCCGTACTTCGTCACCGACGCGGAGCGCATGGAAGCCGTCCTCGACGACCCCTACATCCTCCTGCACCAGGGCAAGATCTCGGCCATCGCCGAGCTGCTCCCGCTGCTGGAGAAGGTCATCCAGGCCGGCAAGCCGCTGTTCATCCTCGCCGAGGACGTCGAGGGCGAGGCGCTCTCGACGCTGGTCGTCAACAAGATCCGCGGCACCTTCAACGCCGTCGCGGTGAAGAGCCCGGCGTTCGGCGACCGCCGCAAGGCGATGATGCAGGACATCGCGACCCTGACCGGTGGTCAGGTCATCGCCCCCGAGGTCGGCCTCAAGCTCGACCAGGTCGGTCTCGAGGTGCTGGGCCAGGCCCGGCGCGTCGTGGTCACCAAGGACACCACCACGATCGTCGAGGGCGCGGGCGACGCGGCCGAGGTCGAGGGGCGCGTCAGCCAGATCAAGGCCGAGATCGACAACACCGACTCCGACTGGGACCGCGAGAAGCTCCAGGAGCGCCTCGCGAAGCTCGCCGGCGGCGTGTGCGTGATCAAGGTCGGCGCCGCCACCGAGGTGGAGCTGAAGGAGAAGAAGCACCGGATCGAGGACGCGGTCTCCGCGACCCGCGCCGCGATCGAGGAGGGCATCGTCGCCGGTGGCGGTTCCGCCATCGTCCACGCCGCCTCCGCGCTCGACGGTGACCTCGGCCTGAGCGGCGACGAGGCCATCGGCGTCCGCGTCGTGCGCAAGGCCGTCGACGAGCCGCTGCGCTGGATCGCCGAGAACGGCGGCGAGCAGGGCTACGTCGTCGTCGCCAACGTCCGCTCCGGCAAGGTCGGCGAGGGCTACAACGCCGCGACCGGCGAGTACGGCGACCTGGTCGCCCAGGGCGTGCTCGACCCGGTCAAGGTCACCAAGGCCGCGCTGGCCAACGCGTCCTCGATCGCGGGCATGCTGCTCACGACCGAGACGCTGATCGTCGAGAAGCCCGAGGACGAGGACGAGACCGCCGCGGCCGGCCACGGCCACGGCCACGGTCACTGACGGTTCCGCTTTTCACGACAGCCCGCACGCCCCCGGCTCCGCACGGAGCCGGGGGCGTGCGTCGTCCGCGGGCCCGCCTACGATGGACGCGCCTGTCGTCCGAGCGAGAGCGGTGCCTGATGCTCACCCGCGCCCCCGTGCGTGCTGCTGCGCTGCGGCGTACGCGTGGGACGATGGCGGGGCTCGTCTGCGGGGTCGGCGCGGTGCTCGCGCACGTCGCGGCCGGAGCGGCGGCACCGTCGCTCACCACGACCGTGGGCGTCGTCGTGGCGGCCGTCCTGGTCTGCGTGGCGCTCGCCGGTGACCGACTCGAGCCCTCCCTCCTGCTCGGCGTCACTCTGGTGACGCAGGGTCTGCTGCACCTGACGATGACGGCAGACGCGGCCGGCCACGCGGGCGACTCGGTCTACGTCACCGTCGGCCAGTCAGCGCACCACCTGCACGGCGACCCGGCACTCATGCTGCTGGGCCACCTGGCCGCCGCGGTGCTCACCGCCGTGCTCGCCTCCGGCAGCGAGGCCGCCTGGCGCGGTGTGCTGTGGGCCGTGGTCGGCCTCGGTCGCCGGCTGCTGCAGGTCCTGCGGCCGGTCCCGGCCGCCCTGCGGTCGGTGCTCCCGGCGAGCGACGACGAGCGGGTCAAGCCGTCGTCACGCGTGCGCGGTGCCGTCGTTGCGCGCGCCGCCCGGTCGACGCCCCTCCCCAGCACTCCTCCTCGTCCGGGCCTGAGCCGTCGTACGGCGCTCGTCCGGGCGCCCCCTGCGCGCCTGGACGCGCCGTACGACGACAGGACTTCGATGACCATCGCCACCTTGCGTGCACGCCTGCGCGCACCACTGGCCGCGACGGCTCTGGCCGCGGCCCTCGTACTGACCGCCACCGGCTGCGCGCACGACGACGACCCGCCGCCCCCGGCTGCCGCCACGGCCGAAGCCGTCTCGCTCAGCGCCGAGGACCTCTGGGTCCGTGCCGCCGACGGCGCCATGACCGCGGCGTTCGGCACCCTGGTCAACCCCGGCCCCGAGGACCGCGTGCTGGTCGCAGCCACCAGCGACGTCGCCGGCGCCGTCGAGCTGCACGAGGTCGTCGAGTCCGGCGGCCAGGCGGTCATGCAGGAGCGCGCCGGCGGATTCATCGTCCCGGGCGGCGGCAGCCACGAGCTCGCACCTGGTGCCGACCACCTCATGCTGATGGAGCTGACCCGGCCGCTGGCGGTCGGCGAGCACGTCGAGGTCGTGCTCACCTTCGACGACGGCTCCACCGCCACCGTCACCGCGGTCGTCAAGCAGGCACCCGCCGGCGACGAGAAGTACGCCGAGCACGGTGACGCGGACGGTGACGCGCATGAGGATCACGACCATTGAGCTCCGACCTCGGCCGGCGGCACCTGCTCCAGGCAGGTGCCGCCCTCGGCGGCGGGCTCGTCGGCTGGTCCGCGCGTGACCTCACCCACGACCGTGGCGCGGAGCCCGCTGACGCCGCCCCCGCACCGGCGTACGGCGGGGAGCGGGAGCCGTTCCACGGTCGGCACCAGTCCGGCATCGTGACCCCACCGCAGGCGCACGCGCTCGTCCTGGGCCTCGACCTGCGCTCCGGTGTCGACCGCGCCGGCCTGGCCCGGATGATGCGGCTGCTCAGCGACGACGTCGCGCGGCTCTCCCAGGGGCGCCCGGCGCTGGCCGACACCCTGGGGGAGCTTGCGGTGCTGCCGGCCCGGCTGACGGCGACCTTCGGGTTCGGCCCACGGGTCGTCGCCGAGCTCGTGCCGCCACGGCACCGCTTCGACTTCGCGGAGCTGCCGGACTTCGCCACCGACCGGCTGCGCCCGCAGTGGGGCCAGACCGACCTTGTCGTCCAGCTGTGCGCCGACGACCCGGTCACGCTCGCCCACACCCGCCGGGTGCTGCTACGCGACGCGCGCGTGTTCGCCCGGGTGCGCTGGACCCAGGAGGGGTTCCGTCGCGCCCGCGGTGCCGAGCCGGCCGGGACGACGATGCGCAACCTGATGGGTCAGGTCGACGGGACGGTCAACCTCTCCGAGCGCGATCGTGACCACGACCGGCTGCTGTGGAGCGACCTGCCCGGCCTGGGCGGCGGGACGTTCCTCGTGCTGCGCCGGATCGCGATGGACCTGGTGGACTGGGAGAGCCTGTCGCGCAGCACGCGTGAGCACACGATCGGTCGCCGGCTCAGCGACGGCGCCCCGCTGACGGGAGGTGCGGAGCACGATGCGCCCGACCCCCACGCGGTCGATGATCGTGGCCTCCCGGTGCTCGACCGGGCGGCCCACGTGCTGCGCGCGCAGCCGCAGAAGCCGGACGAGCGATTCCTGCGCAGGCCCTACAACTACACTCGGGACGAGGCAGATCCAGCGTTGGCGCCGGACGGTGTCGAGGCGGGACTGCTGTTCGTCGCGTTCGCAGCGGACCCGGTCGCCCAGTTCGTCCCGGTCCAGCAGCGACTCGCCGAGCAGGACCGCCTCAACGAGTGGGTGACCACGATCGGGTCCGGCGTGTGGGCGGTCCCGGGGGGTTGCTCGCCCGAGGACGGCGACTACGTGGGGCGCGAGCTGTTGGGCACCCCCGCACTGTGACCAGGACGAGAGGATCAAGCATGGCGAAGCAGGACTCCGGGGACGACAAGGTCACCGGCGGCACCCCCGCAGCCCGGGCACGCGCACGCGCCGCGGAAGTCCGCGCCGAGCAGGAGAAGCAGGTCAAGCGGCGTCGTCGGATCAACCAGCTGCTGGCGGTCGTCCTCGTGCTCGTGGCCGGTGGCGCCATCACCGCCGCGGTGATCGCCGGACAGCGCACGGCCAACGCGCCCGCGGAGACCCCGCCGAACCTCAGCGCCGACGGCGCTGTCGTCCTGGGCAACCCGGACGCCGAGACGGTGCTGCAGGTCGTCGAGGACTTCCAGTGCCCGGCCTGCGGTCAGTTCGAAGCCGTGATGGGCGACAAGCTCGACGAGCTCTCCGAGCGCGACGACCTGCGCGTCGAGTTCCGCGGGATCGCCTTCCTGGATCGGGCGTCCTCCACCGAGTACTCCAGCCGCGCGCTCAACGCCGCGGTCTGCACCGTCGAGGACGGTGAGGACGTCTGGAGGCAGATGCACGCAGCGCTCTTCGCCAACCAGCCCTCCGAGGGCGGCGCCGGGCTCGACGACGCGACGCTGATCGACCTCGCGGTCGACGCCGGCGCCGACGAGGACCGGGTCAGCGACTGCATCGAGGACCGCAGCTACGACAAGTGGGTCGAGCAGACCACCGACGCGACCTTCGACGAGGGCATCACGGGCACCCCGACCGTGCTGCTCAACGGCGACAAGGTCGACATCTCGACGCCCGAGGACCTCGAGAAGCTGGTCGACGAGGCCGTCGCAGCGTCGTGACCTCCGAGATCCGCGCCGAGATCCGCACCGAGATCCGCACCGTGATCCGCACCGTCCTCCTGGCACTCCTGGCCGGGTTGCTGGCCTGCGCGGCGGCGCTGGTGCCGACCGCCGCGCAGGCGCACGCCGGCCTGGTGGACTCCACGCCGCGGGACGGGGCGACCCTCGACGACTTGCCGTCCGAGGTGACGCTGACCTTCACCGAGGACATCAACCCGCCGGCGTACGTCGTGGTGCGCCACACCGACGACACCGCGCTCGCCGAGGGCGAGGCGCGGGTCGAGGGCGCGCTGGTCCGCCAGCCGATCACCGCGGGCGGGCCGGGCGACTACACGCTCGCCTACAGCGTCGTGTCTGCCGACGGCCACCGCGTGACCGGTGAGCTGTCGTTCACCGTCACGGGGGACGCCGCCGCGCCGTCACCGGGGGCCACCGACACTCCCGCCCCGTCGCCCGGCGCCGACGACTCCGACTCCGACTCGGAGTCCGCCGAGGACGCCCCGCAGCCCGCGGACACCGGCGGTGCCACCGTGCCCGCCGAGGAGGACGAGGGCTTCCTCGCCGCCAACGGCAGCCTGCTGCTGCTCGGCGCGGGGCTCGTCCTGGTCGTCGGCACCTTCGTGGTGGCCGCGAGGCGGCGCCGTGCGGGGTGATCCCGTGACCACTTCCACGGAGGCGACCGAGCCCGAGGTCGCCCCCGAGACCCGACGCCCGATCCCCGAGCGCCGCGTGCCGTTCGCGGTGTTCGCCGGTGTCGTGGCCCTCGCGGCGATGCTGGTCCTGGCGTTCCTCGGTGGCGGCATTCCTGAGCCGGCGCCGGAGGGTCTGCCGGACCCCGGCCGGGTCACGGTCGTCGCCCTCCCGGTGCTGGGGCTGTTCGTGCAGCTCAGCGGCGTGTTGGTGATCGGGGCGCTGCTCGTGGCAGTGCTGGCGATGACCCGCACGACCGATGAGCTGACCGCGTCGGGGTTCCGCGCGATCCGCAGTGCCCGCTGGGTCGCGGTCGCCTGGGTCGGCTTCGGCCTCGCCGAGGTGTGGTTCACCGTCTCCGACCAGCTGGCGCTCCCGCCGAGCCAGGTCGACGTCGGGACGGCCTTCAGCTACGCCTTCCAGATCCCGCAGGGACGCAGCGCCCTCGCCCAGGTGGCCCTCGTGGCGATCGTCGCCGTCGCCGCCCACTGGGTGCTCGCGGTCCGCGAGGCGCTGGTGGTGCTCGGGCTCGCCCTGCTCGCGCTGGTCCCGCCGATCCTCACCGGGCACGCGGCCTCGTCGGGAAGCCACGACATGGCCGTGGTCGCCCTGCTGTTCCACGTCATCCCGGTCGCCGTGTGGGTCGGTGGTGTGGTCGCGCTCTGGGGCCACCTGCGCATCCCGGGCGGTGCCCGGCTGCGCGCCGTACGCCGCTTCTCGTCCCTGGCCCCCTGGTGCTTCGGCATCGTCGCCGTCAGTGGGGTCGTCTCGGCGCTGGTGCGGGTCGACACCCTGACCGAGCTCTTCACGACGGGCTATGGGGCCGGGGTGCTCGCGAAGACCGCCGTGCTCGCCCTCCTCGGTCTCGTCGCCTACCGCGTGCGCGGCTGGTTGGCGTCGGCCACCCCGGAGACGGGCAGCGGGTGGCGCACCTTCGTGTCGCTGACCGGGGTCGAGCTCGTCTTGATGGCGACCGCGATCGGCCTCGGCACCGCGCTCTCGCGCACCCCGCCGCCGGTCGGTGAGCCCTACACCGAGCTCGCGGCCAGCCTGCTCGGGGGCCCGATGCCCCCCGCACCCACCATCGGCGAGGTGCTGTGGTCGTTCCGCGCCTCGGGCGTCGGCCTGGCGGTCGTGCTGCTCGGTGCTGCGGCGTACGCCGTGGGGGTCTGGTCGCTGCGCCGTCGCGGTGAGCACTGGTCGCTCGGGCGCAGCGTCGCCTGGGGGATCGGCCTGCTGGTCTTCGGCTACGCGACCATCGGCGGTCTGGGCGTCTACTCGCACGTGATGTTCAGCGCCCACATGGGTGCCCACATGGTGCTGTCGATGATCGCGCCGATCTTCCTCGTGCTCGGTGCGCCGATCAACCTCGCGCTGCGGGCGCTGCCCGGTGCCGACCGCCCCGGGGGTCAGGGTCCGCGGCAGCTGCTGGCCGCGATGCTGCGCACGCGCGTCGCCGGGTTCTTCGCGCACCCCGCGGTCGCGGCGATCATCTTCGTCGGCAGCCTCTACGCGGTCTACTACACGCCGATCTTCGACGCCTTGATGACCAACCATCTCGGTCACGGGTTCATGGAGCTGCACTTCCTCATCACCGGCTACCTCTTCTACGAGACGCTGCTCGGCAGCGCGCCGGTCCCGCGTCGGCTGCCGCACCTGGGCCGGTTGCTCCTGCTGCTCGTGGTGGCGCCGTTCCACGCGTTCTTCTCGATCGGGCTGATGTCGACGAGCCGGATCGTGGGCGGGGAGTACTACCGCATGCTGGACCGCCCCTTCGCGGCCGACCTGGCGCAGGACCAGTACGTCGGCGGGTCCCTGTCGTGGGCGCTCGGTGAGGTCCCGATCCTCATCGTCGCGCTGGCGATGCTCGTGCAGTGGTTCCGCAAGGACCGCCGGGAGTCGGCCAGGTTCGACCGGCGTGAGGACGCCTCCGGTGACGCGGAGCTCGAGGCCTACAACGAGATGTTGCGGCGCCGGGCCACCGAGGTCTCCCGGCAGGACTGACGGCTCAGCGCGGCGCGAGCCCCACGAGGAACCCGGCCAGGACGGCCGCCCCCACCAGCCCGGTCGCCTCGAGGGCCACGGCACGGCGCAGCAGCGCCCCGGCCGCCAGCCGGTCCCGGTGGCCGGCCGCGCCCTCGACCCTCGGGAGCAGCACCCGCCGGTTCCAGGCGGCGACGACGGCGACCACGCCCACGAGCGCGACCTTCGCCAGCAGGACCCGGCCGTACGCCGTGGCGACGAGCGCCGTCCAGTCCCCGAGGTAGCGCCACGTCAGCAGCGCGCCGGTGAGCGCGACGGCCAGCAGCGCCGCACCGGCGACGGTCGAGAACCGGGCCAGCACGCCGGCCGCGAGTCGCGCGCGGGGCAGCAACGCCGGCAGGACCACCGCGAGTCCGGCCAGCCCGCCCGTCCAGAGCGCCGCCGCGCCCAGGTGGACCGCGTCGGCCAGCAGCACCGGGGCCAGCGGCTCGTGGGAGCGGGAGTGCCCGCTGAGGACCGGTCCGAGCAGGGTGGCCAGCGCCGCGCCGACGACGAGGCGCGGATGCCACGAGCGGCTGGCGGGACGGGCGAGTATGGCGGTCAACGCCAGGCCGGCGCCCACCCAGGCCGCCGTCAGGTGCAGGCCCGATCCGGACGGGGCGAGGACCCCGACCCCGACCGCGCCGAGCAGGCCCGCGGCCGCGGCCGCGAGGACGAGCCGCCGGCAGCGTTGCCGCGCGGCCTCCGTCGCCCGCTCGAGCGGGAGCGCGGTGACGACGAACGCCGCCAGGCCGCACGCGACGAGAAGCCCGGCGTACTGCACCGCCTGCGCGGCGCCGAGACCGAGCTGCACGCGCGCCTCAGCGCACCTGGCGCACGGCGAACCGCTCGGTGGGGTGGGCGATGTCCTCCTGCGACGCGATCAGCTGGATCTCCCGGGTGCCCGCGGCGATCGTCCGCTCGAGCACGGCGAAGACCGACGCTGCCACCCGTGACAGCGCGGTGGCCGGCGATCCGGTCGAGTGCAGGTGGGCGAGGTAGAGCGCCGCCGTCACGTCGCCGCACCCGTTGGGCAGGATCGGCAGCAACGGCGTCGTCACGGCGTACGCCGCCCCGTCGGCGCCGACCGCGACCATGTCGACGGTCCCGGGCTCGGTCGTCTCGTGCAGGACGCTGGTGACCAGGACGTCCTGCGGCCCGCGCGCGCGGACGGCGTCGATGGCGGCGAGCACGTCGTCGAGGGTGCGGGTCGTGGTGCCGGCGAGGAAGTCGAGCTCGAAGTGGTTGGGCGTGACGATGTCGGCGCGCGGCACGACCTGATCGCGCATGAACTCGGGGATCCCGGGACGCACGAAGAACCCACGGCCGACGTCGCCCATCACCGGGTCGCAGCAGTAGACCGCTTCCGGGTTGAGCTCCTTGACGCGGGCGACGGCGTCGAGGACGACGGCGCCGACCTCCTCACCGCCCTGGTAGCCCGACAGCACCGCGTCGGCGCGCGCCAGGGCCCCGCGCTCCTCGACGCCCTGGATCACCTCGCGTACGTCGTCGGCCGCGAGCAGCGGCCCGCGCCACGCGCCGTACCCGGTGTGGTTGGAGAAGTGCACCGTGTTGACGGGCCAGACCTCGATGCCCAGCCGCTGCAGGGGGAACACGGCGGCGGAGTTCCCGACGTATCCGTAGGCGACCGATGACTGGATGGAGAGGATGTTCACGCCAAGATGGTTTCATGCGAGCCGTCGTCCAGCGTGTGTCGTCCGCCTCCGTGACCGTCGGCGGGGAGGTGGTGGGCGCGCTCTCGGGGCCAGGTCTGCTCGTCCTGCTCGGTGTGACCCACGACGACGGGCCCTCCGAGGTCGCCTGGCTGGCGCGCAAGGTGCGCGACCTGCGCATCCTGCGCGAGGAGCAGTCGGCGAGCGACGTCGACGCGCCCGTGCTGGTGGTCAGCCAGTTCACGCTGTACGGCGATGCCCGCAAGGGGCGGCGCCCCACGTGGAACAACGCGGCGCCGGGTGCGGTGTCGGAGCCCCTCTACGAGGCGTTCTGCGCCGAGCTCGAGTCCCTGGGCACCCACGTCGAGCGCGGCGTCTTCGGTGCGGACATGGCGGTCGCGCTCGTCAACGACGGCCCGGTGACCCTCGTCCTCGAGACGCCCGCGCGAACTTGACCCGCGGATTCGATACACAACTGAATTGGAACGCGTTACAGTTTTGCCGCGCCAGGCCGGCGTACAGACCCTCCCGGAGCAGAAGAAGGTGCGAGCATGCGGCAGGCCGACTACATCGTGGTGGGTGCGGGTTCGGCGGGAGCGATCGTCGCCCGTCGCCTCGCCGACTCCGGGGCGAGCGTCGTCCTGATCGAGGCGGGCGACCCCGACAAGACGCGCTTCGTCCGCAAGCCCGGCCTGATCGCGGTCTTCCACAACATCCCGCAGCTGAAGAAGAAGCTCGACTGGGGCTTCTACACCGTCCCTCAGAAGCACGCCCTGGACCGCAAGCTGCCCGCGACGCGCGGCAAGGTGCTCGGGGGCTCGTCGTCGATCAACGGGATGATCTTCGTCCGGGGCCACCAGAAGAACTACGACGCCTGGGCCGCCGAGGGCAACGAGGGCTGGGGCTGGTCCGACGTCCTGCGGTCCTACAAGAGGATGGAGAACTGGGAGGGCGGCGCCAGCGACCTGCGCGGCGCCGGTGGGCCGGTCGAGGTCACGACGGTCAAGAACCCCACCGAGGGCTCGCTGCTCTTCCGTGACGCGATGGCCGAGACGGCGGGCGTCCCCCTCATCGAGGACTACAACGGTGCGGAGCAGGAGGGCATGTCGCTGGTCCAGCAGAGTGCCCACAAGGGCAAGCGCTACAGCTCCTCGATCGCCTACCTCGACGACCACAACCTCGGCAACCTCATGGTGATGACCGGCGCCCAGGTGACCCGCGTGATCATCGAGGACGGCCGCGCGACCGGTGTCGAGGTCGTCGACAAGACCGGGGCGCACACGATCCACGCCAACGCCGAGGTCGTCATCTCGGCCGGCGCCTACCAGTCGCCCCAGCTGCTGCAGCTCTCCGGCGTCGGCCCGGCCGACCACCTGCGCAACCTCGGCATCGAGGTCAAGGCCGACCTGCCCGTCGGCGACAACCTGCACGACCACATGTTCGTGCCGCTGACCTTCGACATGACCAACATCCCGCACCGCTCCAACGCGCCGTACTTCGCCTCGGCGGTCATGAAGGAGTACATCCGCGGCAACACCTGGCTGGCCAGCACGGTGTTCGAGGTCAACGGTTTCGTCCGGTCCTCGCTGGCCACCGACGTGCCCGACATCCAGATCCTCGCGCTGCCGTGGGGCTACCCCGCGCCCAACCAGGACGCCCCGGGCCGGCACTTCGTCGAGCCGCAGCCGGCGTTGACGATCTTCTCCACCCTGATCTACCCCAAGAGCCGGGGCTCGATCCGGCTCGCGTCGGCCGACCCGCTGGCCGCTCCGCTCATCGACCCGGGCTTCCTCTCGGTCGACGACGACGCCCAGGTCCTGCTCGAGGGGATGCTGCGCATCCGCGAGGCGATGAAGGCGCCGGGCATCGTGGGCAAGGTCGCCAAGGAGCGCACCCCCGGCGCGCAGTACGCCGACGAGAAGGCGCTGCGCGAGGAGATCCCGCTGCGGGCGACGACCGTCTACCACCCCGTCGGCAGCTGCCGGATGGGCGTCGACGAGCGGGCGGTCGTGGACCCGAAGCTCAAGGTCCGGGGCATCGAGGGCCTGCGGGTCGCCGACGCCTCGATCATGCCGAGCATCGTCGGCGGCAACACCAACGCGCCGGCGATGATGATCGGTGAGCGCGCCGCAGAACTCATCTTGGAAGGCTGAACCCATGACCCTCCCCGCCTCCGTCACCGACGAGCTGCTCGCGGCGATCACCGCCCGCGTCCCCTCCACCGCGGGCGGCACCCACAAGCTCACCGAGGTCTACTCCGGTGAGGTCGTCGTCGAGCTCCCGCAGTCGACGCCCGAGGACATCGAGCAGGCGTACGCCGCCGCCCGGCGCGCACAGATGACCTGGTCGCAGTGGCCGGTGCGCAAGCGGGTGAAGGTCTTCAAGCGGTTCTTCAAGCTGCTGGTGGAGCGCAACGACACCATCGCCGACCTGATCCAGGTCGAGAGCGGCAAGGCGCGGCGGATGGCGGTCGAGGAGACCGTCGACCCGATGATGATCATGAACTACTACCTGCCGCGGGTGCGCAAGCTGCTGGCGCCGACGAAGCGCTCGGGCCCGGTGCCGCTGGTCTCCACCTCCACGGAGATCCGCCAGCCCAAGGGTGTCGTCGGGATCATCGCGCCGTGGAACTTCCCCTTCGCGACCGGCATCTCCGACGCCATCCCCGCGCTGCTCGCCGGCAACGGGGTCGTCCTCAAGCCGGACAACAAGACGGCGCTGAGCCCGCTCTACGGCGTGCACCTGCTCTATGAGGCGGGCCTGCCCGAGGGGCTGTTCCAGGTGGTCTGCGGTGACGGGCCGGTGGCCGGTCCGCCGGTCATCGACAACGCCAACTACGTGATGTTCACCGGCTCCACCCAGACCGGTCGCTTCATCGGGCAGCGGGCGGGTCAGAACCTCATCGGCGCCTGCCTCGAGCTCGGCGGCAAGAACCCGATGATCGTGCTGCCCGACGCCAACCTCGACGAGACCGTCCCCGGCGCGCTCGACGCGGTGTTCCGCAACACCGGCCAGGTCTGCATGCACGTGGAGCGGATGTATGTCCACGACTCCCTCTACGACGCGTTCAGGCAGCGGTTCGTCGCCGCGGTCGAGGACCTGCGGCTGGGTGCGGCGTACGACTTCGGTCCCGAGATGGGCTCGCTCATCTCGCCCGACCACAAGGACCGGGTCGCCGAGCACGTCGCCGACGCCCTCGCCAAGGGCGCCACGCTGGTCACCGGTGGCAACGCCCGCCCCGACCTCGGCCCGGCGTTCTTCGAGCCGACTGTGCTCGAGGGCGTCACCAAGGACATGCTCGCGGGCTGCACCGAGACCTTCGGTCCGGTCGTCGCGCTGCACCGCTACCACTCCGTCGACGAGGCCGTGCGGCTGGCCAACGACACCGACTACGGCCTGTCGGCCAGCGTGTGGGGGACCGACCTGACCGCGGCCGCCAAGGTGGGCGCGCGGATCCAGAGCGGCAACGTGAGCATCAATGAGGGCTTCGCCGCGGCGTACGCCGCCAAGGGCACGCCCTCGGGTGGCGTCAAGCAGTCCGGGGTGGGCGCGCGCCACGGCGACCAGGGCTTGCTGAAGTACACCGATGTGCAGAACCTCGCGGTCATGAAGAAGCAGGTCATGACCTCGCCGCGCGACCCGGCCGACTTCGCCAAGCAGCGCGACGGGATGCTCAAGGCGATGACGTTCCAGAGCAAGCTCGGCCGCTGACCTGCTCGGTGGGCGCCCGGTCTCAGCTTGGGATCGGCGTCTGCTGGTAGACGCTGAGCCGCGGCTCGGGACCGGAGAGGTCGTACACACTCGTCATCCAGGCCTCGAACGCCGGTTCGTCCCCCCGCGTCGCGCGTGCGCGGTAGACCAGCGCGGCGGCGTGCTCACCGACCGGCACCAGGCGCGGCTCGGTGATCTCGTACGACGACCACGGCGGCGCGTCGGCGAGCGAGGCGCGCACCTGCTCGTGGTCGAGGGCGAACCCGTGCGCGAGCACCATCACCGCCTCCGCGGTCATGAGGCTTCCGTAGAACTCCGCACCGGTCCCGTCGCACAGGCTGTCCCAGCCGCGGCGCTCGAGTGCGAGCAGGTCGTCGAGATCACTCACCTGCGAGTTCCTACCCACCCGGCCCGGAGGGATATGCTCCGGCCGCCTTGTCTGCTCTCCACTCCTATCGCGCGCTGCTGCGCACCGTCGGGCCCGCCTACCTCGTCGTAGCCTTCCTCGGGCGAGTTCCGCTTGCCATGAGCCAGATGGGCACCCTGCTGCTGGTCTCGGGCGCGACCGACAGCTACGGCCTGGGCGGAGCCGCCGCCGGTGCGCTCGCCGTCACGAACGCCGTCGCTGCTCCGTTCTTCGGATCGCTGGCCGACCGGTTCGGGCAGCGGTTCGTCGTGCTGGGGCAGTCGCTGGTGGGCGCCGCCGGCCTGGTGGGTCTGGTGGGTGTGGTCGACAGCGGTGCGCGCGGACCCGTGATCGTCGCCACCGCGGCGCTCGCTGGGCTCGCGATCCCGCAGGTGGGACCGTTGGCGCGGGTGCGGTGGCGCCCGGCGCTGGCGGGGGAGTCCCCGGACCGGCAGCGCCGCCTGGTCGATGCGGCCTTCTCCTACGAGGGCGCGACCGACGAGATCTCCTTCGTCGCGGGACCGGCGCTGATCGGGCTGCTCGCGGTGCTCGTCTCACCGTCGGGTGCGTTGCTGACCGCCGCGGGTCTGCTGGCGGCGTTCGGCTCCGGCTTCGCGCTGCACCGGACGGCGGCGCTCACCAACCCCGACCCGAGCGTCGTGCGCTCGACGGGGCGGGTGCTGACCGGCATCGTGCTGGTGCTCGCGAGCGCGCAGTTCCTCATCGGGATGCTGTTCGGTGGCACGCAGACCGGCTCGACGGTGCTCGCGACCGCCGAGGGGCAGCCCGGCATCGCCGGTCTGATCCACGCCACCTTGGGGGTCGGCAGCGCGATCGCCGGCTTCGCGATCGCCGCCCTGCCCGAACGCATCGGCTACCCGACACGGTTGACCGTCGCGGCGACCGGTCTGGTCGTGCTGTCGGCGCCGTTGCTCCTGGTCGACTCGATCGGCGCGCTGCTCGTGGTCATCGGCCTGCTCGGGTTCGCGGTGGCGCCGTACATGATCTCGACCTTCGCGATGGCCGGCTCGCTGGTCAGCCCCGACCGCATCGGCCTGGTGATGACATTGCTCGCCGGCGCCACCGGGATCGGGTACGCCGTGGGCTCGGCCACCGCGGGTCGTCTGGCCGACCACGTGGGTGCGGGCGGGCACACCGCGGCGTTCGCCGTGACGGTCACCGCCACGGTGCTGGCGCTGCTGGTCGCGCTCGGCCTGCGCTGGCGGCAGGCGCAGGGTCAGGCGACCTCGAGGGAGCGCTTCGAGAGCCCCATCCAGTAGCCGTCGATCTTCTGCACGCCGGGGACGGAGGGATCCGTCGCGGCGCCGAGGGTGACGAAGAGCGGCGTGTAGTGCTCCACCGTCGGGTGGGCGTAGGGCATGCCGGGCGCCTTGGAGGAGTACGCCGCAAGCGTGTCGACGTCGCCGCGGGCCAGCGCCTCGCCGGCCCAGACGTCGAAGTCCTGGGACCAGCCCGGCGCCGTGGCGTCGATGCGGAACTCGGTCAGGAACGGCAGCCCGTGGGTGAGGAAGCCCGAGCCGATGATCAGCACGCCCTCCTCGCGCAGCGGGCGCAGCCGGCGGCCGAGAGCGAGCAGCTTCTCGGGGTCGTGGGTCGGCATCGACATCTGCAGCACCGGGATGTCGCCGGCGGGGAACATGATCTTCAACGGCACCCACGCACCGTGGTCGAGTCCGCGGCTCGTGTGCTGGTGGACGGTCTCGGTGCGCGGCATCATCGCCGTGATCCGGGCGGCCAGGGCCGAGGCGTCGGGGGTCTCGTACTTCTCCTGGTAGTAGCGCGGCGCGAACCCACCGAAGTCGTAGACCAGTGGGGTGCCCGCCGCGGTGGCACTGAGCGCGAGCGGCGCGGACTCCCAGTGAGCGGAGACGATGAGGATCGCCTTCGGCCGCGGCAGCTCGTCGGCCCACGAGCGCAGCTGCGCCGACCACAGCGGGTCGTCGAGCAGCGGGGGAGCGCCGTGGCCGATGTAGAGCGCGGGCATCGACGTCTCCCCGCGTCCGGAGTCCGCGGGGGTGGTGTCGACAGAAGTGGTGGTCATGGCACGAGCATAGAGCGCAAAGCTTGAAGATTCAAGTGAGGGTCGGGCGGATCGCGGCTAGAGTCCCTGCTCGTGCCCGAGAGACGAGCTGACAGGTCCGCAGAGCCCCGGTGGCTCGACGACACCGAGCGTGAGGCGTGGCTTGCCCTCGTCGCGATCCTGCTGCGCCTCAACCCGGCCCTGGACTCGCAGCTGACCCGGGACTCGAACCTCACGCACTTCGGCTACCAGGTGATCGCGATGCTCTCGATGGCCGAGGACCGCACCTTGCGCCTGAGCGAGCTGGCCGCGCAGGTCAACTCGTCGCTGTCGCGGCTGTCCCACGTCGTCACCAAGCTGGAGGCTCGGGGCTGGGTCCGCCGCGAGCCCGCCCCCGCGAGCCGGCGTACGACGCTCGCGGTGCTGACCGACGAGGGGTGGGAAGCGGTGCAGGACGCCGCGCCCGGTCACGTCGAGACGGTGCGGTCGCTGGTCTTCGACGGGCTGTCGCGTGAGCAGGTGAAGCAGCTGACGGCCATCGCCACCCAGATCGGCGAGAACATCCGCGAGTCCGGGCTGAAGACGCTCAGTTGACCGCTGGCCTGCTCAGGTCAGGCGCCAGTCGACCGGCGCACCGCCGCGCTCGACCAGCAGCGCATCGACCCGGCTGAACGGGCGCGACCCGAAGAACCCGCGCGATGCAGACAGCGGCGACGGGTGCGCGGACTCCACGCGGGGGATGGGCCCGAGGTGGGGTCCGAGGCTCTGGGCGTCACGACCCCACAGGATCGCCGCCATCGGTTGGCCCTCCTCAGCGCGCGCGACGAGCGCGCGGATGGCTTGGGTGGTCACGGCCTCCCAGCCCTTGCCGCGGTGGGACGCCGGCTCGCCGGGCCGGACGGTGAGACATCGGTTGAGCAGGAGCACGCCCTGCTCGGTCCAGGGTGTCAGGTCGCCGTCCGTCGGGGCGGGGACGCCGAGGTCCTCGACGAGCTCGCGATAGATGTTGACCAGGCTGCGCGGCAGCGGGTGGACGCCGGGTGCCACCGAGAACGACAGCCCGACGGCGTGACCCGGCGTGGGATACGGGTCCTGCCCGACCACCAGCACTCGCACCTCGGCCAGCGGCCGTGCGAACGCCCGCAGCACGTGCTCGCCGGCCGGCAGGTAGCTCCGCCCCGCCGCCAGCTCCGCGCGCAGGAAGTCACCCATCGCCGCGATCTGCGCCTCCACCGGCGCCAGCGCCTGTGCCCAGTCGGATGCGACGAGACCCTTGTCCACCAGTGCGCTCAGCGTGCTCACGAGGGACGACCCTAGAGGGGCCGCGTGGGGACACGGGAAACCTGCTGCTCGATGGTGGCAACAGGCTTCCCCGCTCAGGCGACCGACGGGCCGGCCGCAACGCATCCCGCGCCGCACGGGTGGGCGCCGTCGCCGATTCCGTGCCTGCGCAGGATCGCCCCGACGCGGCCGGCCGTGGCGCACGGCCGGTCGAACACCTGGCCGTAGCCGATGCGCACCGTCATGCGTCCGTCCAGGGCCGCGTCGAGGTCGCGATCCATGTCGCGATCGCGGCTGCGCGTCGAGTCGTGGAAGAGTCGCCCGTCGAGTTCTACGATCACCTGCTCGTCGTACTCGGCGTCACGGAACACCGACCCGGACGCGGTGCGTGCCCAGACCTGGCGACGCGCCGTCGGAAGGTCGTGAGGCCGCTCGACGAGCGTGAGGTAGCCGTGCTCGAGGACGGACGCAGTTCCTTTCGCCAGGTCGTCGAGCAACTGCTCGAACCACGCGCGGTCGGGGAACCGAGCCCTCCTGTCGAGCGCTGCGCGGGTGCGCGCCGCAGTGGTGGCGCGAGCCCCGAGGACTCGGGCGAGGACGCCGATCCGGTCCATCGCTGGGAGGCGTTCGTGTGTTGCGGCGTCCAGCGCGGCGTCCTCGGGGCGCTGGCGGGGTGGTCCCAGGTTCCACAGGGTTTGCTCGTCAAGGTCGACGACACGGTGCACGGTCACGCCCGAGACAGCCCGGACCCGCCGCGCGTGGTGGATCGCGACGTGGATGGTCTCCTCGTCGCCGACCCCAGTGGTCGCACGGCGGCCGGGTCCTTCCGCTGCGCGGAGTGCTGATGGTCCCCACAACGCCGCGGGCCAGGCATGGAGACACCCGGCCCACGCGCGCTGGATCCATGACGGGGGACCGGTGTGGTCGACGTAGACACCGGGGTGGATGGACGCCAGCTCGCGGGTGCGGAGCAGACGCCGGATGCGATGCGGCGCGAGATCGCACTCGCCGAGCTGGGAGCGCGACACCACGCCGTTCTGTGCCGCGAGGAGGTCCGCCAGGTCCATCCGCGCAACCCTGCCGCAACCCGCGCAGGGGCGCAGACTGCCTGTGGACAAGGCGCCGGCCGTGGCATCGGGGAAGTCTGGTGCCACCTGCGAGCAGCAGGCTTCCCCGCTCCCTACGTCGTACGCCGCACCGGGCGCTGCAGGCGGTCGAGGAAGGCGATCAGCAACGCCTCGCGCAGGCGCGGGGCGGCGAGGTCGAGCATCGCGTTGACCTCGCCCATGCGGCTGGGCAGCGCGAGGGTCTCGACAGGCTCGACCGACGAGGACGGCTCGACCGACGAGGACGGCTCGACCGACGAGTGCTGGCCGTCGGAGATCAGCCCCGCGGCCGCGAGCAGCCCGTCGAAGTCGTCGTCGGTCAGGGCGGCGGGGTCGAGCGCGGCGATGACGGCGGCCACGCCCTCGTCGACGACGACGGGCCCGACCGCCCGGGCTGCTGCGACGGCCTTCTCGAGTGCGGCCAGGAACTCGGGGACGACCGGCGCGGTGGCGGCCGACAGCGACAGGTGCACGTTGGCCGGGGCGTCGCCGAAGCGCATCTGCGGCTGCACGAACCACCCGGCGGCGTTCATCTCGTCGGCGACGGTGAAGACGTCGCAGGTCTCGTCGGTGGTGAACGCGATCAACGTGGAGTCGGGCTGCGTCAGCAGGGAGAGGCCGGCGATGCCGGCGACCCCCGACGCCAGCGCGTCGACGCCGTCGAACACCTGCCGGGCGAGCTCGAGGTAGCCCTCGTCGCCGATCGTCTGCACGACCGCCCAGGCGGCGGCGAGCGGTGCACCCGACTTCGTGGACTGCAGCGTGGAGTTGAGCATCGTGTAGCCCGGCCAGTCGGCGTACGCGAAGTACTGCGAGCGTCGGTGCCCGGGGCTGCGGTGCAGCAGGATCGAGGCGCCCTTGGGGGTGTAGCCGTACTTGTGCAGGTCGACCGAGATGCTGGTGACGCCCTCGACCGCGAAGGTCCACGGCGGGACGGGCCGGCCCAGCCGGGCGGCGTACGGCAGCACCCAGCCCCCGATGCAGGCGTCGACGTGGCAGCGGATCCCGCGGGCGGCGGCATGCGCAGCGACGGCGGGCACGGGGTCCACCACACCGTGCGCGTACGACGGAGCGCTGACCGCGACGAGAACGGTGTCGTTGGGTGCGGCGTCGACCGCTGCCGCCATCGCCTCGGGCACGGCCCGGAAGTCGGGGCCGACGTCGACGACGACCGCCTCGACACCGAAGTAGTGGGCTGCCTTCAAGAAGGCGGCGTGGATGGTCGACGGCACCACCATCCGGGGGCGCGTGACCTCGGGGCGGGCATCGCGGGCGGACTGCACCGCGAGCAGCACCGACTCCGTGCCGCCCGACGTCACGGACCCCACGGCCTCGGCGGGCGCGTCGAGCAGGTCGGCGGCGAAGCCGACCAGCTCGTTCTCCATCTGCAGCATGCTCGGGAACGACGTGGGGTCGAGGCCGTTGGTCGCGGCGAACGCCGCCGTCGCGCGTCGCCCGACCTCGTCGGCCTCGGCGAGACCGGAGTCGTAGACGTAGGCGAGCGTGCGCCCGCCGTGGGTCGGCAGGTCGTCGGCCTGCAGGGCGCGCAGCCGCTCGAGGACGGAGAGGGAGTGCGGGCTCAGGTCGGTCACGGTGTCTCCGGGGTGGGCGTCGTAGGTGCGACAGCCGCTGCGGCGGCGACGTCGGCAGCGGTCAGGGAGTAGCGGCGCAGGACCAGCAGGCTGGCGAGCGTGAGCACGGCTGGCAGCACGGAGAACCCGACGACGATCGCGGTCAGCGCCGAGTCCGGCTGCACGACGGCCTCGCCGGTCGAGGACTGGTAGGAGCCGGCGGCCAGCACGAGGGCGAACAGTCCCGGACCGAGCGCGAGACCGAGGGTCTCGCCCGCGGTCCAGACGCCGGTGTAGACCCCCGCGCGGTTGCTGCCGGAACGGGCCGCGTCGACCGCGGCGGCGTCGGGCAGCATCGCGAGCGGGAACATCTGGCACCCGGCGTACCCGACGCCGATCAGCGTGACCGAGGCGAAGACGACGACCGCCGGCACCTCGCGCGCCAGCACGACCAACAGCGCACCCGCGGCGAGCACGACCGACGAGGCGATGTAGCCCTGCTTCTTGCCGACCCGCTCACCGATGCGCGCCCACACGGGCGTGAGCAGCAGTGCCGGTCCGACGAAGCAGACGAACAGGATCGTCGACGCGCCCGAGCGGCCGAGCACGTGCCGGGCGAGGTAGTCGACGCCGGCGAGCATGATGCCGGTCGCCAGCGCCTGCAGCACGAACGTCGTCAGCAGCAGCCGGAAGTCACGTGCCGCGGCGACGATCCGCAGCTGCTCGCGGAAGGACCCGCCCGCGGCGACGACCGCATCCGTCGGCGCCGTCCGCGTGCCGCGGTAGGACCCGATCACGCCGATCACGATGATCACCGCGACGACGACGCCCATGACGCGATAGCCGTCGCGTCCGCCGATCGCGTCGCGGATGGCGGGGGCCGAGGCGCCGCAGATCATGATCGTCAGCGCAAGGATCGCGACCCGCCACGTCATCAGCCGGGTGCGCTCGTCGTAGCTGGCGGTGAGCTCGGCCGGCATCGCGACGTACGGCACCTGGAAGAAGGCGTACGCCGTCGCGCAGGCGAGGAAGAACACCAGCACCCACGCGGCCTCGGCGACGCGTGAGCCCATAGCGGGAGCGGCGAAGATCAGCGCGAAGGTGACGGCGAGCAGCAGCCCGGCGCGCAGCAGGAACGGCCGCCGGGGACCGCGCGGGTCCGTGCTGCGGTCGCTGATCCGGCCGGCGATCGGGTTGAGGACGACGTCCCAGGCCTTGGGCAGGAAGACGATGACGGCCGCGGCCGCGGCCGCGATCCCGAGGGTGTCGGTCAGGTAGGGCAGGAGCATCAGGCCCGGGACGGTGCCGAACGCACCCGTCGCGACCGAGCCCATGCCGTAGCCCACGCGCTCGCGGCGACGCAGTTCGGACATGGTCGGACCCTAGTGGCGCAGGTCAGCCGTTGTCGGCGAGTTCGCGCACCAGCTGGTCGGCCACGGCCTCCTGGTGGGCGGCGAAGGGGTGGTACTCCAGTGCGCGCTCGGTGTCGCGGACGGCACCGTTGACCCAGGGCTCGTCGGCACAGATGTGGTGGTCCGCGGAGACCGCACGCAGGTCGAGGAAGCGCACCCCTGCCGCCTGCGCAGCGTCGCGCATCGCCCGGTCGAGACCGTCGGCGATCTCGCGCACGAGGTCGAGGTCGCCGGTCGCGATCGGCAGGATGTCGCAGGCCTCGCCCGTGGGTGGCAGGAAGTGCGGGTAGCCGACCAGCACCACCGCTGCGTCGGGTGCGCGGTCGGTGACACGGCGCAGCACGCGGGCGACGTTCTGCTCCACCTGCGCCACCTCGGTGCGCAGGTCGCGGCCCTCGGCCTCGAGCCGGTCGGTGCACGGCGAGCCGTCGCGGTCAGCGAGCTCGCTGTCCGTGGGCGCGGTGCACAGGTCGATCATCGTGCCGAACAGGTTGAAGTCGTTGCCGCCGATCCCCACCGTCACCAGGTCGGCCTCGGGGGTCACCGCCTCGATCTGCGGGGCGATGTCGTAGTCGAGGATCCGTTGTCCCTGCAGCACGTCGGTGGTGGTCGCACCGCTGCAGCTCACGTCGGCGAGGTCGGCGCCGAGCCGCTCGGCGAGCAGCGCGGGGTAGTTGCCGTCGGAGCGGAAGCAGCCGTCGGCGAGATCCGTGCGGGGGACGTACGGCGCCGCGGTGAACGAGTCGCCCAGGGCGACGTACGTCCCGATCGCTGGTGCCTTCGCCGTGCTGGGGACGTCGGCCGGCGACGTGATCGGCTCGGTCGGGACCCGGCGCGGGTCGCCGGAGCTGCAGGCGACGAGCAGGCAGGCGAGCACGACGCCGACCAGGGTCGCCAGCAGGCCCGCCCCGGGCCGCGGGGCACCCCTCACAACGACCGGGAGGCGGCCGACGCGTAGCGCCGGCGCGGGTTGGTGCCGATGGCCCCGTCGGTCTCGGGAAGATCCGGGACGGCGGCCCCGGACCACTGCGCGACCCACTCGTCGAGGATGCGCCACGTCGTCTCGCGCGCGGCCCGACCGGTGACCATGCCCAGGTGACCGCCCGGGACGAGCTCGAAGCGCACCTCGGCGGCGCCCGTGAGGTGGTCGCGCACGGCGCGCACGGCCGGGGCGGGGGCGATCGTGTCGCTGCTGCCCGCGAACACCAGCACCGGCGCGGTGATCGCGGCCAGGTCGATCGTGCGGTCCGCGAGCTCGAAGGTGCCGCCGGCGAGCTGGTTGCCCTTGAGGAAGCGGTGGTAGAGCTGCCCGAACGTGCGGCCCGGGTAGGCGGTCATGCTCGCGGTGAAGCGGTCGACCGCCTCGATCTGCGCGAGGAAGTCCGCATCGTCGAGGTTGGTGGCGACCGCGAGCGGCTTGGTCAGCACCTTCTGCACGCTCGTCAGCTGGTAGGCGCGGGTGACCAGCGGCTTCGGGACGCCACCGAGGGCACGGTAGACCTGGGTGACCAGTCCACCGCCGTTGCTGAGGTTGAGCAGGGGACGCAGGGGTGCGACCAGCGGCACCTGGCGGACGTCGACCGGCGAGCCGAGGATCGTCAGCGACGCGATCGGCAGGTCGGCGCGGTCCGCCGCACTCAGCGCGGCGAAGATCCCGCCCAGGCTCCACCCCACGACGTGGACGGGCCGGCGCCCGGAGTGCTCGTGCACCGCGCGGATGGCTTCGGGGACCACCTCCTCGATCCAGTGCTCGATCCCGAGGCTGCGATTGCGGAAGGAGACCTCGCCGTACTCCACGAGATAGGTCGGGCGGTTCTGCTGCACCAGGTGCTCGACCAGGGAGCACCCGCGGCGCAGGTCGTAGCAGAGCGCCGGCGCGGCCAACGGGGTGACGAGCAGCACCGGGTCACCGATCGTGCGCGAGGTCCCCGACGGGCGGTAGTGGTAGACCTCCCGCAGCACGCCGTCGTCGATGAGCGTGCGCGGCATCGGCCGCAGGTCGGCCAGCCCGCCGTACACCACCCGGTGCGCGAGGTTGTTGGCCGCGGCGACGACCTGGCCCGGCTTCGGGATCAGATCCATGGCGTGAGAGTACGGCGACGGTGGTTGCGCCCCAGAGGGGTCAGGACCGCTTGGCCGGCCGCACGGTCTTGCCGTGGGTGCGCAGGTCGGCGTTGAGCGCGGCGAGGAAGCGGTCGGCCCAGGCCGTGACGTCGTGCTCGGCCACGGTCTTGCGCATCGCGCGCATGCGCTTGCCGAGGTCCTTGGGGTCGGCGTTGAGCGCGTCGACCATGGCGGCCTTCATCCCGTTGATGTCGTAGGGATTGATGAGGTAGGCCTGGCGCAGCTCGTCGGCGGCCCCAGCGAACTCCGAGAGCACGAGCGCCCCGTCGTCGGCGAGGCGGCAGGCGACGTACTCCTTGGCGACGAGGTTCATCCCGTCGCGCAACGGGGTGACCATCATGATGTCGGCGGCGAGGTAGAGCGCGGCCATCTCCTCGCGCGGGTAGGAGGAGTGCAGGTAGCTGATCGCCGGGCGACCGATCCGGCCGAGGTCGCCGTTGATCCGGCCGACGAGCCGGTCGATGTCGTCGCGCAGGACGCGGTACTGGTTGACCCGCTCACGCGACGGCGTGGCCACCTGGACGAACACCGCGTCCTCGACGTCGATGACACCGTCGGTGAGCAGCTCGCCGAAGGCGCGCAGGCGGGCGTAGATGCCCTTCGTGTAGTCGAGGCGGTCGACACCCAGCAGGATCCGTCGCGGGTTGCCGAGCTGGTCGCGGATCTCCGCGGCCCGCTGCACCACCGCGGGAGTGCGGGCGAGCTCCTCGAAGCCGGCGGTGTCGATCGAGATCGGGAACGCACCCGCCTGCACGACCCGGCCGTCGGGCAGATAGACGTTGTCGCGATGCGTCTTGTGGCCCACGCGCTGGCGCACGAGCCGGACGAAGTTCTGCGCCGCGCCCGGCAGCTGGAAGCCCACCAGGTCGGCGCCGAGGAGTCCCTCGAGGATCTGCCGGCGCCAGGGGAGCTGACTGAAGAGCTCGGCGGGCGGGAACGGGATGTGGAGGAAGAAGCCGATGCGCAGGTCGGGGCGCAGCTCGCGCAGCATCGCCGGCACCAGCTGCATCTGGTAGTCGTGGACCCACACGGTCGCGCCGTCGGCTGCCACCTCCGCGGCCCGCTCGGCGAAGCGCCGGTTGACCGTGACG